>JBKPSY010000082.1:0-11368 GCA_046735235.1 Acidobacteriota bacterium | reverse complement strand
GCCATCGGATGTATTTGCCCGACAGCCCGGATGACGTGGTGAAGCCCGGGCCGAAGGTGACCTGGCTGCAGGTGGTGGGCGTCGTCGGCAGCGTGAAGATGAAAGGGCTGGAGGAAGGCGAGAACGCGCGGGTCGGCGCCTACTACATGCCCTACGCACAGGATCCGCGCCGCGATATCGGCCTGGCGCTTCGAGCCCGCGGGAATGCCGATCTGGCGGGCCTCACGGGCTCCGTGCAGAAGGCGCTCGCGGAGATCGATCCCGAGTTGCAGATGTTCGACACGTTCGCGATGGCGGAGCGGGTCGAGCAGTCGCTGAACCCGCGCCGCGCCCCGATGCTGTTGTCGCTGGCCTTCGGAATCGTCGCGCTGCTGCTGGCGTCGGTCGGCATCTACGGCGTGCTGGCGTACCAGGTGAGCCAGCGCACGCGCGAGATCGGCATTCGGATGGCGCTCGGCGGCGACACGCGCAGCATCCTGCAACTGGTCCTTCGCGAAGGGGTGCTACTTGTGGGGATCGGACTCGTCGGCGGGTTGGTTGGGGCTGTCGCGCTCCGGAGCGTGATCGCGTCGCAACTCTACGGCGTCGGCGCGCTGGATCCGATGGTGATCCTCGGGGTCACGGCCGTCCTCGCCGTCGCAGCACTCCTCGCGTGTGTCGGACCCGCGCGAAAAGCGGCAAAGGTGAACCCCGTCGTCGCGCTCACCGGCTAACTGGCGGCGACGGCGCCACTGCAGAAAGAGAACCCGCTGAATCTGTGGAGTCTCCTTCTACCACCGCCCCGTGACGTAGGGCAGGCTATCGGCCAACTCGCGCACCTGATCGAAATCCGCAAGCAGCAGGCCCGTGCCGTCCCACAGGCCCGTGGTCAGCGCTTCATGCGCGGCTCGCGCCATGGTCGCTGAGGCCGTGATTCTCCCGGACGTCACGCGCAAGCCGACGACATCCACGTCGATCGGCGTCGTCGGGTCAGCCTCCACTGCCGCCATGAGCCGCTCCACGTCTTCGTGGCCTACGGTGAGGCAGGGCAGTCCCAGCTGAACGCTGTTGCCAAAGAAGATTTCCGAGAAGACCTCGCCGACCACCGCCTTGATGCCCCAACGCTGCAGCGCCTGCGGCGCGTGCTCGCGCGAGCTCCCGCAGCCGAAGTTGCGGTTGACGAGCAGCACCGACGCGCCCTGAAACTGTGGCTGGTTGAACGCGTGCGCCGGATTGCTCTGTCGATCGTCGGCGAAGACGTGGTGCTCGAGGCCCTCGAACGAGATGGCCTTCAGATATCGCGCCGGGATGATGCGATCGGTGTCGATGTCGTGACCCCGGAGCGGAATCCCGCGACCGGTGACGTGTTCGACGCGACTGGTGCTCATGCGGTCACCTCTTCGGCCAGGTGCTGCCGTACGTCGACGACCTCGCCGGCGATTGCCGCCGCGGCCACCATGGCCGGCGACATCAGCAGCGTCCGCCCCGTCGGGCTGCCTTGACGACCCTTGAAATTGCGGTTCGACGAGCTGGCGCAGACCTGACGGCCCTCGAGCCGATCAGGGTTCATCGCCAGGCACATCGAGCATCCTGCGCCTCGCCACTCGAAGCCGGCCTCCTGGAAGATCTCGTGAAGGCCCTCGCGCTCCGCCGCCCGACGCACGCCCTCGGAACCGGGAACGACGAGGCCCTTCACGTGGGTCGCGATGTGGTGCCCGCGGACGACCCGGGCGGCCTCGCGCAGATCGGAAAGTCGAGAGTTGGTGCACGACCCGATGAACGCGACATCGATCTTCGTGCCCGCAATCGGACGGCCGGCCTGGAACGCCATGAACTGCAACGCCTCTTCAACGCCGGCGCGGTCGTCGAGCGGCAGGTCGCGCGGATCCGGCAGCGACCCGGTGACGGCGACGGACTGCCCCGGATTGATGCCCCATGTGACTGTGGGTTCCAGCGCATCGCCATCGATAACCACGCGGTCGTCGTAGACGGCATCCGAATCCGACGCGCGCGACTGCCAGTACTTCCTGGCGCGATCGAAGTCGGCGCCCTGCGGCGCGAACGGCCGTCCGTCGAGATACGCGAAAGTCGTGTCGTCGGGGTTGACGTATCCGACGCGCGCCGCGCCTTCAACCGACATGTTGCAGATCGTCATCCGCTCGTCCATCGACATGCGGTCGACGACCGATCCCGCGTACTCGTAGGCGTAGCCGGCGCCGCCCTTCACGCCAAGCCGGCGGATGATCTCGAGGATGACGTCTTTCGCATAGACGCCTTCAGCGAGCCGCCCGGTCACCTCGATGCGCCGGACCTTCAGCGGCTCGAGCGCGAGGCACTGCGTCGCCAGCACGTCGCGCACCTGGGTCGTGCCGATGCCGAACGCCACGGCGCCGAACGCGCCATGCGTGGACGTGTGGCTGTCGCCGCACGCGATCGTCATCCCCGGCTGCGTCAGCCCGAGCTCCGGCCCGATCACGTGAACGATGCCCTGGTGCTCGCTGCCGATGTTGTAGAGCGGGATGCCGTACTCGGCGACGTTCCGCTCGAGCGACGACATCATCGCCTCGGCCATCGTGTCGAGGAACGGCCGGGCGCGGTTCGCGGTGGGGACGATGTGGTCCACCGTCGCGAACGTCCGGTTCGGGAAGGCCACGCCCCAGCCACGGGCCCGAATCATGTCGAAGGCCTGCGGGCTGGTGACTTCGTGGACGAGATGAAGGCCGATGAAAAGCTGCGTCTGGCCGGTCGGCAGCCGGCGCACGGTGTGGGCGTCCCACACCTTCTGCAGGAGCGTCTGACCCATAAAATGACTTTATCTCAAACAGACAAATATTTGAAATAGTTATACATCAGCCGCGGGAGGTTTATAGAAGTGCCAAGTGCAAATTGTGAAGTGCGAATTGGAGTGGGCGATGAAGACTGCAACGTGATGCTGCGCGCTCCAGTTTTCCACTTCCGATTGCCACTCCTCACTCACTGTGCACTTTTCACTTCGCACTTTGCACATCATCGGGCCACCCCATCTCCGCGAGGATCGTCGCGCCGACGGTCGGGTTGAGCGGGACGAAGCCGTCCGCTGTGATCGACGGCACGTTTGCCGCGTCGGGGACGCGCAGCTGGACCACGCGCACGTCCGGGGCCCAGCGCCTTGCTTCGCGCGGCACCGCCACCGGTTCGTCCGGACGGGCGATCGTCACCGTCCGCAGGCCGCGCAGCCCGTCGTCGCACACCGCGTAATACGTCGCGCCGACGAGGTCGTCCAGCCCGACGAACGCGCCGTCCACCGACGGCGTGAGCGCCTCCGGCGGCACCGCGCCGTCGAGGAGCGCCTCGGACGACAGCAATCCCGGCGTCAGGAGCACGACGACGCGGCGGGAGGTGGAATCGAGGGCGGATTGCAGCCTGTCGGCAGAGACGGACGGCTGATCCGCCGCGGCAACGGTCGGCAGCGCGACGACGACACGCGCGCGGCTTGCGCGCGCATCCAGCGTCTGCAGGATGTCGCCGACGGCGTGAAGGCCGACGTGGACGATCGCATCGGCCTGTTCGAGCGCCGCGAAGTCGGGGACGGCCGTCGGGCCCCACGAGGGCGCGGACGGGCCGATGCGCACGTCTTCGGCGGTGGGGAAGACGTGGACGAGGTGACCGCCGGTGCTGAAAAATGCGGCGAGTTGCGACAACACGAAACCGGCTCGCCCCGTCAGCACGAGCCGCAGGCGCCGGCCCTTGCCGAGCTCGCGGTGGCGCGCGAGATCCGTGGCGATCCGGCGATGCCGGAACGCGAACATGCGAGACATCAGCCGTCGCGCCAGCACGCCGGCAACTGTGGTCAGCCCGAAGGGCAGCGCGAAGTCGACGTGATCGACCAACGTGGTGCGGCCCTCGCCAGCGGGCTCGAAGCGGTGCGTGTGAATCCAGCGCTTGAAGGGGCCCGATACCTGGACGTCCTGGAACTGGACGCCATCGACGAACCCGCGATGGAGCGCTTCCCAGCGGATCGTCATCGGGCCGCGCTTGATCACCATCGTCACTCGCGCGCCGTCGGCAATCCCGCCATAGCGAGACAGCACGCGGATGTTCTCCCAGGGCGGAGCCAAACGCTCGAAGGCGCCGGGTCGCGTGTGCCAGGCAAATAGATCGGTTGGGGTGACGTCGAGAACGCTGCGTTTTTCGTAAGTCGGCACGGGTCAGTCGGTCCAGAGACGCGGCTCGGGTGTCGGCGCGAAACGACGAATGTACTCTTTTACGGGCATCTTGCGCGCGGTGTTTTCGGAGCTCATGTAACGCACGGTGCCGAAAATCTCGCGTTCGGGCGCCCAGGGCCGATCGTAGCGCCCGAGAGTCCAGAAGATGCCGCTGTATGAGTTCGGGTCGCGCCCATCGACCGCGTACTTGTTGTTCAGTTCGATCATCACGTCGAGCGCGGCGTCCGGCGTGGGGCTCCACTCCAGGATCTTCTTGCCCCACAGCATTCGCACATAGTTGTGGATCCGGCCCTCGCGAAGCAGCTGCCCCTGGGCCGCGTTCCACAGCGGATCGTGCGTGGCGCCGCGCTCGAACGTCGACAGATCGTACACATGTCGGCGCGGATCCGCACGATGGCGATCGAGCGTGGCCCGCGCCCAGGGCGGCAGCGACTCGAAGCGGTCGTAGTCTGCCGGGCGACCGACGCACATGTTGAAGCCCAGCTCGCGCCACGTGACCAGTTGGTCCAGAAACGCCTCGGCCGCTGGGCTGACGCCCCACCATCCTTCGCGGGCGCCCGAGGCCCGGGCGCTCGTCGGCCCGAGCCAACCCTCGCGCGCCATCAGGCGTGTGAACACCTCCCACGACGAGACGTGGCCGAAGTGCAGGAACGCGGACAGGCGGCTACTGGCATCGAGCTCGAGCTGGTTGCGTTCCGCGGCGTAACGAGTGAGGGTCCTCTCGAGGAAGCCCTCGAGCGTTCGTTCGGCGGCAACCGGGCCGCCCCGGGCGTCTGTTGGACGCACGGCGTGGTCGATTGGAAGCTGTTCGAGGTGCATCCCTCCCTCGATCAGAGCGTCCGCCGCGGACCGAAAGCGCGTCGCGATTGGGTCCAGCCCCGTTGGCGGGACATCCGGAAGCCCCTCGAGAGGATCCGCCAGGGGCGCGGTGGGCATGCCGGCCCCGAAGGTGCGCTGCAGATGGCGACGGAAGGCATACGCCGTAGGGAACACCTGACCGGCTGGCTGGCGCATCGGCAGCAGCCCGTTGCCATCGACGGCCTCGACCGCGACGTCGAGTCGTGACGCCGCGCCGGCCGCCATCGCCGGCAGCATGAACGCGGGGTAATCGTCGGTCACCACGACACGCGCCCTCGCGGCGAGGGCATCGAGCAGGCCCATGCCGGCGCCCGGCGTGGGCTCGACCCACGGGAAGTACGCGACGCCACCGCGGTCGGCCAACGCAGCGCGCGTGTCGGCCATCCCGTCGAGAACGAACTGGTGCAATCGATCGCTGGCCCACCGGTAGTCGAGGCGTAGCGGCTCGTAGACGACCAGGGGCGCGCCGAGCTCGGCAGCCCACTCGACAGCCCGCTCGAGCGCGAAATTCCAGCGGATGCGCCGCGCGGCGACCATCCAATAGACGACCCAGTCGCGGCTGGGGCGAACCGGCGCGTCGTTGAGCAGGCGAACGCGAATGGCAGGGACGCGAGAGGTCACAAGAGGGCCCGGAAACCTTGGGGACCCGTACGCTATCCTATGAGAGCCGGGCCGTCACGCCCGCCAAGGAGCCAAGACCGCTGTGTACCCTGAATATTTCGTCGCGCCGATGCGCGAAGAGCTGACATCCCTCGGGTTCGAAGAACTGCGCACCGCCGAGTCCGTCGATGAGGCCGTGACCCGGCCCGGGACGACGATGGTCGTCGTGAACTCCGTTTGCGGCTGTGCCGCCGGCAAGGCCCGACCGGGCGTCGCGATGGCACTCAGCCACGACGTCAAGCCTGACCATCTCACCACCGTGTTCGCCGGCGCCGACGTCGAGGCGACCGACCGCGCGCGCGGCTATTTCACGGGGTACCCGCCCTCGTCGCCATCGGTGGCCCTGCTCCGCGACGGCCAGCTGGTCTACATCATGGAGCGCCGTCAGATCGAAGGGCAGTCGGCCGACGCGATCGCGCGTCAGTTGATGGCCGCCTTCGATCAGTACTGCGCACCCGCCGCCGATCGCGCCTGAGCCGCGCGGCTGGCCGTGAGCCTCGAGACGCACGCGGCGCGGATTGACGATCTCCGTGCCGCGTTCGACCACGCTTCCGGGCGATTCCTCGCCCGGTACGACACCACCACAGCTACAGAGGCCGTGGCCGTGCCGCGGACTGGCGGCTGGACGGCCGCGCAGATCGCCGCTCACGTCGCTGTGGTCAATCGCGTGTTTTCGGCGATCGTCTCCGGGCGCATCGACCGGGCCACGCCGCCCCCGGATGAGTTCGTCGAACGTCCCTGGTCCGAGATCGCGACCGGCCTGACCGGACGCCTCGAGGCGCCGGCCTCGGTGACCGCGCCGCTGACCGTGGCGCGCGACCATGCGCGTCAAGCTTTCGAGACATCGCGTGCGCTGGTGCTGGACACGTTCGCCGCCATCGACGAGACGCGCGCCCGTCACGTCTTCACCGACTCCCGCACGGGCACGATTTCCCTCTATCAGATCGGCGACTGGCTGACGTCGCACGTCATCCGCCACAACGTGCAGCTGAAGGCGCTGCTCGGCCGATGATCGCGGCCATCGACGCGTTCCAGCGGCCGCTGACGAGCCTTCGACTGTCGGTGACGGACCGCTGCAACCTCCGCTGCCTCTACTGCATGCCGGAGGCGGAGTACAGTTGGCTGCCGAAGACCGACATCCTCACTTTCGAAGAGATCGTCCGGCTGACGAAAGTGTTCGTGGGGCTCGGCGTGCGCCGGGTGCGCCTCACGGGCGGGGAGCCATTGCTCCGGCGCGATCTCCCTGCGCTGGTCGCGCAACTGGCTGCAATCGACGGCGTGGAAGATCTTGCGCTCACGACCAACGGTGTCCTGCTCGCCGACCAGGCTGAGGCACTGCGCGCGGCCGGCCTGCAGCGGATCACCGTCAGCCTCGACACGCTCGACCGCGACACCTTCGTGCGTCTCACGCGAGCCGATGAACTGGGACGAGTTCGCTCCGGTCTCGAAGCCGCGGCGCGCGTCTTTCCCGGGTTCAAGATCGACACGGTGGTCGTCCGCGGCGTGAACGACGGCGAGCTCGTGGCGCTCCTTGCCGAAGCGCGTCGTCTCGATGCCGAGCTGCGATTCATCGAATACATGGACGTCGGCGGCGCCACCGGCTGGACCGGCAACCAGGTCGTCTCCCGCGATGAGATTCTGGCGACACTGGTGAGCGGCCTCGGGCCGGTCACCCCCGCCGAGTCCGCTCCTTCCGCGCCGGCCACGCGCTTCCGCCTCGCCACCGGTCAGGCCCTGGGCATCATCGCGTCGACGACGACGCCATTCTGCGCGATGTGCGATCGGAGTCGCCTGACGGCGGACGGCATGTGGTACTTGTGCCTCTACGCGACGGCAGGCCTCGACGTGCGGGGCCTCCTGCGCGCGGGCGCGAGCGACGCCGACCTCGCGGTGATCCTGCGACGCACATGGGAGCAGCGCCGGGATCGCGGCGCGGAAGATCGACTCGCCTCACGCGATCGCCGCGCCTTCGTCCCCGCCAGCGCGCTCAAGCGGAATCCACATCTCGAAATGCATACGAGAGGTGGATAGGTTCAAGGTTCAAGGTTCAAAAAGGCGCGAATACGCGGGGCAGGGCTTCAGCCCTGCCGGCGCTCACACAATCCGCAAACGTCGATCGGGCAGGAACGGCCGATCGGCGAGCTGCCCGGCGAACGACGGATCCCATCGTCCTGGCACCATCGTGCCGCAGCGCTGGCAGGCGCCATCGCTGGTTAGCGCGTAGGACCTCACGTGATAGCCCAGCCGCGACACGACGGTTGCGCGACACGACGGGCAGTGCGTGTCTTCCAGGTCTCCGACGTCTCCAGGACGATTCCCCGCATACACGAATCGCAGGCCGGCGTCTCGGCCAACCGCCGCAGCGCGCAGGAGATCCTCCCGAGACGTGTCGCGGCGATCGGTCATCTTGTAGTCGGCATGAAAGGCCGTCACGTGCCACGGGATGTCGGGTGACACCTCCGCCACGAATGCCGTCAGCCGCTTCAGCTCGTCCTCGCCGTTGTTGAATCCTGGAATGAGGAGCGTGACGATCTCCAGCCACAGCCCCAGGTCGTGAATCCGCCGGATCGAGTCGAGGATCGGCGCGATGCGCCCGCCGAGCTCGCGATAGTGGCGATCGTCGAAGGATTTGAGATCGACCTTGTAGAAGTCGAGGTGCGGCCGCACGTAGTCGAGCACCTGCGGCGTCGCGTTGCCGTTGGAGACGAACGCCGTCTTGAGCCCTGCCGCGCGCGCTTCCTTGAAGATCGCCACGGCCCACTCCGCGGTAATCAGCGGCTCGTTGTAGGTCGAGACGAGCACCCGCGCGCCGTGCGCCAGCGCATCCGCAACCAGGCCCTCCGGAGTCGCCGTCCGCGGGCGTGAGACGGCTGAGGGATCGCGCAGGGCTTGCGACGTGACCCAGTTCTGGCAGTAGCTGCAGTGGAGATCGCAGCCAAGCATGCCAAAGCTGTACGCGAGCGCGCCTGGACTGGCGTGAAAGAAGGGCTTTTTCTCGATCGGATCGCACTGCACACCGCCGACGTAACCCCACGGGACGTAGAGCGTGCCGCCGCGGTTGAATCGGACCTTGCAGACGCCAGATGCGCCGTCGGGCAACGGACACGCGTGCCCGCAGGCGACGCATCGGATGCGGCGGTTGTCGAGCGGCTCGACGAGTTCGCCGGGCCGGACGGACGACTCGAGCACGTCCTTCAGCGGCACATGGACATTGTAGCGGGTCTGGCAGGTCGATCAGGTCGGTCGGGTCGATCAGGTCGGTCGGGTCGAGCGGGTCGGTCGGGTCGAGCGGGTCTGGCAGGTCGACCAGGTCGCTAGCGCGAGCACACGCGAGTGAAGGTCGCAAGCGGCTGCTCGAGCCAGCGCGTCATGCGGATGACGTCGGGAAAGCCGGTGCGACCCCCTCGGGCCAGGTGCGTAAGCGTCGAGACGGTCGAGCCGCGGACCTCGCGGCTGACCTGCTCCCACGTCATCCCGCGCGTGGTGCGGCGAGCATTGAGCGCCGCGTAGAGTCTCCGCGTGTCGAAGCGAATCACCTGACTCGGCCCTGCCGGCGGGAGTCTGAAGGCCGGGGCCTCCGTTGGAACGAATTCAGGAATGAAGCTTTCCGGCGTGCGGTCGAGCCAGCGGATCATCTGGAGCACGCCATCGCCCTCGGCGCGCGCCTTCGTCCGTGTGCTCGTGATGGTCGACGCGGCGATTGGACGAGACGGCCCGTGCGCAAACGGGATGTTGATCTCGCGCACGGCCTGCGCCCAGGTCAAGCCGCGCGCGCAGCGCTGGGCGTCGAGAGCCGCATAGAGCGCCGTCAGGCTGAACTCGGCCGCGCCCACGAGATCAGCTTAGCGCCTGGGCAGCGGCGGGGGAGGAGCGTCCGGCAAACCCTGCCGGAAGACGCTCATGGCCAGCGAGACCATCGCACCGATGTCGCTTACGTTGGCCGGCAGTACCAGTGTGCTGCTGCCTTCGGCCAGCTTGCCGAACTGCGTGACGTACTGCTCGGCGACCCGGAGCTGCACGGCCTCGTGACCTCCGTCGATCTTGATCGACTCGGCCACGCGGCGAATCCCTTCGGCGGTGGCGGTCGCGACGGCAAGGATCGCCTGCGCCTGACCCTCGGCCTCGTTGATCTGCCGCTGGCGAGTGGCTTCCGACGCCTTGATCGTCTGCTGCTTGTCGCCTTCGGCCGCGTTGATGACCGCGTCGCGCTGGCCTTCCGACGTAAGCACCACCGCGCGCTTTTCGCGCTCGGCGCGCATCTGCTTCTCCATCGCCGCGAGAATGTCGGCCGGCGGCGTGATGTTGCGGATCTCGTAGCGCAGCACCTTGACGCCCCAGGGCTCCGAGGCCTTGTCTAGTTCGCTGACGACGGCGGTGTTGATGGCCGTCCGCTCCTCGAATGTCTTGTCGAGATCGATCTTTCCGACCTCGCTTCTGAGGTTCGTCTGACAGAGCTGGGTGATCGCGAACATGTAATCGGAGATACCGTACGACGCGCGCTCCGGGTTCAGCACTTTCAGGTAGAGCACGCCGTCGACCTGCACCTGCACGTTGTCGCGCGTGATGCAGATCTGCGCCGGGATGTCGAGCGACTGCTCCTTGAGCGTGTGCCGGTAGCGGATCACGTCCACGAACGGAATCAGGATGTGAAACCCGGCCTGCATCGTCGCGGCATATCGGCCCACGCGCTCGACGATATAGGCGTTCTGCTGCGGGACGACGACCGCCGTCTTGGCGATGATGATCAGCACAAGGACGGCGAACGCGAAAAAGACGAAGATGCCGAAGCTCATGGGTGTCCTTCAGTGCTCAGGGGCGAGGACGAGTGTCAGGCCGTCTACGCTCTGAACGCGGCATCGCGCGCCTCGAGGCAACTCGGCAGTCGAGGCGTTTTTCGCGGACCAGACCGAGCCGCGCAACTCGGCGCGGCCGATTTCACCGGGTTTGATAGCGCCGAGCGTCGACGCGATCTCGCCGACGAGTGCGCCTGGGTCCGGCTGCGACGACTGCATCATCCGCAGGATGCGCCGCCGGAACACGAGGAGCAGCACGACGCTCGCCAGCGCGAACTCGACCCATTGCGCCTCAGGCGGTCCGGTGAGGTTCAGCGCCGTGAACATGCCGACGAACAGCGCGCCCACGCCGAAGAAAATGAGGAAGAAGCCGCCGGTCGCGAGTTCGAGCGCCGACATCGCGAGGCCCAGCAGGGCCCATAGCCACCACGACATGGATGGGGCGGATTATACGTCGGAGGAGCGCATGGTGCCGGGGCGCAGGAGCCGTGCACGGTGCAGCATTGCACCCCGGCCGTAGACCGATGCGGACGGCGTAGTGTAGGATGGTTGGACGTCGGGGCGTGGCTCAGCCTGGTAGAGCACTCGGTTCGGGACCGAGGGGTCGAAGGTTCAAATCCTTTCGCCCCGACCACTTGATTTCACAGGGTCGAACGTCAGTTCGGCGCCCAAGGCCCAGCAACCGCTGGGCTTTTTGCTGTACGGGCAGCAGAACGAAGTACTTCGGCCAGCGCGCGATGCTGTCGCTTGCGCCTTGCAGTTAGCGTGTGCTAACCTGCCGTCATGGTGAAACGAGCCCGTGGCGTGCAGTCGGCCGTCCGGCCCTTCTACGTCGCTGCCGACGACCCGCCGGCGAAGCGCAAGATCCTCGTG
>JBKPSY010000081.1:0-7481 GCA_046735235.1 Acidobacteriota bacterium | reverse complement strand
GTCTCGGTGCGCCCGGCGTAGGTCAGCTTGTCGAGCGTCGTGATCCGCCAGTCGGCATGCGCCTCGAGCGCATGGCGTACGAAGTTGCTGCCGATGAACCCGGCGCCGCCCGTGACGAGTACGTCGATCATCGTGTTCCCCTGGCGGCCTGGCCGGCGGCTAGTAGCTCGGGCCGGTCGTGCCCGTGCCGCCCGTGCCGCCGAATGCGCCGAAGATATTCGCGAAGGTCCCGATGCCCGCCAGCGTGATCGTGAAATTGAAGCGGTGATCCTCGGGCACGGGGCTCGACGAGATGCCAGTGAGATTGTACTGCTGGTACTCGAGGGCGAAGCCACAGCACTGCGCGTTGTAGCCGGTCGTGAACCGCTGCTGCAGGAAACGGCTGCGGAGGATGTCGTAATTGAAGTTGTACATCCCCACGATCCGGTGATCCCAGAACTTCCAGTTCGTGTTCGCGTTCAGGTAGTGGTCGAGTCGCGTCGGGTCGTCGAACCCCGGCAGGCCCTCGATGAACCGGCGCTGGCTCCAGCCGGCCGTCGCGTGCAGCCAGTCCCCGAACGCCACGGTGCCGTTGGCGGTCATCGTCCGCAGCGCGTGGAACTGCGTGTCGTACTCGGCGCGGAACTGCGCCGTCATCGAGTTGGTGGGCGTCGCCAGGACCTGCAGCGCGAGCGGCGAGAAGTGGCTGGGCGCCGACCCGTAGGCCGTCTGGTAGCTGAGATCGTACTGCGCGGCGCGCTGGTCCGTGTAGTAGCTCTGGCCGAGCGACACCGACACCATCTGACTCGATCGCGCGCCGGGTCCGCCCGGCTTCCGGAAGAAGTTGTTGGTGACGCCGTAGCTGACGCGCGTCACGCGGCCGACGACCGTGTCGACGCCGTCCAGCTGCACGTAGTGATCGAAGTCGTCGATCGGCGAGACACGTTCGACGTTGAAGTACGGCTCGATGGTGTGCTTCAGCTTCTCGGCGTATCCGCTGCCGGGGTGGTTGAAGATGCGGCTGAACGTCGGGCCGTTGACCTGCACGGACAGATCCCAGTAGTGACGGCTGATCGACTCCGGGAGGTTGAGCCCGGTTTTCGGATCTTTCTGATCGGTCCAGAACGTCTCGCGGTACGCCACGCTCGTCGAGAGTGACAGAAATTCCCACTTGGTGAACGGGAAGCGCAGCCTGGGAAAGATGTCGAAGCGCGAGAGGCCCTGATCGATCGTCGCGGCTTGCGTGCGCCGCTCGGCCAGCAGGTGCGAGGCCTCGCCCTGAATCGAGAGGTAGAGCGGCGAGCCGAACAGCGGCTTCTCCGCGCGCTGAAACGTGATGCGGGGCGTGCCGCCAGACAGCGTCGACTGCGTGGTCCCGTAGAAGAACTCGCTGTGGTCGAACGCGCCGTTGATGTTCCAGCTGCTGACCGTGCCGGTGACGGACCCGCTGATGACGCGCTGGCGGTTGGTCGACTGGAAGACGTTCTGGTTGTACGTCTGCTGGACGGAGATGTCGGAGAAGTAGTTGACGCGGCCGCGCGCGCGGAACCTCTGCGTCAGCTTCTGCGACATGTTGCCCATGACCTGGTAGCTCTCGCGGGCCGGCGTGGTCGTCGTGCTGCCGTCCGAGTTCGAGTACTCCGCTTCGTGTTCCTTCAGGTTGTAGAACCGAATCTGTCCATCGGACCCCGGCGCGGCGACGTACCGGTACTCGCTGCCGATTCCGGATCCGGTCTTCGAGAACCAGTCATAGAGAAACGTCGCATCCTGGCTGCGGTTGATCGCCCAGTAGAAGGCGTTGCTCAGCGTTGTCCCGCGGATCGTGGAGCTCCCGTACAAGGGCATCAGGAACCCTGACGCGCGATCCTCCTTGTTGATCGGGTAGTACATGATCGGCAGATACAGCACCGGCATGCCCTTCACCTTGAAGAGCGCGTTGGTGAGCACGGCGTAGTGATCGAGGTTGAGGACGACCGTGCCTGACGTCAGCCGCCAGCGCGGCGTCGGCTGCACGCAGGTCGTGAAACCGCCCTTGGTCAGGCGGTACTTCTCGAGCCCGATCTTCGAGACCTTCTCGCCGTAGAAATAGACGTCCGGCTCCTGGCCGCCGTACAGCGATGCCTGCTGGACCGGCTGGACGGGGGCCGCGACGCCCCGCTTCTTCTTCTGCTCCTGCAGCGTGGCCGTCCCGAAGGCGTTATAGAACGTCCCGGTCTTGGTCCTGGTGTTGTATTCGAGGCGATCCGCCGCGATGCGGCTCGAGCCGCTGGTGAAGACGACGCTGCCGGTGGCGATGACCGTGTTGGTGTCGGTGAACAGCTCGGCCTGGTCGGCCGACATCGACTCGGTCCCGCACTGGATCTCCACCTGGCCGGTGAGCTTGATGTGATACTCGCCAAGCCGTTCCCACGTCCACTGCCGGGAGGACTGACAGTTGCCGAGATCCTGCGCGCGGGCCGGCGTCACGAAGAGCGCCCCGCACGCCAGGAGCACGAACACGATCGATCGGCACGCGCGGCGCAACTTCCGGCCACGATACCACGCCGATTCCGCGGCCAGCAACGCGACCGCGTCAGCGATCCGGCGACGCGAGGCGCGCAAGGACGTCTCCGGCAAGATAGAGCGATCCCGCGACGACGATCTCGCGGCCATGGCGCCACGCGATCTCGAGCGCTCGGTCTACGTCGGGCTCCGCGATCACGTGCGCCGGCGGCATGGCACGCGCCGCGCGCGCGGCGAGATCGGCGGCGGGCGTCGCGCGGCGTCCGCGGGGCGCCGTGGCCACGAGCGGCCGTGCGAACGGCGCAAGCGCCTCGAGCATCGCATCGATCGCCTTGTCGGCCATCACGCCGAAGACGATCGGCAGCCCCGAGACGTGCGTCTCGCGGAGGTACTCGGCCAGCGCCCGTGCGCCTGACGCGTTGTGCGCGCCGTCGACGAGCACGGCGCGCTCGCCGACAATGACCCGCTGCAGCCGTCCCGGCCAGTGCGCGTCGGCCAGGCCCGTGACGATCGCGCGGGGATCCAGCGGGATGCCCGCCGCCGCGAGGTACTCGAGCGCCACGACCGCCACGGCCGCGTTGTCGACCTGGTGCGCGCCACGCAGGCTCAGCGTCACCGGGCCATACGACGATCGCGGCGACTCGAACAGGGCCTCTCGCCGGCCGTCGCCCGTGGCCCGCGCCTGCACGGCACACTCGCGCGGCGCCTGGTGCAGCGGGGCTTCGAGGCGGCTCGCGGTCTGCTCGACGATCGCCAGCGCTTCGCCTGCGAGCGATCCGACGACGACCGGCACGCCGGGCTTGATGATTCCCGCCTTCTCGCCGGCGATCGCCGCCAGCGTCGTGCCGAGGTGCGCCTCGTGGTCGAAGTCGATGGACGTGATCACCGAGAGCATTGGCTGTACGACGTTCGTCGCGTCGAATCGGCCGCCGAGGCCCACTTCGATGACGGCCACGTCGACGTGGCGGCTGCGAAAAATCTCGAAGGCCGCCGCCGTCGTGACCTCGAAATAGGTCGGCTCGGGCAGGTCGGGATGCGCGGAGGCACGCGCGTCCACTGCGCCATGGACGACGGCGAGCGCGCGATCGAGCTCAGCCGGCTGAACCGGCTGGCCGTCGACGGCGACGCGTTCCTCGAGATGCACGAGGTGGGGGGACGTGTAGCGTCCCGTGCGGAGATTCGACGCGCGCAGCGCGCGCTCGATCATCGCGACCACGGAGCCCTTGCCGTTGGTGCCGGCGACGTGCACGACCGGATATGCGCGCTCGGGATGGCCGAGCGCCGTCGTCAGCTCGCCAATCGTTTCGAGCCCGAGCTTGATGCCGAACCACTCGAGCCGCGCGAGCCACTCGCGCTCAGTCATGGGTGGTCTGTGGGTCTGTAGGTGTGTGGGTCTGTGGGGGATGGGTCCAGCCGGGCATGGGCCCATGGCACGCACCGGTCACTCAGGCGGTGGTTTCGAACTCCGACGGTCTCGCGATAGGCGCTGATGTCTCGACCTGCCGTGCCTGGGGCGCAGCCGCGGGGAGCATGAACCCGAGCGCCCGGGCGATGGCGGCCTTCAGCTCGCGTCGATCGACGACGAGATCGACGAAGCCGTGCTCGAGGAGAAACTCGCTGCGCTGAAAGCCGTCGGGGAGCTTCTGGCGGATCGTCTGCTCGATGACGCGCGGTCCGGCAAATCCAATCAGCGCGCGGGGCTCCGCGATATTGAGGTCGCCGAGCATCGCGAAGCTGGCCGTGACGCCGCCAGTCGTGGGGTCCGTGAGCACTGACAGGTACGGCAGCCTCGCGCGATCGAGCCGGGCGAGCGCCGCGCTGATCTTCGCCATCTGCATGAGCGACAGCGCGCCTTCCATCATCCTCGCGCCGCCCGAGCACGAGACGACGATCACCGGGAGCCGCTCCTCGATCGCGCGCTCGATCCCGCGCGTGATCTTCTCACCGACGACGACGCCCATGCTCCCGCCAATGAACCCGTACTCCATCGCGCAGACCACCGCCCGGCGGCCCTCGATACGTCCGGTCGCCGAGACCAGGGCGTCCTTCATGCCCGTTGCCGCGCGCCCTGCCTTCAGTCGCGCGCTGTACGGCTTCGTGTCGGTGAACTGCAGCGGGTCGGTTGAGGCCAGGTCCGCGTCGTGCTCCTCGTACACGCCGTCATCGAACAGCATGCGAACCCGCTCGACGGAGGAGAGCCGGAAATGATGCCCGCATTTGGGGCAGACCTGCAGGTTGGTCGCGAGGTCCTTGTTGTAGATCACCTGAGCGCAGCCGGGGCACTTGACCCACAGGCCTTCGGGAATCTTGCTGGACTTGTCGGCGGGCCCTTCCAGGGGCTTACGACTCTTCTTGAACCAGGCCATAAAGCGTTACAGGGTACTACAGAAGGAGGGTGCGGGCAGGCCTGAAGGCCTGCGCTACACCTGGCGGAATTGGCGCATTTCCACTGAATCTTGGCGGCTCTTCGCCACGGTGTCTGTCGCGCCGACCTTGACCCTGCCGACTCGCGACGTCTGTAGCGCAAGGCCTTCAGGCCTGCCCGTTCTCATCCTCGGCGGCGTCTGTCGCGCAGGCCTTCAGGCCTGCCCCGTTCTCATCCGCGCGGCACGTAGTAGCGCGTTCCGCGGCCCATGCCTTCCACCTGACGAAGCAGGTCATCGACGACTTCGTCGGTCGGACGCGCGCCGAAGCCGGATGTCTCGACGACGAGCAGGGGGCTCGTTGTGTAGTGGAAGAAGAAGTGATGGTACGCCTCGTTCAGTTCCTGGAGATACGACGCGTCAGGGATCAGGACGTCTTCTTCGGCGTCGCGGGCGCGATCCTTGAGGCGGCGCAGCAGGACGTCGGTCGGCGCCTGCAGGTAGATCACGAGATCGGGCGGCGTGACGTCGCGCGCGAGCAGGTCGAAGAGCCGCTGATAGATGAACAGCTCGTTGTCGTCGAGGTTCAGATACGCGAAGATCTTGTCCCGGTCGAAGAGGTAATCGCTGACCGTGATCTGGCTGAAGAGATCCGACTGGCGCAGCGTGCTCTGCTGGCGATGGCGCGAGAGCAGGTAGAAGAGCTGCGCCTGAAGCGCGGCTCCGGGCCGGTCCGCATAGAAGTCGGCGAGGAACGGGTTGTCCGCGTCTTCCTGCACGAGCGTCGCGTCGAGCCGGGCGGACAGGCGCTCGGCGAGGGCGGACTTGCCAACGCCAGTCGGGCCCTCCAGAGCGATGTGGCGGAACTCCAACGTGGGCGGAGTATAGCGGCCCGCTTCCGGCGCAGGCAAGCCGGAGCGCCGTGCTATCATGCGCCGCGGCATTCGCCGCGCGCGCCAACCCGCCCGTGACAATCGACCGCCTGGAAGTTCGACTGCTTCGCCTGCCGCTCGTGCGCTTCTTCGAGACGAGCTTCGGACGATCCTACGATCGCACCTTCGTCCTCGTCCGCCTCCGCGGCGACGGCGTCGATGGCTGGGGCGAGTCGGTCGCCGACGCCGACCCGTACTACAGCAGCGAGACCACCGAGACCGTCTGGCACATCGTCACCGAGTTCCTGGCGCCGCTGGTCGTCGGGCGCGCATTCGCGCATCCGTCGGGGGTGTGGCCGGCGCTGGCGCGTGTGCGCGGCCACCACATGGCGAAGGCGGCGATCGAGATGGCCGCGTGGGACCTGCACGCAAAGCAGCAGGGCGTGCCGCTCTGGCAAGCGCTGGGCGGCAGCGGCCGGCCGGTGGCGTCTGGCGTGTCGATCGGCATCCAGGACTCGCTCGAGCAGCTCGAGGATCGCGTCGCCGAAGAGCGCGCCGACGGCTATCAGCGCATCAAGATCAAGATCAAGCCGGGGTGGGACCTCGAGCCCGTCGCGCGTCTGCGCGAGCGGTTCGGCGCGATCCCCCTGATGGTCGACGCCAACGCCGCGTACACGCTGGCGGACACGACGCACCTGGCCTCGCTCGACCAGTTCGATCTCATGATGATCGAGCAGCCGCTCGAGTACGACGACTGGCTCGATCACGCAACCCTGCAGCGCGCCCTCAAGACGCCTGTCTGCCTGGACGAGTCGATCGTGTCGCCGCGGATTGCGGAGTTGGCCCTGCGCGAGGGCGCGTGCCGCATCATCAACATCAAGCCAGGTCGCATGGGAGGCTTCCTCGAGTCCCGGCGGGTGCACGACCTCTGCGAGCGGGCAGGCGTGCCGGTCTGGCACGGCGGGATGCTCGAGAGCGGCATCGGCCGCGCGCACAACCTGCACCTGTCGTCGCTGCCGAATTTCCGCTTGCCCGGCGACATCGCGGCCAGCCGGAGATACTATGCGGAAGACCTCATCGAGCCGCCGATCGAGGTCAGCCCAGACGGCACCGTGCGGGTGCCCTCCGACGGCCCTGGCATCGGCGTCGCGGTCGAGCACGACCGCATCGCGCGAGCCACGCTGCGGCACACGGAGATTTCGTCCACGTGAGCACCCTCCACCGCGCGGGCATCGCGCTGGCCATGCTGCTGGCGTCGCTGTCCGCGGCCCCTGTCACCTGGGCGGCGACGCCCGTCGCCGGCCCGAGTTACGAGCAGAAGCTGGCGTGGATCCTGCGACTCGAAGATCAACGGATGCTGCGCGACCCGGTGCCGCCGCCTGTGGCCGTGCCCGAGACCGAGGGCAAGAAAAAGAAGAAGAAGACGAAAGCGCCTGACGAGGCGCCGCCGATGACGGCCGACCTCGTCGCGATGCTGAAGGACCCGGACGCGAGGATCCGCCGTCGCGCGGCGCTTGGCGCAGGACGCGTCAAGCTCGCGGAAGCCGTCGGGCCGCTGTCGGCGCTCATGGCCAGCGACCCGGAGCCCGAGGTGCGGCAGATGGCCGCGTTCGCCCTGGGCCTGGTGGCGCGCGCGGACGCCGCGACGGCCCTGCGCACGGCATTGAACGACCAGTCGCCGATTGTGCGCGGTCGTGCGGCCGAGGCCCTCGGCCTCATCGGCGACACGGCCAGCGCCGCCGCGATTGGTCAGATGGTGCAGGCC
>JBKPSY010000080.1:0-9326 GCA_046735235.1 Acidobacteriota bacterium | reverse complement strand
CGCTCGCTCAACAAGTAATACTTTGCGCGTCGGTTGTTCTCGGACACCTTCCATTCACTTCGGATGAGGCCGCCTCGCTCCAGTCGCTGAAGGGCCACAAAGAGTGAACCGGCGTTGACGCGAAAAACCCCTTTGCTGATCTGCTCAATCCGTTGGGCTATTCCGTAGCCATGCATTGGCTCCAGCGCCAGAGTCTTCATGATGAGCATATCGAGCGTTCCTTGGACGACTTCGCCGGTCTTGTCCTTCATGGAAGAGCCTTCCTTCTGACAATCAGGAGAAGCATACGCCTCTCCACCTGATTGTCAAGAGGAGGACGAACAGGTATGGGGGCTGATGACCTGCGCCTGGCGCCCTGGTGACGGACGAGCTCAGTCGCCGTTGGCGCACGTCGGGATAAGCTCCAACGTCAGATCACCCAATCCGGTCGACCGAAGGCGCTGCTCTGCCCGAACATGGCTTCTCTCTACCGCGCGCAAATTCGGCCACTGGATTAAAGTGTCGCCAGAGGGTTAGGTCTGCTGACTCAGTCGATGCAGTCGATAGCCTACGACGAAGACCCACGCGGTCGCGAGAACGGCGTTCGCGATGATCGTGACACTCATACCCGCTACGGAGACGACTCCACACATACCGGTCGCCAAGCCCAAATACGCCGCAGGCTTGCTGAACGCTGCCTTCCGCATCATCCAACCGATGACCAGGATCGCGACCGAGAGGACGACAATGGCGTAGACAACGAACAGACGAGAGGTGAGCACCGCGGAGGGGTAATTCGCAGCTGCCACGTAGCTTCCACGCTGGATGTCGTTCGTCGCCACGACGTACTGACCACTCAGCGTGATGAGCGCAGCAAAATTCGACCAGGTGACGGCGAGGTCCAGCACCACGAACAAACCTATGAAGGCGGTCGCGAGCAGCATCGCGTGTTCGTTGACGGCTTTCAACGCCACGTACAGCGCCAACGCGAGGGGAACGAAGAGAAAGTCCGTCAGGACGGACACACCCAGGATGCACCACCAACTCGTGGCTTTGCCGTCGAAGTACTTCAACCACAGCTCGCCATCGTTCTGACTCGGTGGCGCGCCCACGTGCGCGTACAGGAGGAAGATGGCAATGTACCCCGCACCCAAGCCGAGTGCGGAGGCGCTACCCATCCGGTATAACGGTCGCGGATCAGGGTCAACACGCGTCATCGTGAGTGCCGTCATATCGACACGCCTCCAGCCTGCAAGTAGACAGTCGCGTCGGGTAAGGAGCGCCTGACGCCCTCAATAGGAGCAATTCTCCTCTGTCAGCCTCGGACTCAGCCACGGCTTGGCTCGAAGCAATCGACCGCCTGAGCCTCCAGTCGCACCTCGGCGAGCTCGGCGGCGAATCGCAGGCCGTCGGAGCCGAGGTTACGGAAAGCGGCCATGTGAATTTCGCTCGACCGGGGCAATCGGGTCGTGCAGACAGCGTTGATCCAAGGTAGCGCGCGCCCTCTTGCAGGTCGTCGATCCAGAGCGGCAACGGCGAAACACCATCCCTCCACCGCTTCACGTCCGCCGAATCCTCACAGCGTATCCGAGGACGCCACCGCCGGCATCGTCACGTCGGCACTTGTCGCGCCGACGTTACGTGGGGTTCACAGGTCCGTTGTCGCCGCCTGCCATAGTCGCGGCGCCGGAACTCGCGTCGATGAGTCGCGCGACACCCCGTGCGCTGGAGGGTTGTGGATGAAACTGACGACTGTCATTGGTGCGGTGCTAGGCGCTACGCTGATTGGACCTCACGCGGGCTACTGCCAGAAGCTCATTGCGGCCGGGACGCTCGATGCGACCGGCGGCGACCTGTCCAGCCAGACGGCCAAGCCCCTCGAGAATGGAACGCCCGGCAACCTGCTCGGCGGCATCGGCTCGGGCCTGGGGCACGCGGGCGGTGATCGGTTCATCGCCGTCCCCGATCGCGGACCGAACGCGGTTCCATACAACAGCTGCGTCGACGACACGACCTCTTACATCAATCGGTTTCAGACGCTTCGTCTCCGGTTGGTGTCCAACAACGGTTCCGGGCTTCCGTTCGTGCTGAAGCCATCGCTCGAGCAAACGACGCTCATGGCGAGCGCGACGCCGCTCAATTACGGCGACGGCCTGGCCGGATGCCCCGCGCTCCCCGCCGGCGCGCCAAAGCTCAACAAGCGTGACATCTTCTACTTCACCGGCCGCTCGGACAATTTCGGAGCGGGCTTGTCGACCAACCCCGCGAATGCGCGGTTCGATCCCGAGTCGGTGCGGCTGTCGAGAGACGGACGGAGCATCTTCGTCTCGGACGAGTACGGTCCGTACATCTATCGCTTCGACCGCGAGAGCGGATTGCGTACGGCCGTGTACACGCTCCCCGACAAGTTTGCGGTCAGCTACCTCTCGTCCCAGGGGGCCCAGGAGATCGACTTCTCGAACAACCCGATTGGGCGCATCGCAAACAAGGGCATGGAAGGCCTCGCGATCACGCCGGATGGCTCCACGCTCGTGGGCATCATGCAGAGCGCTCTGGAGCAGGACGGCGGAGACAACACCGGCCAGGTGCTTCGGATCGTCAAGATCGACGTCGAGACCGGTGCGGTCCTGAACGAGTACGCCTACCCGACCGACACCGACAAGAAGTACACCGCCAGCGACATCGTCGCGGTGACCAACGATGTCTTCCTGGTCGATGAACGTGATGGGAAGGGGTTTGCAGACGCCCCCGGCTCGGAAGCCAAGTTCAAGAAGTTGTTCCTCATCGATCTCTCGACCGCGACCGACGTCAGCCATATCGAGGGCCACACGGATCTCGTCGCGGCCGCGGTGACCAAGAAGCTCTTCCTCGACGTGGTCAAGGAACTCACGAAGGCTCCGGCCGATGGCGGCCTGGGCCTGACCAAAGCCCAGATCCCGGCGAAGCTCGAAGGCATCGCGTTTGGCGAGGACGTGCCCGTCGGCGTGGCGATGAAGCACACGCTCTTCATCGCCAACGACAACGACTTCCTGCCGACCTTCGACGGCCAGCCCAACCCGAACCGGTTTTTCGTGTTTGCGTTCGACGACTCCAACTTGCAGGCGGCGTTCGGCGACGTGGCGCACTCGACTCTGGAGTTGGAACCGCAGGTCTTCGAGAAGAAGTAGCGCTCGGATCGTGTGCCCGCACCCGAGCGGTGCGGGCGCACACCACCAGCCAACCAACCCCGAGATGGCCTGAATCCATTCGCCACGCCGAGACCCAGGACGCACGCGCCCCGCGAGAACTCGAGGGGACCAACTTCGATACACGAAGTCGACAGCGACGAGGCGGCGGCCGGACGCCGGTTGTCGCGAAACGAACGTTCGTATAGATTGTGCGCGGATCCGAATCAGCGCGCCTGGTTCACCCCCGCACCATGACAACGCCATGGTCCTGCGCCTCCGCCAGAGCGACGCTAGGATTTTGCCTGTCGGCCGTCCTGTTGGTGTCGTGCGGATCCCCTGAACCGCCCGTCACATTGATCTACCCGCATGGGTCCTCCTTTCAGGCGGACTACCTGACCAGAGGCGTGGCGCTGTCACAGCAGTTCACCCGCACGACGGGCATTCAGGTCAACGACTTCCCGGTGCCCGAAGGAACGCGCGAGCAGTTCACATTTTTTCATCAGCTCCTGCAGCGCACCCCGGCCGGCATCGATCTCTTCGAAATCGATACGATCTGGCCTCGACTGCTCGAAGACGACCTCGCCGATTTGAAACCGCACATGGCCGACGAGATCGCCTTGGTGGCGCCTCAGCTGCTAGCGAGCTACACCATCGGCGAGAGGATCGTTGCACTTCCGTACGACGTGTACATCGGGTCGTTGGAATATCGAAGCGACCTGCTTCGTGAATATGGCTACGCCCAGCCACCGCAGACCTGGGATGAACTGGAAGTCATGGCCAGGCGGATTCAGGCTGGGGAGCGCGCGAAGGGCCGGTCGGATTTCTGGGGATTCGTCTGGCAGGGCGCGGAAGCGGAATCGCTGACGTGCAACGCCCTCGAGTGGCAGTTTGCTGAAGGCGGCGGGCGAATCGTCGAAGAGGATCGGACCGTGAGCGTGAACAATCCGGCCGCGATTCGTTCCTGGGAGCGCGCGCGACGTTGGATTGGTTCGATCTCGCCGCCGGCCGTTGTCGCCTATCGGGAGCGCGACTCAATGGGCGTGTTCGATGCTGGCAATGCGGCCTTCAACCGTCTGTGGCTGGGGACGAGCAATGCTCGCAGCGTACCCTTCAGCGTCCACTGGAGAAATGGGAAGGCGCACGTGCCTACCGGCTTCACGCGGATTCCTGCCGGTCCTCGCGCACAGGCCGGAACCATGGGAGGCTCCGGGCTAGCCGTCTCGCTCCGTTCGGCTCATCCTAAAGAGGCTCTGCGGATGGTTCAGTTTCTCATCAAGTCGCGCGTCGAGTCGCTCGCCACGCGGAGGAACGAGCCCAGTACGGACCAGTTCTACGTCCAAACGGAGTCGGAGCAAGGGGGGACCTCGCTCGAACCTCAGGCGGTCGTGCACCGGCCTTCCATCGAAACCGGCAACAAATACGCGCAAGTCAGCGCTGCCTACGCGGCTGCGGTGCATTCGGTGCTGACGGGCAAACGGCAGGCGGCTGCAGCGACAGCGGCGCTGGAGCAGGAACTCGTTACACTTACCGGATTTCGGAGCGGCGCACCGAAGAACGTCAGGTGACGGTGCTTCGAAGCAGCGACGGGCTTCCATGAGGTCTTCGAGCTCCGACCACTCAGCGATCGGTCCTCGTCTGACTGTTGCGTTTGTTCTCCTGATCGCGCTGATCGCGGTCGGCAACGGGCTCGTTATCTGGCAATTTCAGTCCGCGCGCGTCCAGACAAATCGCCTGACCGGCGCCCAGCAGCAGCTGATCGCCGCCTTTCAGCTGCAGGTCAACCTCCTTTCGTTCCATCAAACGCTGCGCGATCTCACGGAGTCGACCGACGCACGCCGGCTGTCCGACGAGACCGTGGCACTGCGCAAAGCGCTGCGCGACCAGGGGCTGCACATCCGAACGGCACTCGCCACCCTTCCGGCAAATACCCCGGTTGACCCGGCACTTGTGCCACTCATGGAATCGATTCAGGCGACGCTGCCTGCGCAACTCGACGCGATTAACGACCTCGCGATGTCACAAGACTGGACGACGATCCAGCGCCGTCTCCGCGACGAACTGCCGCCCCTGGAACTGCAGACATCGGTGTTGGTTGCAAGGATCGACCAGCGAGCCCGCGATGAGCTCGCCGAAGCGCAGGCCCGTGTCAGGCAGGTCCAAAACACGGTCCTCGTCATCGTGCCAGCCGCTGCGATTGGCTCCTTCGTGGTGGCGGTAATCCTGGGCTGGTCGGTGCTGCGCCGGATCGTCGAACTTCGCCTCGAGGCCCGCGTCAGCGAACGCACGCGAATCGCACGAGATCTTCACGACACGCTCCTCCAGAGCTTCCACGGTGTCCTGCCCCGTTTTCAGGCCGCAACGATCGTCCTTCCGGAGCGCCCGGCGGAAGCGAAGGAGCTGCTCGAGCGCGCGATTGATCAGGCCGCTCAAGCTATTACTGAGGGCAGAGACGCCGTTCAGAACTTGCGCTCGGCGTCGGCTGCCGCCGACGATCTTGCCGTCGCCATTGCCTCGCTCGGAAAGGAGCTCGTTGCAGTCTCAACAGACCAGACGACCGCGCCGGCTGCAATGACTGTGTCGGTCGAAGGCACGCCCCGTGATCTGCATCCCATCGTGCGCGATGACGTGTACCGAATCGCTTGTGAGGCAGTACGCAATGCCTTTTGCCATGCGAGCGCACGTCAGATCGAGGTAGACATCCGGTACGACGACCGGCGTCTTCGAGTCCGCGTCCGCGATGACGGTCGAGGTATCCAGCCAGCGGTGCTGGAGGGAGACCGTCCGGGGCATTTCGGTCTGCCCGGCATGCGCGAACGTGCCGACTTCATCGGCGGCCGCCTCCACGTGTGGAGTGAAGCGGGGCTCGGCACCGAGATTGAGCTGACCATTCCCGCGGCCGCCGCCTATGTGAGGTCTCGAGGGCGGTCGGCACCCTCTTCCGGACGAATCGGGACATACTCGTGAGCGTGTCCTCCGATCGCATTCGGATTTTGTCTGCAGACGACCATCCGGTCGTCCGCGGAGGAATCGCAACGCTGATTGCCACGCAGCCCGACATGGCACTGGTGGCCGAGGCGTCGAACGGTCGTGAAGCGATCGAGCAATTCCGCCGGCATCGTCCCGACATAGGTCTGATGGACCTTCAAATGCCTGAGCTGAACGGATTGGACGCGATCGTCGCGATTCGCGCGGAGTTCCCCGAGGCGCGACTCATCGTGCTCACCACGTACGACGGCGACGTTCAAGCGCTGCGGGCGCTCCAGGCCGGCGCCAGGGCGTACTTGCTGAAGAACGCGCTACACAAGGAACTGCTCGATACGATTCGCGCCGTTCACGCTGGCAAGAAGGCGATCTCACCCGAGTTGTCCTACGAGCTCGCCGAACACGCCATGGACGACGCGTTGACGGCGGCCGAAGTGGACGTCCTCCGCCTCATCGCCGCCGGGAAGGCCAACAAACAGATCGCCGATCAGCTGTCAGTGACTGAAGCGACCGTGAAGGGGCGCGTCAAGAACATCCTGTCCAAGCTGGGCGCCGAGGATCGAACTCACGCCGCGATGATTGCCGTCAAGCGCGGAATCATCGACGTCTGGCGCTGACTCGAAAGAGTACCCCCACAGTCCGATTGAAGCTTTCGGCAGCCGCCGCGTTGGAACCCTTGCGACGGCCGGCTGTTTGGCTGGCGGCGCATCGAGATCCCGCGACGCAGCGGTCCCGTCGACCGCTCCTCCGACCGGGAGGCCTAGCACTCGCCCCTTCGAAGGTCTTCCTCGACTCAAAAGAGTCGCCGGAAACGCCAAACGAGAACGGATTCACATCCACTGGGAGCTTGGATCCACGTCAGGCCACCTCCAGAATGTCGCCCAGCAGCACGACCCCTGAGCGCGGTTCACGTTCAACTCGAGAGGAGATTTCACATGAGCCCAACCACCACGACCATCGCGGCGGCCCATCCGGGTGCGACGTCCACGTCCAGCCTATACAGTGCCGAGTTCTGGGAACACTTGTGGCGGACGGCAGGCCTTCAGTCTGTCGGCTGTTTCGCAGGCGCCTATGTTGTGTATGGGTACCAGCCGGCGATCGCGGCGATCTTCGCTGGCATGGCCGTCCTCAACCTTATGTGGTTCGCGGCGGCGATCAGAACCACGCTGATTGACGCCGGGCAGGACGGCTGGGGAGCGGGAGCCACCGCGTCGAGCGCCGCGCTGGGAGCGTTTCTCCTTTTGCTCATCTCAGGGCAAACGGCGCTCACCCAATCGATTTCGAGCCTCGGAAATCAGACGCTCACAACCGCCTTCAGCGACGTTGTGTGGGCCGGCGTGGTGTTGACGTCATTCCCTCGCGCGATGCTCATCATGGCCGGCACCTTCGGACTGTGGCGGGGTGGCCTGATCTCCAATGCGCAGTTTGCGGCGGGGGTGGCCGCTGTCGTGCTCGTTCTCGCCGGTGGCAGCACGTGGATGAGCGACGGCTTCTGGGCACCGGGCGGCGCGTATTCGCGCTTCATCTCCCCCGCGATCGCCTTCGTGTGGATCGCCGCCGTGAGCCGCGTTCTGTTGAATCGCGCTCCTCTCAGCCGCGCAACCTGGTAACGCACAGAATGAGAGACCGGAAGGAGAGCCCATGTCCACGATCCAACTCCCGACAACGACCACGCCCTTGGGTCGGAACGCGCCCGGACTAACCAGGCGCCTGCTCCTGACGGCTGTTGGCGGGAATCCCGCCGACACCATCTCACTGGAGGCCGGGCCCGATCCCGAGCCCGGACTTGACGACGTCGTCGTCGCCGTCGAGGCGGCCCCAATCAACGGTGCCGATCTCTTGTTCGCAGCAGGCTGGTTTGCGGTGTATCCGCAGGTGCCCGCCGGAATGGGCGCCGAAGGCGTCGGACGCGTCGTCGCGGCCGGCCTTCAGGTCGATCCGGCACTTGTGGGGCGGCGCGTGATCATCCTCCCGACGTTTCGTTACGGCACCTGGGCCACTCGAACGGTGGTGCCGGCACGGAAGGTCATTCCAGTGTCCGAGCGGGCCGATGTTCTTCAACTGGCGATGCTGTCCGTCAATCCGGCGACGGCCCACGCGCTGTTGCACGACTTCGTCCCGCTGCGAACGGGTGACTGGGTGGGCGTGACCCTCGCCAATTCCGCCGTCGGCCACTACCTGATCGCTCTGGGTCGAGCAGCAGGGTTGAAGACACTCGCTGTGGTGCGCACCGAGAGTGCCGCTGCCGAAGTGCGGCGGCTCGGCGCCGACCTGGTCGTCGTCGATGGCGACGGCATGAAGGAACGCGTGACGCAAGACCTGCGCGGCGACAGGCTGCGTGTCCTCTTCGAGGGGACGGGCGACCCCCGCCAGGTCGGCCGGCTCGTCACCGCGGTGGAGGACGGCGGGTCGGTGATTGCGTTTGCATCGGTCACCGGTCAGGTTCCCGCCTTGCCCCTCCCCGACCTTATCTACCGCGGTGTCTCGCTTCGCGGGTTCCTGATACTCAACTGGATTCGCGACACACCACGCGATCGGCTCGAGCAGGTGTATGGCAAGCTCTTGGGTCTCGTCGAGCGAGGAGCCCTGCGCGCGAATGTCGAGGCCACATATTCGCTCGATCAGTACCAACCAGCACTCAGGCACGCGCAGAACGACGCGCGCCACGGCAAAGTCCTGTTCGTTCCGTGAGAGGAGCAGCACATGTCAATCGCAGCGATGACCGGCACTGCAACGGCGCCCACGCAGTTCATCCAGGGGAAGAACGCCACGTACGCATATCGTCGGTTCGGCCACAGTACCGGGCGTCCGTTGCTCTGCCTCCAGCACTTCATGGGAACCCTCGACAACTGGGATCCCGCAGTCACCGATCCGCTCGCAACTGGACAAGAGGTCGTCCTGTTCGATAACGCGGGCGTCGGCCGATCGACCGGCTTCGTTCCCAGCACGGTATCCGAGATGTCGTCGCACGCACTGGATTTCCTGGACGCTATCGGGATCGGCCTCTGCGACGTGCTCGGGTTCTCGCTCGGCGGCATGGTAGCGCAGCAGATGGTGGGTGTCCGTCCGTCGATATTCCGCCGGATGATTCTCGTCGGCACCGCTCCGCGGGGCGGCGACGACATCATGCATCTCGAGAAACCGGCTCTGGCGGAACCGCTCAACGATCCGACACTCACCGGATACACCGTGTTGCAG
>JBKPSY010000079.1:0-6782 GCA_046735235.1 Acidobacteriota bacterium | reverse complement strand
GCCTGTGACCAAGAATGTCGGGGGCCGGCCGGTCGCCAGAGCCGTTCCGCCGCCGGCACCGCCGCCGCCCCCGAAGATCTACACGGTCGAGACGATTCGGGGCGCAAAGCGCGCTCAAGAGGAGGTCCGTTGAGAACGTCGGTGTCCCGTTTCCTCGGCTTGGGGGCGATCGCGCTCCTGCTCGCGACCGCCGCGCCACGCGCCCAGGCACCGGCCGGCACTCCGTCCTCCGCGCCGCGTCAGGCGCTGCCGGCGCCCGAGGCCGCAGTCGAGTACCCGAAGATCAAGATCACTGCGGGACGATCGACGGTGCAGTCAACAGACTTCGACGTCACGCGCATCGCGATCACCGATCCCAAGATTGCCGACGCCGTCGTCGTCCAGCCGCGGGAGATCCTGATTGACGGAAAAACGCCCGGAACGGTCAGTCTGATCATCTGGGGCGCCGGGCAGCGAAAGCAGTACGACATCGTGGTTGACGCGGGCGTCCTCGTCCTCGAGCAGCAGCTCAAGTCGCTGTTTCCTGGCGAAGACATTCGCGTGACGGTGAACGACGAGGCGCTGATTCTGAACGGCGCGGTGTCGAGCAACCAGATCATGCTCCGCGCGGCGGAGATCGCGGCCTCGAGCTCGGGCAAACTCAAGGTCATCAACATGCTGCAGCTGCCTGGCGGCAACGAGAGCCAGCAGGTGATGCTGCAGGTGCGCTTCGCCGAGGTCAACCGTTCGGCCCTTCAGGAACTCGGGATAAACCTCGTCGCGAACCGCGTAGATTGGGCAGGCCGCACGACGACCGGGCAGTTCTCCGCGCCGACGGTAGACAACAACACAACGACCTTCAGCGACTTCCTGAACATCTTCTTCTTCAGCAAACGCGAGGGCATCGGCGGCGTGTTGAAGGCGCTGGAAACGAAGGGTAATTTTCAGAGCCTCGCCGAGCCCAACCTGATCGCGTACAACGGGCAGGAAGCCAGCTTCCTCGCGGGTGGAGAGTTCCCGGTGCCCATCGTTCAGGGCGGAACTGCGAACGGTGCCGTGACCATCCAGTTCAAGGAATTTGGCATCCGGCTGAACTTCAAGCCCACGATCGCCGGCGACGTCATCCGACTGCACGTGCGTCCCGAAGTCAGCACGCTCGACTTCAACAGCGGCATCACGTTGTCTGGTTTCCGGATTCCGGCTCTCACGACTCGGCGCGCAGAGACCGAAGTCGAACTACGCGACGGGCAATCGTTCGCGATTGCGGGTCTGCTGAACAACGTCTCGCAGATCAACCGGCAGGAGATTCCATGGATCCGGTCGGTGCCGATCATCGGCAACTTCTTCAAATCGAAGTCGGACAGCGCGCAGCGGACCGAGCTCATGGTGCTGATCACGCCGCGCCTGGTGCGGGCGCTGGATCCTGACGAAGTGCCGCCGCTGCCGACGACACCCAGGGACTTCCTGCCGCCCGCCGAGCACGAGGGGACGAAGGGACAAAAAGCCGCGCCGCCCGCGGACGCGCCGCCAGCTCAGCCGGCACAGCCGAAGTAGCTGTCGCGCCGCAATGACGGGGTACACTGTTGCGTCGAGGAGTGGAGCTATGAGACGCCAAATGCTTTCGAGGGCACGTGATGAGCGCGGCGCGATCCTGTTGCAGGTCGGAGTCGCGATGGTGGGGTTGCTCGCCTTCGCCGCTCTCGTGACCGACTACGGTGTCCTGTGGGCCTCGCGGCGCCAGGCACAGAACACGGCGGACGCGGCAGCGCTCGCGGGCGCTATCGCGCTGGAGCACGACCCGGCGAACTACGATCAGGCGCGTGCTGCCGCGAAGGCCGTCGGCGAGAGCAACAAAGTCTTCGGCCTCACGCCGACGATCAACCTCGGCAGTGGCGACAGCGTCGACGAGACCGAGGACATCAGCTTTCCGTTGTGTCCCCCGGGACCGGGCGCGGGCGAGAAGGCGTGCATCAGGGTCAACATCTATCGGAACGAGTCTCGTGATCCTCTTCCGACGTTCTTTGGCCGCCTGTTCGGCATGATGCAGCAGGGTGTCAAGGCGACGGCGACTGCGCAGATCGGGTCCGGCAACAGCGCAAAGTGTCTGCTGCCTTTCGCGATCATCGATAGGTGGGCGGATAACTACGACGAGAAGGTCGACTCGACCTATTTCGCGAACGACGGCGGTTCGGGCACCGCGGGCTGGACTGAGAACGACATGTACCAGCCGACCCAGGGCGACATATACATTGGGCCGTACGAAGGCAATCCTCCGACCACGGGCTGGACGCTCGCCGGCGATTACGGCCGTCAGCTTATCCTGAAGGAAGGCAGTACGGGCGTCTACTCTTCTGGATGGGCGCAGCAGGTCGACCTTCCCGACAGCACCGGCTCTCACGATTACAAATGGAATATCGAGAACTGCAACACGCAGGCAGTCGGAATCGCCGATAAGGATGCCACCTGCGACGCCGTAGACTGGGAGAAGGGCTGTATCAGCGTCAAGACCGGTATCGCCCAAGGCCCCACGTCCCAAGGCGTGTCGACAGACAACCCAAACCCCAACCAGGACGATCCCGGCAGCGTCGTCAATCAGGACCAGAGCGCCGTTTGGAGCTGGGCCGCGACCGGCCCTGACGGTCAGGCGGGCGCCGTGGTTGGGGGGCAAGGCATGTCCAGTCCCCGAATCCGTCCGATCGTGATCATCGATATCGACAATTACATCTCACAAGGCTGTTCCGGCACGACGTGCATTGGTAAGGTCGCGAACATCATCGGCTTTTTCACCGAGGGAATGTGCAAGGACGTCGCGCTCGATGCTGGTATGGCCTGCGACGACCCAAACAAGGACGTCGTCGGAAGAATCGTCACGCTACCAGCTTCCTATGCGGCTGGCGTCGGCACGGTGCAGGATCCATCCTCCTTTCTCGAGATCGTGAGACTGGTGAGGTAGAGGCAAAGGTTCGATGAACATCACCCTCGTCGGGAGTGCCGATCGCCAGCTCGAGGAGCTGCTGCGCAGCCAGACCACGCGTATCCGGTCTGTGGCGGTGGCGGATCTGCTGGCGCTTGCGCAGCCTTCCGCGAGCCAGCCCGACGTCGTGGTGCTGGACGTTCGCGAAAGCAACACGCTGCCGCCGACGCTCGCGACGCTGAAGCGGCAGCACCCGACGACGGGAGTGGTGATCGTCGCGGCGCGGATGGACCCGTCGTTGATGCTCGAGGCCATGCGCGCCGGCGTCAACGAGTGGCTGGCCGAGCCGCTGAACGTTGTAGAGCTGACAGCGGCCATCGAGCGTGTCAGCTCGGCCCGTCCGGCGTCGGTGCACGGCCAGGTGTTCGCGTTCATCGGGGCCAAGGGCGGTGTCGGGACCACGACGATTGCCGTGAACGTCGCGACGGCGCTCGCGCAGGCGGTGGCCGACGAGCGCACGCTACTGATGGACCTTCACTTGTCTTATGGCGACGCCGCCGTCTTCCTGGGCGCCGAGCCACGATTTTCCGTGGCTGACGCCATGGAGAACACGCACCGCCTCGACGAGGCGTTCTTCCAGAACATCGTCGTCCAGAGCAAGTCGACGTCGGTGAACCTCCTCGCATCCGCCGAGCGCGCCGTCGGCGCCGTCGACCTCCGGCGAATCGCCACGCTGTTGCAGTTCGCTGCCGCACACTACAAGTACACGTTCCTCGACGTGCCGCGTTCGGAGGCGGCCGCGCTCGATGCACTCGAAGGCGTGGCGTCGATCCTGATCGTCGCGAATCAGGAGCTCGCAACGGTGAGAAATGCCGGCCGGATCGCGGCGACGTTGCGCCAGCGGTATGGCAAGGAACGCGTGAAGATCGTCATCAGTCGCTTCGACAAGCAGGCGGAGATCGGGACGGAGGACGTCGAGCGCGTCGTCGGATCGCCGGTGAAGTACACCATTCCCAGCGACTACCGTACCGCGCTCAACGCGCTGAACAAGGGCAGGCCGGTTGCGCTCGACAAGGACAACAAGCTGACTCCCGCATTCCAGGCGATGGCATTCGACCTGGCGGGCATTCGAGTGGAGAGAGTCACCGAGCCACAGCGTGGCGGCTTGTTCGGGCTCTTGCGAAAATAGATGGGCACGTAGGGCCGAACTTCAGTTCGGCCATGCTGGACAGAGACACCACATGGCTTACCAGACGATTCCAGGCGGGGGGACGATGCCCGCGGCGGCGGGCGACACCAGAAGCCCGCATTACCAAGAGCTCAAGGCAAAGGTTCACCAGGAGCTGCTGAACCGCCTGAACCTCGATCGGCTGAACAAGGTCAGCCGCCGGGAGGCGGAGCCGGAGATCAGGGAGCTGATCAACCACCTGATCGAAAGCGAGGTGCAGAAGACGCCCCTCAGCCTCTTCGAGCGGGAAAATCTGATAATCGACGTCCTCGACGAGTTGTTCGGGCTCGGGCCGCTCGAGGCGCTGCTCAAGGATCGCGATATCTCCGACATCCTGGTGAACCGGCACGATCAGGTGTTCATCGAGCGCAACGGCATGCTCGAAGAGACCGGCATCACGTTCAAGGACGATCGGCACCTGATGCAGATCATCGAGCGCATCGTCAGCACCGTCGGCCGCCGCATCGACGAGAGCAGCCCGATGGTGGACGCGCGCCTCGCTGACGGCTCGCGCGTCAACGCCATCATCCCGCCCCTGGCGCTCGACGGCCCGGCGGTCTCGATTCGCCGGTTCCGCACGGATCGCCTCGGCGCGCAGGATCTGGTGGATCGCGTGTCGCTCACCCAGCCGATGCTGGATTTCTTGAAGGCGGCCGTCCACAGTCGGCTGAACATCATCGTGTCTGGCGGCACCGGCGCCGGCAAGACCACCCTCCTGAACATCCTGTCCAGCTTCATCTCGGACAAGGAGCGCATCGTCACGATCGAGGACGCGGCCGAGCTCATGTTGCGGCAGCGGCACGTGGTGCGTCTCGAGACGCGTCCGTCCAACATCGAAGGGCGCGGCGCCGTGAAGGCGCGCGACCTGGTGATCAACTCCCTGCGTATGCGTCCCGATCGCATCGTCGTCGGCGAGGTCCGCGGCGCCGAGGCGCTCGACATGCTGCAGGCCATGAACACGGGCCACGACGGATCGCTCACGACTATCCACGCCAACACGCCGCGGGACGCGCTGTATCGTCTGGACACGATGATCGCGATGGCCGACCTGAACATCCCGGACAAGGCCGTCCGGCAGCAGGTGGCCTCGGCCGTCGACCTCATGGTGCAGGTCTCCCGGCAGGCGGACGGCACCCGCAAGGTCACCGCGATTACCGAGATCACTGGCATGGAAGGCGACGTCATCACGATGCAGGACATCTTCCTGTTCGAGAAGGCTGGGTTGGCGCCCGGCGGCAGGGTCACGGGCCGCTTCCGCGCGACCGGGATTCGGCCGAAGTGCAACGATCGCCTGGCCGCGGCCGGCAACCCGCTGCCGATGGACATGTTCGAGCACGTGCAGATGGTCGCCTGAGGACGATTGATGCTGCCGAACGAAGTCCTGCTGACCTTCGTCCTCGTACTGGGGATCATCGGGGCGATCTACTACGTCGCGATCCTCCGTCCGGAGCAGGAAGAGCAGGGCGCGCTTCGGCGCCGGCTGAAGACGGGCAGCACCGCTGTCAAAGCGGGCGGGGCAGGGCTGCGGCGGCAGGAGTCTCCGCTCAGCGCGATTCCGGCGGTCAACCAGATCCTGGGATCCACGGCCGCGGTCAGCGGGCCGCTTCGCCGCCTGCTGGATCGGTCCGGCCTAGAGGTCACCGTCGGAACCCTGATTCTTCTCTGCCTCTGTAGCGGGGTTGCCGGTTACCTGCTCGTCATAATCCTGAGTCACCTCATCCTGGCGGCCGTCGTGGTCGCAGTCTTTTGCGCCTACGTGCCGATTTGGGTCGTCGGATTCATGGCCAAGCGTCGGGTGATGAAGTTCGAAGAGCAGTTCCCCGAGGCCATCGACCTGCTGTCGCGTTCGCTTCGCGCAGGCCACGCGTTCACGACGGGCCTTTCGATGGTTGCCGATGAGATGCCGGATCCTGTCGGCACCGAGTTTCGGCTCGCGTACGACCGCCAGAACTTCGGGATGCCGATGCCCGAGGCCCTGCGCTCTCTGGGAGATCGCGTCCCCCTGCTCGACGCCAGGTTCTTCGTGACCGCCGTCCTGACCCAGCGCGAGGCGGGTGGCAACCTGGCGGAGGTGCTCGACAATCTGGCGGGGGTTATTCGCGAGCGATTCAAGGTCAAGCGTCAGGTGCGCGTCATCACCGCTCACGCGCGTGTGACCGGCTGGGTGCTCGCCATGCTGCCGCCGGGACTTGGCCTGGCCCTGACGTTTCTGTCGCCCCAGCACATGAGCCTCCTCTGGACCGATCCCACGGGCATCAAGATGGTGGTGGTGGCGTTGATTCTTCAGGTCGCCGGAACGTTGATTATCCGGAAACTGGTCGACATCGAGTATTGACGTCATGAACCTCGATCCGCTGGGTCTTGCCCTGGTCCTCGTGTTCGTCGCCGTGGCGATCATCGCGGGGCTCGCAGCGTCGGTGCTCCTGTCGCGTACGTCAACGGAGCGCCGCCGATTGCGCGAAATGGTCGCCGCCGGCAGCGGAGGTCTCATCGCGGCCGGACCCATCTCGCTGACAGATCGGCCCGACGCTGTCTCGCAGAAGATCTCCTCGTTCGTGCCCAAGTCGCCGAAAGAGATGGGGCGGCTCCAGCGGCGCATGGTGCGCGGCGGATTCAAGAACCCGGGGCGGGCGGCGGTCATCTACGCAGCCAGCGAAATCA
>JBKPSY010000078.1:0-23739 GCA_046735235.1 Acidobacteriota bacterium | reverse complement strand
GCGCATCCTGCCCGCTCTCGCACTCGCCGCACTCATGGCTGGCTGTGGAGGCAAGTCCTCCACCAGTCCGACGCCGACGCCCACGGGCCCGGCGACGTTGACCAGGCCCGGACTGGATTCCCCGGCCGACGGCGCACAGCTCGACAACGTGCGTCCCACGTTGACCATCGTCAACGGCACGTCGAACCAGGCCGGCGCGAAGACCTACGAGTTCGAGATCTCCGATAACACCGCGTTTACAGCCGGCGCGAACGCGGCTTTCGCGAGCACGGTATCGAGCCCCGACGTCGCCGAGGACGCGAGCGGCAAGACGAAGTACACCGTCGGCCAGGATCTTCAGCCGACGACGAAGTACTACTGGCACGCGCGCACCGTGCAGGGCAGCTCGAAGTCCGACTGGTCCGAGGTGCGGTCGTTCAAGACGAAGCTCGTGGGCTACAACAAGCCGGGCGCCCTCTACGATCCGCTCGTCAACGGCGAGACGATCGGCTCCATCGGAGGTTCCGGCAACATCACGTGGGTACCCGGACAGGGCATCCGGATCAACGACCAACGCGCCTACGTGGTCTATACGCTGCCGCAGGTCTACAGCAGCGGCGAGATTTCGGCAGAGGTGACAGGGCTTGGCCCGGGTGGATCGCCAGGCAAGGGGAGGATCTTCTCGATCCTCGACCGCCTCGGGGTGTTAGCGTCCTCGGCGCACCACTCGATCAACGTGCAGTACCGAGGCGTCGGTGGCGCACCCGACAACTGCATCGCCTGGAAGGCCATCCTCGGCGACAACGATCACTCTCTCGAGCCAAATACAACCCAGCGCTATCGATCGGTGTACATCCTCGACCCGTCAAAGGTGTACCTCTGGCAGGCCTTCTGGACGCCGACCTCGGTGAGGGTCGTCGTGAAGGAGGGCGGCGCGACAGGTTCCGTGCTCTACGACTTCCAGGACAGCGCTGACACGAACACCACCGACTGGAACCCGCCGGTGATGTACGCGTTCGTCGGTACCAACAACGCCAACTACACGGGGTTCGACGGCAGCCGCGAAGGCATGACGCTGCGGAATCTCTGGGTGGGTAGCACGCCGCGGCCGGAGACGCTCGGCAGCGCGATTTCGCCCCTGCCGTAAGACAGTCACGCCTGGTGCACGACGACGCGAGCCTCGCTGCAGCTTCCAAGGCTGCCGCGAGGCTTTTTCTTTTGACGGCTGAGGTGCGCCGCGCCCGGCTCTGTGACAGGATGGGAAAGACGGCATGGCGCAACCAGGCAACCCGTTCGTGGGCACGAGCGAGATGGCCGAGCGCATGCGGGCCTTCGACTGGCCAGCCACGCCTCTCGGTCCGGTCGACGCGTGGCCGACCAGCCTTCGCACGGTGGTTCAGGTCCTCCTCACCTCGCGCTACGCGATGTGGATGGGATGGGGACCCGAGCTCACCTTCCTCTACAACGACACCTACGGCCAGATGACGCTGGGGGCCAAGCACCCGTGGGCGCTTGGCCGTCCGTCGCGCCAGGTGTGGTCGGAGATCTGGCCGCAGATCGGGCCGCGCATCCACAAGGTGCTCCAAACCGGCGAAGCGACCTGGGACGAGGCGCTGCTGCTGTTCCTCGAGCGCAGCGGCTACCCGGAGGAGACCTACCACACGTTCTCGTACAGTCCGATCGCCGACGACGAGGGCGCCATCCGCGGTCACCTGTGTGTCGTGACCGAGGAAACCGAGCGTGTCATCGGCGCGCGCCGTCTGGCGACGCTGCGCGATCTGGCGGCCGGTCTCAGCGCGACGAAGAGCGACCTCGAGCTCACGGCCGCGATCGAGCAGACGCTCGCCGCGCACGCGGGGTCGCTGCCGTTCACGCTGACGTACTTGATGGATCGCGGCACGCGGCAGGCAAGGCTCGCGGCGTCCACGGGACTCTCGAAGGCCCACGCCGCGGCCCTTCCCGCGTTCGACATCGACGCGGCCGAAGCGCCGTGGCCGATCGCCGAGGCCGTGGCGGACGGGCCGGTGGTCGTCGACGCACTCGAACGCCGCTTCGGCGATCTCCCCTCCGGGCCGTGGCAGCGCCCGCCCGCGCAGGCGTTCCTCGTTCCCGTCACGCTGCAGGGACGCGTCCGGCCCGCGGGCGTGTTCATTGCCGGCGTGAACCCGTTTCGCCGGCTGGACGATGGGTATCGGGGCTTTCTGCGGCTCTTGGCCGGGCAAATCGCGGCGGGCTTGAGCAACGTGCGCGGATTCGAGGAGGAACGGCGTCGCGCCGAGGCGCTGGCGGAGCTGGACCGGGCCAAGACCACGTTCTTCTCCAACGTGAGCCACGAGTTCCGGACGCCGTTGACGCTGATGCTCGGGCCGACCGAGGACGCGCTGTCGTCGCCCGATCGCACCCTCGGTGGCGAGAGCCTCGAGACCGTCTATCGCAACGAGCTGCGCCTGCTCAAGCTCGTGAACACGCTGCTCGACTTCTCGACGATTGAAGCCGGCAGGATGCGCGCGGCGTTCGAGCCGACGGATCTGGCGGGCCTCACGACGGACCTCGCCAGCTCGTTCCGCTCGGCGTTCGACCGCGCGGGGCTCGCGTTCGACGTCCGGTGCGACGCGATTCCCGAGGCCATCGCCGTCGATCGGGCGATGTGGGAGAAGGTCGTCTTCAACCTGCTGTCGAACGCGCTGAAGTTCACGTTCCAAGGGGGCGTCGAGGTTCGGCTGTCAGATCTCGGCGACAGCGTGTCCCTGTCCGTGCGTGACACCGGCGTCGGCATCGCGGCCGCCGACGTGTCGCGGATCTTCGACCGGTTCCATCGCGTCGAGGGCACACGGGCGCGAACGCACGAAGGCTCCGGGATCGGACTGGCCCTCGTGAACGACCTCGTCCGGCTGCATGGCGGCGTGTGCGAGGTGACCAGCGCGCCCGCCGAGGGCACGACGCTCACAGCGACGATCCCGAAGGTGCACGACGGGCGCGAGCCGGGCACAATCGCCACCCGTCCGCAGCCCTCGTTCTCGCCGCGGGCCAACGCGTATGTGTCCGAAGCGCTTCGCTGGTTGCCTGGCGAGCCACACGCCGCGCAGGACGAGCAGGTCGTCGCGATCCCGGCGGAGGCCCCGCCCGGACACATTCTGGTGGCAGACGACAACGCCGACATGCGCGATTACGTGACGCGCCTGCTGCAGCGACGATGGACGGTCGAGGCCGTCCCCGACGGCGCCGCTGCGCTCGAGGCGATCAGGGCGCGGCGGTTCGATCTGCTGGTCAGCGACGTCATGATGCCCGGGTTCGACGGCTTCGAGCTGCTGCGCGCCGTGCGGGCCGATCCTGCGCTGTCGGCAATCCCCATCATGCTGCTGTCGGCCCGCGCCGGCGAGGAAGAGCGCGTGGCCGGCGTCGACGCCGGCGCTGACGACTACCTCGTGAAGCCGTTCTCCGCCCGCGAGCTGGTCGCGCGGGTCACGGCGCTGCTTCGACTGTCGCAGACGTCTCGCGAGCGCGACGAGCTCCTGGCGCGCGAACAGGAGGCACGCCGCGATGCCGAGCTCCAGAAGCAGCACCTCTTCTCGCTGTTCATGGCGGCGCCGATTCCCATCACCGTTCTTCGCGGCCCGACGCACGTCGTGGAGCTGGCCAATGACATGACGTGCCGGCTGCTCGGCCGCCCGCTCGACCAGTTGCTCGGGCGGCCCATCGGCGAGGCGGTGCCGGAGCTGCGCCAGCAGGGCTTCGAGACGCTGCTCGATGACGTCTTCACCTCAGGGCAAACGTCGATCGGCCACGACGTTCCGGCCGAGTTCGAGCGTGCCGGCGGCGGCCGCGAGACGTTCTACTTCGACTACGTCTACACGCCGCTGCGCGAGCTGCACGGCGAAGTGGCCGGCATCCTGGTCGTGGGAAACGACGTCACGGCCCAGGTGGTCGCGCGGCGCGACGTGGACGGCCTGCGCGCGGCCGCTGAATCCGCCAACCGGGCGAAGGACGAGTTCCTCGCGATGCTGGGCCACGAGCTCAGGAACCCGCTGGCGCCCATCCTGACGGCGCTGCAGCTGCTGAAGCTGCGTGGCATCCAGGCCGGCGAGCGCGAGCGCGACATCATCGAACGCCAGGTGCGGCACCTGGTCTCGCTCGTCGACGATCTCCTCGACGTGTCGCGAATCACGCGCGGCAAGATCGACCTGCGGCGGCAGCCCGTCGAGATCGCCGACGTCGTCGCGCGTGCGATCGAGATGGCGAGCCCGCTGCTCGAGCAGCAGCGCCACGATTTGAGTGTCGACGTGCCCAGCGAGGGGCTGGTCGTGGACGGCGATGCGGCGCGCCTGGCGCAGATCGTCTCGAACCTGCTCACGAACGCCGCGAAGTACACGGAGCCGGGCGGCTCGATCGCGGTCACGGCGGGTGCCGAGGACGGCGAGGTCGTGCTGCGCGTCACCGACACCGGCAGCGGCATCGAGCCGGAAATGCTGCCGCGCGTCTTCGACCTCTTCGTGCAGCAGCCGCAGACGCTGGAGCGATCGCACGGCGGTCTGGGCCTCGGCCTGGCGATCGTGAGGAGTCTGGTGGAGCTGCACGGCGGCAGCGTGTCGGCCACCAGCGGCGGTCGAGGCGCGGGCTCCGAGTTCGCCATTCGCCTGCCGCTCGCGAAGTCGGCGATGACGAGTGGAGAGCCCGTCGCGCGGCTGCAGCTCCCGCGCCGGCGCGGCCGGACCGCCGGCCGGGTGCTCATCGTCGACGACAACCGCGACGGCGCGGCGATGCTGGCCGAAATGCTTGCCGCATTCGGATACGAGACGCGCTTCGTGCACGACGGCCCCAGCGCGTTCATCGTGGCCGAGCAGTTCCAGCCGCACATCGCGCTGCTCGACCTCGGCCTGCCGGTGATCGACGGCTTCGAGGTGGCGCGGCGCTTCGCGGAAAACCCGAGGCTGCGACGCACTCGGCTCGTCGCGGTCACCGGGTACGGCCAGGTGCAGGACCGCGCGCAGTCAGCGCGCGCGGGATTTGCCGCCCATCTCGTCAAGCCTGTCGACGTCGAGCAACTGCGCACGGTGCTCGATACGATGCAGGACGTCACCGAAGGCGTCTAGCCCGTGGCCAGATCCGCGCGTCCCCACGAGACATTCGGTCTCGCGCCGCTCCGTCAGCTTGCCAACCAGGCGTTCTCGCGCGCGTCCGGCGCACCGCTGCGTGAGGGCAACGCCATCCGACTGCTGAAAGACGGCGCGGAGAACTATCCGGCCTGGCTCGAAGCGATCGACGCGGCTCGGGAGCGCATCAGCCTCGAGATGTACATCGTGCACGGCGACGCGGAAGGCCAGCGTTTCGCCGAGGCCCTCGCCCGAAAGGCCCGCGAGGGCGTCAGGGTGCGGGTGCTCTGCGACTGGCTGGGCGGGTTCGGCAAGACGTCGCCGTTCTTCTGGCAGCCGCTCCGCGCCGCCGGCGCCGAAGTCCGGGTGTACAACCGGCCGCGCCTCGACCAGCCGCTCGGCTGGCTCAATCGAGATCACCGCAAGCTCATCGCCGTCGACGACACCGTCGGCTTCGTGACTGGGTTGTGCATCGGAAAGGCGTGGGTGGGCGATCCGGCGCGCGGTGTCGAGGCGTGGCGCGACACCGGACTCGAAATACGTGGACCTGCGGTCGCCGATCTGGTGGACGCCTTTGCCGATTCGTGGGCGGCCGCCGGCGAGCCGTTGCCGGACGCCGATCGCACGAGCGCCGCGCCGTCTCGCGCGGGAGATGTCGCGCTGCGCGTCGTCGCCGGCACGCCCAACACCGCCGGCCTCCTGCGCGTGGATCAGCTCGTCGCGGCGATGGCGCAGAAGACGCTGTGGCTCACCGACGCGTATTACGCGGGGACGACATCCTACGTGCAGGCCCTGCGGGCGGCCGCGGCCGACGGCGTGGACGTGCGACTGCTCGTGCCGGGAGCGTCCGACATTCCCGCGCTGGGGCCGATCTCGCGCGCCGGGTACCGGCCGCTGCTCGAGGGCGGCATCCGCGTGTTCGAGTGGAACGGGTCCATGCTGCATGCGAAGACGGCGGTCGCCGACGGCCGCTGGGCGCGTGTCGGATCGACGAACCTGAACATCGCGAGCTGGATCGGCAACCGCGAGCTCGACGTCGTCGTCGAGGACGCGGGCTTTGCCGGCCAGATGGAAGCGATGTTCGTCGCGGACCTCGAGCACGCGACCGAGATCGTGCTGGACCAGCGCCATCGCGTTCGGGCACCATCAGCCAGCACGCCGGGGCTTCAACCCCGGGCTCCGGAGTCGCACGTCGTGAGCCGGCATCACCGCGCGGGCGGCAGCGGAGGGCGCATGATGAGCGGCGCCGCGCGCATTGGCAGCACGGTGACCGCCGCGATGACGAACCGCCGCGTGCTCGAGTCCGTCGAGGCGCACATCGCGCTGATGGCCGGCGGACTGCTGGCGCTGCTGGCGTTCCTCACGTGGTACTACCCGCGCGGCGTCGCGTATCCGATCGCGGTCATCGCCGCGTGGTTCGCCGTCGCGCTGCTCATTCGCGGGATCATCGCCGTTCGCCAGCGCCGATGACTCATTCGCCCGACCGCACAGTGGAGACCGATTCCCGTGGATGACTACGCGTTCAACGATTCGGCCGCGTCGGTGACGCCAGGCTGGTACGACGCCGATCAGCCGCTCAGGTCGGCCGTCGCGCACCTGGCGTCGTGCTCGTCGAAGTTCAACTGGGTGGGTGTGTACGTGCTCAACGGGTCGACGCTGGAGCTCGGCCCTTACATCGGCGCGCCGACCGAGCACACCCGCATCGAAGTGGGCGTCGGTGTCTGCGGAACCGCAGTCGCGCGCAACGAGGACATGAACGTCCCGGACGTCACCGCGACGGACAACTACCTGGCGTGCAGCCTCGAGACGAAATCGGAGCTCGTGGTGCTCATTCGCAGCCAGGACGGTCGCATCGTCGGGCAGATCGACATCGACAGCCACGAGCACGCGGCGTTCGGGGCCGAGGAGGAGCGACTCGTCCGCGGCGTCGCCGAAGCGCTCGGCGAGCGATGGCTCGAAGAGCCCGCCGCGGACCGGGGCTAGGCCGCTACTTCTTCTTCTGCGCCTTCCGGCGCTTCTCGGCCCGCTTCAACAGCGCCTTCAGCTTGCGGCGATCCTTCGACGTCAGTGCACCGGCCAGGTCCTTCGAGACCCAGAGCGTGTGCGCGCCTGCCTTTACGCCGGTGAGATCCGCCGGCGGCGCTGCAGCCTTGGCCTTCTTCCTGGCGGCGGGTTTCTTGGGCGCTTTTGCCGCCTTCCTGGGCGTCTTTGCCGCGGCTTTGGCTGGCGCGGGATTCTTGCCGGACTTGGCCGGCTTTCGCGCCGTCGCCTTCGCAGCTGCCCTGGTGGCCGCCTGCTTCGTTGATCGCGCGCGCTTCGGCTTTCGTGATGCGGCCGTGACGTCCGCCTCGTCGTCCTCGTCGCCGTCCGCAATCTCGGTGTCCAGTTCCGGATCGACCGCGACCGCCGTGTCGTCGTCTTCGTCGTTCAACATGAAGCAGATCGTAACCGTACTTGCCGGCTGAGGCGGGCTCGGCCGACAGCTGTCATGTAAATTATTTGTAACTACCTCGGCCGTTCGGCGCGTGCGGTCCCGTCGCTGCTAGCAACGCGCGGGGCATGTGCCTTGCACCTTACGTGGTCAGGCCGAGCGCGGACGTTCGGCCCTTCAGCAGCCTCTGCAATTGGTGACAGTGGCTGAAAAGGGAGAGAACTCATGCGTGTATCGAGAACTGGAGCAGTCGTGCTGGCCGTGGCGCTTAGTGCCCCGCTGATGGCGAGGGCGCAGGATCAGTACAGGGGTCGGTGGGATGACGTCGCCCGTCTGGATCCGGGCACGACGATCACCGTTCGTACGAACGAGCCCATCGATGCCTCGCGGACCGACTACCGCGTGTACACCGCGACGGTCGACCGGGGTGTGCGCGCCGACAACGGCGACCTGGCGATTCCGCGCGGCGCAACCGCCGAGCTGATCGTGCGGACGGCGCGCGACAACGATCTGATCCTCGACCTCGAGTCGGTGACCATCAACGGCCATCGGTATGCGGTGCGGACGGATCGTCAGCGGGTCGATTCGGGCAGCAACAGCCTGATCGGCGACATCGTCGGCGCCATCAACGGCGATCGCGGGCGGTATGTCCGCCTCGAGGCGGGCACGCAGCTCGGGTTCAGGCTGGACCAGCCGCTGGATGTCGACGTTGCCGACCTCGGCGTGACGCGCGACGGCCACCACTACCACGACTGGTACCGTCACGGCACGAACAACTAGCAGATCCACTTCGCCGGGGCAGCGCACCTCGTGCTGCCCCGGTACCACTCGGTCATTCTTTCCCGGCGCTGTCGCCGAGCTTCGCGGCCTTCATCAGCAGATATCGCTGCTCCGGGATACTCGTGGTCCGGATTGCTGCCTGAAGGTATTCAGCCCGCGCCTGGGCGTGATTTCCCTGCATTTCGAGCAGATGGGCGCGCACGGCATGCAGACGATGATGGCCCCGAAGACGGGCGTCGGCCTCGAGCGCGTCAAGGCGCGCCAGGCCCTCTGCCGGCCCGGCGACCATCGCATCGGCAATCGCGCGATTGAGCGCGACCATCGGGTTGTCGGTCATCCGCTCGAGCACGGTGTAGAGGGCGCGGATCTGCGGCCAATCCGTCGCGTCGGCCGTGACCGCCTCGTCGTGCACCGCGGCAATCGCCGCCTGCAGCTGGTAAGGACCCACCGCGCCGCGTGGCAGCGCGCTCGTGACGAGCGCAATTCCCTCCTCGATCAGCCGTCCGTTCCACATCGAGCGATCCTGCTCGGCGAGGGGCACAAGATCGCCGTGTTCGTTCACGCGCGCTGGGCGCCTCGCGTCGGTGAGCAGCATCAGCGCCAGCAGCCCCATGATTTCCGCGTCGTCCGGCACCGAGTGATGGAGCGCACGCGTCAGGCGGATGGCGTCGCTCGACAGGTCAGTTCGCACGAGAGCCGCTCCGCTCGTCGAGGCGTAGCCCTCGTTGAAGATCAGGTAGAGCACGTGCATCACCGCCGCGAGTCGCGTGGGCCACTCGCGATTCGTCGGCAGACGGAACGGGACGCCGGAGGTCTTTATCGACTGTTTCGCCCGGCTGATGCGCTGCGCCATCGTCGCTTCTGGCACCATGAACGCGGCGGCGATCTCCGCGGTGGTGAGGCCGCCGACCGCACGAAGCGTGAGCGCCGTGGCTGACGCCGACGACAGCGCAGGGTGACAGCACATGAAGAGCAGCGCGAGCGTGTCGTCACGATCGTCCGGCGGCGGATCGTCGGGCGGCGCCTGTTCCGCGGGTGGCGCTTGCGACACGACAACGCCCTGCCTCCGTCGTCGCGCAGTCTCGACGCGGATGTGATCGGTCAGACGACGGGAGGCGACCTGGATCAGCCAGGCGCGCGGCGACTCGGGAAGGCCAGAGACCGGCCACTGTGTCGCGGCCGCGAGCAGTGCGTCCTGCACGGCGTCTTCCGCCGCGTCGAAGTCGCGGAACCGCCGGAGGAGCGCCGCGAGGACCTGCGGCGCGGCGTCGCGCAGCAGATCCTCGAGGCCGGCCCCGTCCTTCACAGGTCCTCGGGAGGTCCGGCCATCACCTGGCGCACTTCGACGGGGAAGCGCATCGGCGCGCCGCCGGCTCCAGGCGCGGTGGAGATGTGCGCGGCCAGGGCAATCGCGCGCGCCTCGTCCGGCACGTCCACGATCCAGTAGCCCGCAAGGAACTCCTTCGATTCTGGGAACGGCCCGTCGCTCACCACCGGACCGCCGGCGGCTCTGGCCGTGACGATCTTGGCCTGGCTCGGGAACGCCAGACCCTGCGCGTCGACCAGTTCGCCGGCGCTCGTGAGATCGAGGTTGAGCTTCTTCATGAACGAGACGTGCGCGCGGATGTCCTCCGGCGGCAGCGTCCCGAACTTCGCCCAGCCCCCGGCCGGCGCCATCATCAGCAACATGTACTTCATCGCTCTCCCCTGGTGGTTCGCGCCCCCTCGGGCGCCGTCACTATGTAGTCGGAGCCGCGCGTCCATTCTCGACATCGGGCCACCGGCCCGTCCAGACGCGGGCCCGATCCGTGAGACGATACACTGACAGTCAGGAGCGTATGTATGGCAGAGCCACAGACCGACGAAACCATCCTCGCCCGCATCAAAAAGCTCGTTGACGAAGAGCACGGGCTCTACGGAAAGGCGTCGCTCGACGACCACGGCCAGGTCCGGCTCGACGCGCTGAAGGTGGAACTGGATCAGTGCTGGGATCTGTTGCGGCAGCGCCGCGCGCTGCGCGAGTTCGGCGACGATCCGAACCAGGCGCACGTGCGGTCCGCCAGGATCGTCGAGAACTACGAGCAGTAGCTTTACTTTCAGTCCATCGTCATCGCCTGGCCCGGCCGGGCCATCGGCTGCGACATGCGCATGTTCCACATGCGTCCCATGGCGCCCGTCGGCGGCCGTAGTCGAAAGAACACGTGGAAGGAAACGGGGCTGGACGAGTACGTGGGCTGCAGCGGCGAGGCTGGCGCGTAGAACGTCACGTCCGTGCCAACGGCGCCGTCGAATCCGCGGACGCGCAGGATGCTGCGCGTCGCGCCCAGCGTCAGTGCCGCGAGCGAATCCTGTGCGGCGTCATGGCTTGGAACGGCGCCGGTCAGCAGAAGCGACGTCTCGACCTGCAGTATCTCGAACCGCCCGTAGAACGCGGTCCGGCCCTTCTGCCGCGCGCCCTCGACGAGCAGGCCGTTCCGCGAGCCGTGGTCGGTGTCGTTGCGTCCGTACGCCACGGTGACCGAGCCGACGTCGTCGCCGTGCACACGTGTCCACTGCGCGGACGCCGTCGTACGCACGACGTTGCCCGGTTCGAGCGCTTCCGGATCCTTCAGGCGGCCCGACGAGATCTGAAACTCCCATGTCGAGGTGGGCCGGTACCATAGACGGCCCGAGAACGAGTCGAGCGCTGCGAAGTCGAAGTCCCAGCGGTTGTCGTCCGGCTCGCGCCCGTTGAAGACGGAGCCCTCGACGACGAAGGGTCCGTGGTCGACGGCAGCCGTCACCACGCCGAACGCAATGTGGCTCGAGTCGAGCAGGTGATGGGCGAGCGGCGCGGCCGGGTTGTCGCCGGCCGACGCGCGGTGCATGAAGGCGACCGGGCCGAGCGCGGGCTCGCCGACCGGCCCGCCCGCAATCGTGAAACCCGTGGTGCTGCCGATTGGCATCCGCCAGACGGCGGCGAGCTGCATGAGGAGTTCGTGCGGATGCTGACGATCGATGACCGGAGCGCCGTCGAGCGTTTCGCCTGCCTGGAAGATTTCACGGTAGCCGTCGCGGCCCAGCGTGGCCGCATCCAGGCTCAGCATCCCGGTGAACGTGAGGCGTCCGCGCGAGGTGTCGCGCGACGCCATGCCCATCCACCAGTTGGGCGCCACGAACTCGTCGCCGCCGCGCGGTCCGCCCTGATGGTTCCATCCCGCGAACACGACGCCGTCCTGCATCAGGTGCCAGCCGGATGTGGAGTCCGGCATCGGCATCGACCCGTGATCGTGCGGCGTCTGTGCCGATGTCACACCACCGCAAGAGACGAGCGCGAGCAGAACGAGCGCCGGCATCCACCGGCGGGGTGAACGATTCATGCGGTCACTTGACGTACTGCGTCGTGTTTCGATCGAACTTCATCTTGCAGACCGACGAGCAGAAGTAATAGGTCTTGCCTTGATACTCTGACTTGCCCGCGGCTTTCGCTTCATCGACTTTCATGTGGCAGACGGGATCGACAGCCATGAGGACCTCCAGTTACAGCGTAAGCCGCTTGAGGCGCAGCGCGTTGGCGATCACCGAGACCGAGCTGAAGGTCATGGCTGCGCTGGCCCAGATTGGGCTGATGAGCGTTCCGGTGAAGGGATAGAGCACGCCGGCGGCGACCGGCACACCGACGGCGTTGTACACGAACGCCAGAAACAGGTTCTGGCGGATGTTGCTCAGCGTGGCGCGGCTCAGCCGGCGCGCGCGTACGATCCCGGCGAGGTCGCCAGACAGCAACGTCAGGCCGGCGCTCTCGATCGCGATATCGGTGCCGGTGCCCATGGCGATGCCGACGGCGGCCTCGGCCAGGGCCGGCGCATCGTTGACGCCGTCACCCGCCATCGCCACGCGATGTCCCTCGCGCTGCAGCGCTTCGACGACCGCCCGCTTGTCCTGTGGCAGCACGTCCGCGCGCACGTCGTCCAGGCCAAGCTCGCGCGCGACGACCGACGCCGTCGCCTGATTGTCGCCCGTCAGCATGACGATGCGAAGGCCGTCAGCGCGAAGCGCGCGGATGGCACCGCGCGCGGAGGGTTTGATCCGATCGGCGACGCCGACGAGTGCGGCGGTTCCTCCATCGACGGCGAGCACCATGACCGTCTGGGCCGCGGCGCGTAGTTCGGCCGCGCGAGCCGTCACGGCGGCGACGTCGGCGCCGGAGTCCGTGACGAAGCGCTCGGAGCCGAACGCGACCACATGGCCCTCGACGCGCCCTCGGACGCCTCGTCCTGGTTCCGCGACGAACCCGTCGGCGGCAGGAATCGAGATCCCGCGCTCGCGTGCGGCCGAAAGAATCGCTGTCGCCAGCGGGTGCTCGCTGCCTTGCTCGAGCGCGGCCGCCAGGCGAAGGGCGTCGTTCTCCGACGCTCCACTCACCGTCACGATCGAGGCGAGCGACGGCCGGCCTTCGGTCAACGTGCCGGTCTTGTCGATGACGAGCGTGTCGACTGCCGCGAGGCGCTCGAGAGCTTCGGCGTTTCGAACGAGGATTCCGGCCGTGGCGCCGCGGCCCGTGCCCACCATGATCGCCATGGGTGTGGCGAGCCCGAGCGCACAGGGGCAGGCGATGATCAGCACGGCCACGGCCGCGACGAGCGCGTGAGCCAGTCGCGGCGACGGGCCGAGGGCGGCCCACGCGGCAAACGCCACCACCGCGATCAGCACGACCACTGGAACGAACCACGCGGCAATCGCGTCCGCGGTCCGTTGAATCGGCGCGCGACTCCGCTGCGCCTCGCCGACCATCCGGACGATCTGCGAGAGCAGCGTGTCGGCGCCCACGCGTTCCGCGCGCATCAGGAAGGAGCCGGCAGTGTTCATCGTGCCGCCCGTCACGCGCGCGTCAGGCTGCTTGTCCACGGGCATCGGCTCGCCGGTGACCATCGACTCGTCCACGTAGCCCTGCCCCTCGGTGACGACGCCGTCGACGGGCACCCGTTCGCCGGGGCGGACGCGACACACGTCGCCGGCCGTCACCTCGGCGAGCGGCACGTCCACCTCGCCGCCGGAGCGCACGACCCGTGCCGTCGGCGGAGCCAGCCCCAGAAGGTGCCGAATCGCGGTGGCCGTCCGGCTTCGCGCGCGCAGCTCCAGCACCTGGCCGAGCAGCACGAGCACCGTGATCATCGCCGCCGTGTCGAAGTACGTCGGCACCTCGCCGTGCACGAGGAATCCGGCCGGGAAGAGCCCCGGCGCGAGAGTCGCGACGACGCTGTAGCCGTACGAAGCGCCGACGCCGAGCCCGATCAGCGTGAACATGTTCGGGCTGCGATTGACGATCGAGGCCCACGCACGCTCGAAGAACGGCCAGCCGCACCAGAGCACGACCGGCGTCGAGGCGACCAGGCCGATCCAGTTCGCCGCGCGCGCGCCGACGAGTCCGCCTCCGCCGAGCATGGCGCCCATCGTCAGCGCGAAGACCGGGATGGTGAGCAGCGCACCAATCCAGAGACGACGCGTCATATCCGTCAGCTCTGGATTCGGGAGATCTGCGGACGCGTCCGTCACGGTGGAGTAGTCAGGCTGGAGGGCCATGCCGCACTTTGGGCAGACGCCCGGGCCCACCTGGCGGATCTCAGGATCCATCGGACAGAAGTAGATCGTGCCGGCCGGCGCCGGAGACTCGGCGCGGGCGTCGGCGGGCTGCGCGAGAAACCCGGACGGGTTCTCCCTGAACTGCTCAGCGCACCACTCGCTGCAGAAGTAGTAGTCGACGCCCTCATGGCGCACGTGCGCCGCCGCTGTCGCCGGCTCCACGGTCATCTGGCAGATCGGATCGATGTGGGTCGTCGTGCCCTCGGGCATGGTCACGTGCGCTTTCCTGACCCGCCTGATTCGAGCGCCTCGAGAATCGGGCAGTCGGGCGTCGCGGCGCCGCGGCAGGTGTGGACGAGATGCCTCAACGCGTCGCGCATGGCGGAGAGCTCCGCCAGCTTCGTTTCGATCTGCTTCAATCGCCTGCCTGCCACTGCCCGCGCCTTCGCGCGGTCCTTCGACTGGCGCAGGCGCAGCAGCTCGGCGACTTCGTCGAGCGAGAACCCGAGGTCCTGCGCCCGCTTGATGAACCGCACGACACGGACCGCTTCGTCCGGCAGCTCACGGTAGCCGCTGGGCCGCCGAGCGGCCGGCGGCAGCAGCCCACGCCGCTCGTAGTAGCGAATCGTCTGGACGTTCACGCCGGCCTGCGCGGCAGCTTGGGCGATAAACATGAGAAAAACAGGGATTAGGGGATAGGAGTAGGGAATAGGGAAACGTACGTAGGGGCCGACTTCGGTCGCGCCGCACCTCCCAGATTAACTCCGTACCTAAGTACAGAGTCAAGCGGCTCAGCCGAGTCGCAGGAACTGCTCGACGATCCGGCTGAACACGAGCGGATCCTCGAGAAAGGGGACGTGCGCGCAGTCGGGGATTACCACCGCGTCGGCGGCGCCCGGCAGCATGGCGGCCAGCGCGCGGACGTCCTGTGGGGGCGCGTACCGGTCGTCGGCGCCGGTGACCGCCAGGCACTGCACCCCTTCCAACGGCGGCAGCGGACGCCCTTTCCACGTGATGAGCGCGCGCGCGGTGGCGAGATATCCGTCCTGCGGCTGGCCCTCGAAGATCGCCGAGAGGCGGGCGACCACGTCCAGACGCTCCGCGCGAGTGCGCGCCGCGACGTTGGCGGCGGCAACGGCGTCGCCGAGGCCCGCCATCCCACGTTCCTCGATCGTCGCGATCCGCGCGGCGATGCGTTCGCAGGCGTCAGCGCGGGGCTGCAGCAGGCCTCCGACGGCAAGGAAGCCCGCGGCGATGCCGGGCGACTGGCGAATCGCCTCGAGCCCGATGATGGTGCCCATCGAGTGGCCGAGGACGTGGCGTGGCGGATTGAGATCTTTTGCGACCTCGACGACCACGGCCGCCAGCGCGTCGAACGTGACGGCGGGTGGCACGGCGCTGCGGCCGGATCCCGGGAAGTCGAACGCGACGACACGGCACCGGCTGGATAGCGCAGGCCGAAGCTCACCGAAGAAGCCGGCACTGCCGCCGAGGCCGTGCAAGCAAAGGAGCGTGGGCCCGGTCGTGCCCCAGCGCTCGACGGCTATTCGCTCAGGCACGCGAACACGAGCCGGTAGAACTCCGGGTGCGACTGCCAGGTCTGGCCGGTGACGATCCGTCCGTCACGCACGGCCTGCTCGCTGGCCACGTACGTCGCGCCGGCCGCCTCGATCTCCCACCGGCAGTTCTCGTAGGCCGTGACACGGCGTCCGGCGACGAGGCCCGCGGCCGCGAGGATCTGGACGCCGTGGCAAATCGCGAACACCCACTTGCCTTGCGCGTCGAAGGCGCGGACCAGGCCCGTCACGCGCGGATCGTGGCGCAGGTACTCGGGGGCGCGCCCGCCGAGCACGAGGACGGCATCGAAGTCGTCCACCTGCACCGCGTCGAACGTGACATCGGACTCGGCGCCGTATCCCGGACGCTCGACGTATGTGTCCCAGCCCGGCTCGAAGTCATGGATGACCAGATGCAGCCGGCGCTTGCTGGGGGCCGCGATGACCGGCCGCAGGCCGGCCTCGAGGAGGCGATGTCGCGCGTAGAGGCACTCGTAGCTCTCACCGGCGTCGCCGGTAACGATGAGGATCGATGTAGGCACGCCGGCATTCTTCACCGGACCAGCTCGTCGAGACAAGCGCGCGTTCTTTGAGACGGGCCGATCAGCGGCACGGCCGGGTTTGTGCGGCCGGCGGAATTCCGGACAATTGAGGCACGCGCCGCTCCCCGCGCCGACGCGCGGAGGAGACCGGCATGACGCCAGAGTTCGCCTCGAAATTCGACGCGCTGTTTCGCGCCTACATCGTGCCGCTCGCCTGGCACTTCCTCGGCGCCGTGTCCGTCTGGATCGTCGGCGGCTGGGTCATCAATCTGATCCGTGCCGCCTTCAATCGCGCGCTCCGGGTTCGCCGCGTGGACGCGACGCTTTGTCGTTACCTCGACACGAGCGCCGCGGCCGTGCTCCGGTTGCTGCTCCTCATTGCCGTACTCGGCGTCCTCGGAATCCAGACGACGTCCTTTGCGGCGCTGATTGCGGCGGCGGGCATCGCGGTAGGCGCGGCATGGGCCGGGTTGCTCTCGAACTTCGCCGCCGGGTTGTTCCTGCTGACCTTCCGGCCCTTCAAGGTCGGCGACGCCATCGCCGCCGGCGGCACGTTGGGCACAGTGCGCGAGATTGGCCTGTTCGTCACGTCGATCGACACGCCGGACCGCGTGCTGACGTTCGTGGGGAACAACAAGCTGTTCGCTGACAACGTGCAGAACTTCAGTGCGAACCCGTTGCGCCGCGTCGATCTGACGGCGCAGCTGCCGCAGGGCGCCGACATCAGCGGCGCGCTCGAGCGCCTGAGAGAGATGGTGCTGCGCATCCCGAACGTGCTGAACGAGCCGGAGCCGAGCGTGGAGATCCTGACGTTCAGCGCCGCCGGTTCGACGCTCACCATACGACCCTACTGCCGCAACGAGCATTACTGGCAGGTGTACTTCGATACCAATCGTCTGATCAGCCAGCTGTTCGGGGCGCCTGCGGCGATTCACGCCACGTAAAAGGTCCATGGGGACATAGGGCAATGGGTCCATGGGCCGAGCCTTCCCCGTGCACCCATGCACGCCCAGGGACCCATGCACCCATACACCCATGGACCCATGCTCCCATGGACCCATGCTCCCATGGACCCATGCTCCCATGAACCCGTCTATACTCCGGCCACTCCAATGCCTCGACGGCCAGACGACGCCGGACGCCGTGAGTTCCTGAAACGATCGATGCTTGCCGCGGCGGCGCTGCCCGGCGTGGCGGCGCCGATGTCTCGCGAGCAGGCGGCAGGTCAGCCGGCGTCAGCCCAGGCGACGAATCCGGCGGGCGAGGCCACACCCGCAGGCGAGGCGTCGGCCGCGCGCGTCACCTATCCGCGCGTGTTCACAGGCGCGCACCTCGCCCAGATTGCATTTCCCCTCGGCGGGATCGGCACCGGCTGCATCGGCCTGGGGGGACGCGGCCAGCTGCGGGATTGGGAGATCTTCAATCGCCCCGACAGGGGCAACGCGCCGAATTACGCCTTCCCCGCGATCCGCGTCGAACGCCGGGGCCGCGCCGCGTTCTCGAGCGTCCTCGAGTCGCGCCTCGCGCCGCCGTATCAAGGGACATTCGGCCTGGGCTCCCGCAGCGCGCCGGGCTTGCAGCGCCTGCAGGCGGCGACGTTCACCGGCGAGTTCCCGCTTGCGCACGTCGCCTTCCGGGATCGCCGTCTTCCGGTGCAGGTCTCGCTCGACGCGTTCAGCCCGTTCATCCCGCACGAGGCCGACGATTCCGGGCTGCCGGTTGCCGTCCTTCGTTACCGCGTGACGAATTCGTCCGCGGCGGCGACGCGCGTCTCAATCGCCTGGTCGATCGAAAACCCCCTGCTGGCCCGCTCTGTGCCGCGTTACGGGACGGATCCACGCGTCAACGAGCTGCGACACTCGGGCGCGCTCGACGGCGTCCTGATGCACAACCCGCATCTGTCGCCCGATCATCCGTTCGCGGGCAACATCGGCCTCTGGGTGCTTGGCGCCGGCAACGGGCAGGTCACCATGCTGCGCGGCTGGCCCCGGGCACGGTGGTGGACGAGCGCGGTGCATTTCTGGGACGACTTCACGGCCGACGGCGCGCTCGGGCCCGAATCAGACGATCCGGGTCCTGTCGCGTCGATTTGCCTCGCACGAGAGATCCCCGCGGGAGCCAGCGCCGATTTCGCGTTCCTGATCACATGGCGCTTCCCGAATCGCACGCCCGACCGGTGCGGCTGGGCCTCGTCGCCGGGCGAAGGCGGAACGCGCATCGGCAACCACTACTGCACGCGCTTCGACGACGCGCAGCAGGCGGCCGAGTATGTGGCGTCGAACCTGGAGCGCCTCGAGCGAGGCACGAGAGCATTCGCCGCCGTGTTGCGCGAGAGCACATTGCCGGCGGGTGTGAAGGACGGCGCCTCGGCGAACCTCTCGACGCTCGTCACGCAGACCTGCTTCCGCACGGCGGACGGCGAGTTCCACGGCTTCGAGGGCTGCGGCGATCAGAGCGGCTGCTGCGAGGGCAACTGCACGCACGTCTGGAACTACGAGACCACGACGGCACATCTCTTCCCGCAGCTCTCACGCTCGCTGAGAAGGGCCGCGTTCGGGTATTCGATGGACGACGGCGGCGGCATGCGGTTTCGCCAGCGACTGCCGGACGGCGCCGAGCGGTTCGCGACGGCCGCCGCGGACGGGCAGATGGGCCAGATCATGAAGGTGTATCTGGACTACCAGCTCTCCGGCGACGAAGCGTTTCTGCGCGAGCTGTGGCCGCGCGTCAAGCGCGCGATCGCGTTCGCGTGGCTCGAAGGGAGCTGGGACGCCGATCGCGACGGCGTACTCGAGGGCGCGCAGCACAACACCTACGACATCGAGTTCTACGGCCCGAACCCGCTCTGCGGCATCTACTATCTCGGCGCGCTGCGCGCCGTCGAGGAGATGGCGCGCGTCGTGGGCGACGACGAGATGCGGCAGGAGTCGCGCCGGCTCTTCGACGCGGGCCGCGCGTGGATCGACGCGCAGCTGTTCAACGGCGAGTACTACGTGCAAAAGGTACAGGGCCTGCCGCGCGATCGCGTGCGGCAGGAACTGCTCAACACGATGGGGTCGGATTCGACCGAGCTGCCCGAATATCAGATGGGCGAGGGGTGCCTCGTCGACCAGCTGGTCGGACAGTATCAGGCCGACGTGGCCGGGCTCGGCCCGCTGGTGGATCCGGAGCGCTGCCGGAAGACGCTGCAGAGCATCTACCGCTACAACTACAAGCGCGAGATGTTCGAGCACGCCAACGTCGAGCGCACGTTCGCGCTGAACGACGAAGCGGCGCTCGTCATCTCCGACTACGGGCGCGGCGCCCGGCCGGACGTGCCGTTTCCGTACTTCGCCGAAGTCATGACCGGCTTCGAGTACACCGCGGCCAGCCAGATGATCTTCGCCGGCATGGTGCACGAGGGCATCGAGTGCATCACCAACATCAGGCGCCGATACGACGGCGAGCGGCGGAACCCGTGGGATGAAGCCGAGTGCGGCAGCCACTACGCGCGTGCGATGGCGGCGTGGTCCGGCGTCCTCGCGCTGAGCGGCTTCCGCTACGATGGGCCGAACCAGCAGGTCTCCGCGCTGCCGAGGTTGCCGGCGCCCGGCTTCCGCTCGGTCTGGGCTACGGGCACGGGCTGGGGAAGTTTCGCGTACGGCGCGGCAGCGACGGGCTTCACGCTCGCCGTGCTCCATGGCACGCTGCCGTGCCGTACGCTGATCGTGCCGCCGTCGGTGGCGGCCGCCCGCGGCGTGACACAGAACGGCACCGCCGTTCCGCACGATCTCGCGCGTGAGGGCACGTCCTGGCGGATCACCTTGCGTGCACCGTTGACGCTGCGCGCTGAGGATCGGTTGACGATTGGATGACGGACCGACCCACACTCGTGATCATCGGCGGCCTGCTCGGCGCCGGCAAGACCACTCTGGCCATCGAGGCGGCGCGGCGACTGACCGACGCCGGCCGGCGCGTCGGCATCGTGACCAACGACCAGGGCGGCGGGCTCGTCGACACCGCGCTCGTCCGGGTGGCGCAGGTGCCGGTGCGCGAGGTAGCCGGCGGCTGCTTCTGTTGCCGGCTCTCCGATCTCCTCCGCGCCACCGACTCGCTGTCCCGCCATGCACCGGAAGTGATTTTCGCCGAGCCAGTCGGCAGCTGCCTCGATCTCGCCGCCACCGTCCTGCGGCCGATTCTTCGCGACGAAGCCGCGCGCTTCCGGGTGGCGCCGCTCACCGTGCTGGTCGATCCGGCGCGTGCACACCAGCTGGCCGACACGCCAGACAGCGATCTCGCGTACCTGTTCCGCCACCAGATCGAGGAGGCGGACATCGTCTGCTACTCGAAGACGGACAACGGAGTGGCGCCGCCAGCCGTCAACGGCGTTGCGGGCCACTTCGTGAGCGCACGGACGGGCGAAGGCGTCGGCGAGTGGCTCGACCTGGTGCTCGGCCACGAGCGTCCGTCCGGGCAGTCCCTGATGTCAGTGGACTACCAGCGGTACGCCGACGCTGAGGCGGCACTGGCGTGGCTGAACTGGCAAGTGCGGATCGAGCTCGCCGCCCCGCAGTCGCCCGCGGTCGTCGTCGGGGCGCTCAGCGAGCGCCTGGAGCACGCGATCACGCTGGCCGGCATGGAGATCGTGCATCTGAAGGTGCTCGATCAGGCGCCCACTGGGTACGTGCGGGCCAGTATCTGCGCGTCCGGCGACGAGCCAGTCGCGGAAGGCACGCTCGACGCGTCCCCCTGCACGCGACACGATCTGATCATCAACGCGCGCGCACTCGGCGATCCAGCGCGGTTGTCGCGCGCCGTGGCGGATGGCCTCCAGCTGCTTGGCGGCCGCGTCGATCTGGTGACGCGCGAGGCGTTCAGCCCCTCGCCGCCGACGCCGGAGAGACGAGCGTAGAGGGCATGTAGCGCAGGGCTTCAGACCTGCCAATTCTGACGAATCTACAGACACACCGCGGCTGCCGACGTGGGCAGACCTGAAGGTCTGCGCTACATTTCACACCAGGGGGCAATACATGACGTCGTCCGTGAGACAAATCGGAGTCTTCTTGATCGTCAGCGCGATGATGACGATCCTGCCGGCCTACGCGCAGGTCAAAACTGACGCGGGCCTCGTCCAAGGCACGACGAACGCGGACGGAGTGCGCGCGTTTCTTGGCGTCCCCTACGCGGCGCCGCCCGTTGGCACGCTGCGATGGCAAGCGCCGCAGCCGGTGACGCCGTGGGCGGGTGTGAAACACGCGGCGACGTTTGGCGCGCGCTGCACGCAGGGTCCGATTTTCGGCGACATGGTGTTCCGGGATCAGGTGAGTGAAGACTGTCTCTACCTGAACGTCTGGGCGCCGGCAAGCGCGGCCAAGCTGCCGGTGATGGTGTGGATCTATGGCGGCGGGTTCCAGGCCGGCTCGGCCTCCGAGCCTCGCCAGGACGGCTCGAAGCTCGCGACGAAGGGCGTGGTGGTCGTGAGCATGAACTATCGGCTCGGCGTCTTCGGGTTCCTCGCGCATCCGGATCTCACGAAGGAGGCCTCGAGCCACGCCTCGGGCAACTACGGCCTGCTGGATCAGATCGCCGCGCTGCAGTGGGTGAAGAAGAACATCGCGGCCTTTGGCGGCGATCCCGACAACGTCACGATCTTCGGCGAGTCGGCGGGATCGTTCTCGGTCAGCGCGCTGATGGCCTCGCCGCTGACGAAGGGCCTCTTCCACAAAGCGATCGGCGAGAGCGGCGCGTATCTGGCGGGGCCGAGCGGCGCGCTCGCTCCGAAGCGGCTTGCGGCCGCTGAAGCGCAGGGGCAGAAGTTCGCGCAGGCCCTCGGCGCGGACTCGATTGCCGCGCTGCGCGCGAAATCTGCAGAGGACGTGTTGAAGGCGGCGCTGGCGGGCGGCCCAGGCGCCTGGTTCTCGCCGGACATCGACGGCTACGTCCTGCCCGACGATCCGTACACGATCTTCACCGGGGGCACGCAGCAGCACGTGCCGCTGCTCGCGGGATGGAACCTGGGCGAGGGCCGCGCCGGCGTGACGCTTGCGAAGGAGAAGGTGACCGCGGAGACGTTCACGAAGCAGACGCGCGAACGCTTCAAGGATGCCGCCGACGCCGTGCTGAAGGTCTATCCGGCCTCGAACGACGCCGAGGCCGTCGAGTCGGCGGCGGCGCTGGCGGGCGACATGTTCATCGGCTACGGCACCTGGAAGTGGCTCGACGTGCATCTCGCCACCGGCGATTCGCCGGTCTACCGATACTCGTTCGACCGAGACCGGCCGATCGCGCCGGACACGAAAGTGAACGGCATCACGGCCACCGCGAAGGACATCGGCGCGCGGCACGCCGGCGAGATCGAATACGTCTTCGGCGCGTTGTCGGCCGATCCGAAAGCCGCGTGGGAGCCGATCGACACGACGATCTCCGAGCAGATGATGAGTTACTGGACGAACTTTGCGAAGACCGGCACTCCGAACGGTCCTGGACTGGCGGAGTGGCCGGTGTACCGGGCGTCTGACGGCTACCAGGTCATGCATATCGGTCAGCAGTCGAAGGCGTCGGCCGACGCGTTGCGTCCCCGGTACGTCGCGCTCGACCAGATGGCGCAGCGCGCTCGCACGATGCCGACTCAATAAGCTCTGCGGCGGTATGCATTTCTTTCGCGGCTGCGCCTGAGGCGCATTACCGGACTACACGCTTTCGGCGACCGGCGGGCGATTTGTGCCCGCTGGTCGTGTTTTCAGCAGGAAGCCCGCTGGCACGAGGCTTGTTGATGGATCTCCCAGGTTGACCGGCTCAGGCCGGTTGGAGAGGTCAGGCAGGTTGAGCACGAACGAGGTCAGCGAGGAACCACGGTGACACACAGCTACGAGATTGCGCATGTCGACAATCCGTCGACGTCGGTGGCGAGTCCGGCGGCGGTGATGGCCGTTGGGGCGGCAGTGGGGCTGACGGTCGCGTATCTCTACCTCACGGATAGCGGCCGCCACGTGCGTCGGCAAATCGATCCGTGGCTCGATCAATGTCTCGAGGAGATAGCGCGACTGCGCGGCGCGGCGCTGAAGGCGCGGCGCGCCTGGCAGGAAGCGTCGGCGTCGGTGGACGTCGTGCGGAATCTCGGGCAGGGATCACGCGAGCGGGCGTGGTAGGGCGCGGACGGTCGCGCAGGAGAGGACTCATGTACAACGATCGCGAGGAACGGGACTACGGCGTCACGGCCGGTCACGTGGTTGCAGGCGTCGTCTTTGGTGCCGCCGTCGGAGCGGCGCTCGGGCTCATCCTGGCGCCGAGGAGCGGCAAGGAGACCCGGCGCGTGCTCGCCGAGTCAAGCGAGCGCATGCGTCGCCAGGCGTCGAATGCCTACGAGCAGGCGTCAACCAACGTGAACGACATGATGAGCCGCGGCCGCGCTGCCGTGGCGCGTGGACGCGAAGCGTTCATCTCGGCGCGCGACCGCGCCGCAGAGGAAGTGCCGCGCCGCGTCGAGTCCGCGGTGGGCGAAATCCGGTCGGAGTTCTCGTAAGCCCGGGCAGGCCGCGGTCAGCGGCCTCCCGGACGCGGGCGGCGACATCCGGCGCCCGCCACCTCGAGCCAGGGTTTCGCCGCGCGAGCGGCGCGACTCTGGCCGGGTGGTTTCGTTTCGGCCTTTCTGTGCCACCCGCATTCTGCGGTCCATGGCGCGCCCCGCCACACAACTCAATCGTTCTTCACAGCTCGGACCTCACCTCGGTCCACATGTGCACGGACTGAAGTCGCGTACCTCGGTCTGACGCGCCGCGCCCGTACACGCTCGTCTGAACTGACTTCGGCGTGTCGATGGT
>JBKPSY010000077.1:0-12483 GCA_046735235.1 Acidobacteriota bacterium | reverse complement strand
CCCTTGCGGCGTGCGGATTCGCTCCTGGATCGACCAGAACGCCCATCCGCCAGACTGCCGCGAAGAGGCCGACTTCGACAGCGGCCAGCGCGGTCGCGAACGCCAGAGCGACGCGGCGAAGCGCCGGCGGAGCGGACAGCGAGCGTGTCATCGCGAGACGATGGTACCACCCGCCCCGGGATATCCTGTGGGCATCGTGACACTCGGGGGCACGCGGTGATCGCCGAGGACGTCCGGATTGATCCGGCGGCGCTCGCGCGCCTGCACGAGACGAGCGGCGCGCGCCAGTGGGCCGTGTCGGCCGACGCGCTCGGCGCCGCGCTCCGCGTGAGCGTGGCGCACCGCTTCACCGCTCCGCCAAGCCAGCAGGATCTCGAGACCTACCTCGCGTCGCTCCACGTCCAAGACCTCGCGCTGGCAACAGCCTGCCGCGACGGACACGACGGCGCATGGGAGCATTTCATCCGCGAGCTTCGGCCGGCGCTCTACGCGGCAGCGCGCACCGTTGCCGGAGACGACGGGCGTGAGATTGCCGACTCGCTGTATGCCGAACTCTTCGGCCTCGCTGCGCCGGACGGGACGCGCCGGTCGCTGCTCGCCTACTATCACGGGCGCAGCCGGCTGGTGACGTGGTTGCGATCGGTCCTCGTCCAGCGCACGATCGATCGACGACGGCAGACGTCTCGGCTTTCGCCGCTCGACACTGAAGACGACGTGTCGGCCCGGGCCAGCGGACGTCGGACCGAAGCGGCGCCGGACCCCGATCGCGAGCGTCTGGTGAACTGCGCCCAGGCCGCGCTCGACGCGGCTATTGGCGCGCTCGACCCGAAGGACCGCATCCGCCTTCGGCTGTACTACGGCCAGGACCTCACGCTCGCGCGCATCGGCCGCCTGCTGGGAGAATCCGAAGCGACCGTTTCGCGGCGCCTGGAGCGTGCCCGCCGGCAGCTCCGCGCGGAGACGACGAATCGCCTCAAGCGCGAGCATGGCCTGACCGACGCGGCGGTGCAGCAGTCATTTGAGTACGCGGCGGAATCGCCCGCGCTGCAGCTCGACCGGCTGCTGTCGGGGACCGACGACGGCTGAGGCTGCGCAAGAGTGGCGCGGAAGTTCGTTCTTTCAGGTAGAGAGGCATGACCGACCCTAACTTCGAGCGTTCGTTGCGAGCAGCCGCCCGCCGGGGCCGGCCCGGCGGCGTCCATCCGGACGCGTCGCTGCTGGCGGCGTACGTCGATCGCGGCCTGAGCGACCCCGAGCGCACTCAGCTCGAGGCGCATATCGCGGATTGCGAAGACTGCATGGAGCGGCTGGCGCTGCTGGGCAGCGTGAACGTCCCCGACGAGCCGGGCGTGCCGTCTTTCGAGTGGTCGCCACGACTGCTGCTATCTCGATGGGGCTGGCTCGTGCCGGTCGCGACCATCGTGGTGCTCGTCGCGGTGTGGGAACGGCAGCCGTCACGTCCGGCGTCATTTACCCCGGCTCCGCCCGCCGCGCCCGCGGCGTCGGGTGCGTCGGCGACACCGGCCGTGCCGAGCGAGCCCGAGCAAGAGGCCAACGAGCGAGCGGAAGCGTCGACCGAGGAGCGCCAGCGCAAGTCGATTGTCCCAGACCATTCAGCGCAGCAGTTCGCCGAAGCGCCGAAGGCGAAGGACGCCTCGCCGAGGCCGGAGCGCCAGGCCGGCGTCCGTGAAATAGCGCCGCGGCGCGAGGTGCCGCCAGGAGGCGCCTCGGCCGACGGGTTCGCACTGCGCGACAAGAAGGAGATCGACGCACTCGCCCCGTTGCAGGCCAACAAGGTCGCCGCGAAGCCGGCGCCTGCGCCGGCAGTTGCACCGCAGGCCGCAGCGAAAACCCCGATCCAGGCGGAGGATGCGGCATCCGTCGTGGCTGGGCGCGCGGATGAGGCCAAGCCTGGCAATCTGCCGCAGGCGGCTGCCGTGGCGCCGATGCGCGAAACGGTCGCGCAGGGCGCGCTCCTGAAGTCTGCAATCGAGGCGCCGCTCGTGTTGGTATCGGGACCGGGCGTGAGCATTCGTCGCAGCGCTTCCCGCCTCGAGCGATCGATCGACCACGGCGCGACCTGGGCGCTCGACTTCGCGGACGCGCCGGCCGGCTTGCACGTCGGCTCGTGCCCGACGACCGTCGTCTGCTGGCTTGGCGGATCGCAGGGCATCGTCCTTCTGCGTCAGGCGCCCGGCAGTTGGACGCGTCGCGTCGTCGCTGACGGCCGCGCGGCGGTCATCGCCATCCAGGCAGTGGACGCCCTCACGGCCACCGTCAATCTGAGCGACGGCCGCCGCTTCCGGACGGCCGACGGCGGTGTGACGTGGGTTGAAACCGGCGAATAGGCAGCGGGACTCCTGTAGCGCAGACCTTCAGGTCTGCCCACTCCTCCTGTAGCGCAGGCCTTCAGGCCTCCCCGTTTGGCCGGTCTGCAAGAAACCGGCGGCCCTCCGTTCCAACAGATGAAGGCGCTTCTGGCGAATGAGCCGGGCGCCAACGGAGGACCAGATGTCAGCCCTTTCATTTCGTACTCCTGGCACACTCGTGGCCGCGGGCGTCGCCGCGATCGGCATCTTCGCGTGGTCGGGCCACGACGGCCGCGTCGAGGCAGTCAGACGTGCCGATCCTGCCGTCGTCACTGCGACGCTCAAGGACCAGACCGACCTCTTCGTGACCGTCTACAACTCCAATATCGCCCTCGTGCGCGACGTCCGTCAGCTTGCGTTGCCGTCCGGCACCCTCGACCTGCAGCTGGCGGACATCGCCGCGTCGGTCAATCCGGCGACCGTGCATTTCCGGTCGCTGAGCGAGCCGTCGAAGCTGGGGATGCTCGAGCAGAACTACGAGTACGACCTGCTCGGCCCGGAGCGGCTGCTGAAGAAGTACGTCGGCCGCGACGTGATGCTGGTGCGCACGCGGAGCGAGGCCGGCACCTCGAAGCAGGAGATCGTGACGGCGCGCCTACTCGCCTACAACGACGCGCCGGTCTGGCAGATCGGCAACGAAATCGTCACCGGCTACGCGGCCGAGCAGTATCGCTTCCCCGAGATCCCCGGCAACCTGCACAGCCGTCCGACGCTCGTCTGGAAGCTGGAGAACAGCGGCGCGCGCGATCACCGGATCGAGACGTCGTACCTGGCCGGCAACCTCTCGTGGAGCGCCGATTACGTCCTCACCGTCGGCCGCGAGGACCAGCACGCGGATCTCGACGGCTGGGTGACGGTCTCGAACACGAGCGGCACGTCCTATCGCAACACGCGGCTGCAGCTCGTCGCGGGCGAGCTGAACCGCATCGACAGCAACATGATGAAGGACGAGGCCGTAATGGCGAAAGTGGCGCAGCGGGCGGCCGCGTCTCCCGAGGCGTTCGCGCGCGAGGTCTTCTCCGAGTATCACCTCTACTCGCTCAACCGCCGTACGACGCTCGAAGAGAACGAGACCAAGCAAATCGCGCTGCTGAACGGTTCGGGGACTCCGGTGAAGAAGCTCTTCGTCGTCAGCGGCCAGAACTTCTACTACCGCAACCGGCAGAACCCCGGCTCGCCGCTCAAGGACAGCGTCCAGGTGTTCTACAAGTTCCGCAACGACGAGGCGTCAGGACTGGGCATGCCGATGCCGGCGGGTGTCATTCGGGTCTACCAGGCGGACACGAAGGGCGGGCTGCAGTTCGCCGGCGAGGATCGCATCGACCACACGCCCAAGGACGAGGACGTCACCATCAAGATCGGGACGGCCTTCGACGTCATCTCCGAGCGGAAGCAGACCGACTTCGAGCGGATCGCCGACAACGTCTACGAGATGGCGTTCGAGATCCGCCTGCGCAACCACAAGGCGATGCCGATCACCGTGCAGGTGAACGAGCCGATTGCCGGCGACTGGCGGATGCTGTCGTCCACCTACCCGGCGAAGAAGACTGAGGCATTTGCGGCGCAGTTCGACGTCCCGGTCGCCGCCGGCGCCGAGAGCGTCCTGCAGTATCGCGTCCGCGTCCGCTGGTAAACATCCACAGGGGGTCGAACTGTTTCCTGTCGCTATTGCGCCGGCAAGACCTCGCCCGTCTCCCCCAGCATCGCCTTCCGCACCAGTGGCAGCGGCAGCGGCCCGAGCTTCAGGAAGCGGTCGTGGAAATCCTGCAGCGAGAACGTCGCCCCCTGCCGCGCGCGGTAGTCGTCCCGCAGCTTGAGGATCATCAGCTTGCCGAGCGTGTAGTAGCCGTACGTCGGATCGGACGTCCCGCGCTTGGCCTCCGCGAGCGCCACCTCGGGCTGCTGGTAGCCCTTCTCCTCGAACATCTTCTCGGCCTGCTCGACGGTGATCTTCCCGGTGTGCAGCTGGATCCCCACGATGAAGCGGACGTCGCGGAGGAGCGCGTCCTGGAGCTGCGCCAGGCGGTACCTGGGATCGCCGTTGGCGAGTCCTTCGTCCAGCATCATCTGCTCGCAATAGTGCGCCCAGCCTTCGGCGTTGCTGTTGGCCCCGAAGACTTTGCGCAATTTCGACGGGAACGACGGCCCGTACAGGAACTGCGTGTAGTGTCCCGGGTAGACCTCGTGGACCGAGACATTCACGATCTCGGGGAGATACCAGGCGCGCAGGTACGACTCGACCTGCGCGGGCTTCCAGGCCCGATCCGGCAGCGTGACGCGGTAGTACGCCTCGGTCGCCTTTGTTTCGAACGGGCCCGGCGTGTCCATCGACGCCGTCGTCATCGCGCGCATGAACGGCGGCGTCTCGATCACCTGCGCCGGGGGCGCGTTCGGGATCGTGAGCAGGTGGTGATCGGCGATGAACTGGCGGAGCGCATCGAGCTGCCCCTGCGTCGTCGACAGCAGCTTGTCGGCGGGCGGATGCTCCAGCGAGACCTGGGTCAGCGCCTCACGAGCGGGCCTGCCCGGCGCGATCTGCGCGGCGATCTTCTGGAACGCCGCGTCGTTCTTCGCCAGGTCGGCCTCGGCGATGGCCTGCAGTCGCGGCAGTCCGACACTCACCATCTCGTTGACGCGGAACTTCGCCGCCAGCGCCTCGGGGCCAAGCGCGTAGCTGCCCTTCGACCGCGGCTTGAGATCGCTCTGCAGCCACGTCTTGTACGCCGTCAGCGCGTCGATGACGTTCTGGTTGGCCTGCTTGAACTGATCGAGGAGCGCCTGATCGGTCACGGCGGTGAACGCCGCCGGCACCGATGACTTGAAGAACCCGATGTCGCCGTCGAGCTGCTCGATGGCGATGTCGGTGTAGATCGCCGGCGGGTTCTCGAGGTTCTTCCGGGCCTCGCCCAGGTTTCCGGGCATCAACCGCTCGCGCTGGACGAGCGCGCGCAGCCGGACCTCGGGCGCCGCGAAGTTCCGGTTGATCATCACGAACGCCGTTTGCGTGATCGCGGTGCTGTAGAGATCCGGGTTCTTCGTCCAGCCGCGGACGATCTGCCGCTCGAGCACCTGCGAGTCGACGGCGGACATCGCCTGGGCGAGGTCGAGCTGGTTCGATGACGACAGCGTCGTCGGATCGATGGCGCTCAGCTCCGTCCGGAACTGCTTGAGCGCCGTCACCTCCGCGTCCACCGCCTGGCGCGACACGTCTTCAAGGGCGGCATCGTAGTCGTGAATCCCGAGCACCGTGGCGGTCGTCGGATTGCGTTTCAACGTGTCGGCGATGAGGCCGTCGGCGATCGCCTGGAACCTGGCGTCACTGTTCCCGCCGGCCGGCTTCACCTCGCCGCCGCGGCACCCGGCGCACGCGACGACCAGTCCCAGCGTCAGACACGCAAGCGATCGTGGCATGGGGCCTCCGTCAGCGGCTGCCGGTCGGCGCCGGCGCGTCTTCGAACCGCCCGGTCTCGGCCATGAGCTTCTCGATGGCCTCCGGCTCCGACGGCGCGAACGCCGACAGGTTCTCGTACCCCGTGTCGGTCATCACGATGACGTCCTCCAGGCGGATGTAGGTGCGATCCTCGGCAATCGTCAGCGCGGGCTCGATGGTGAACACCATCCCCGGTTTCAGCACCTCGTAGGGCGGGTTCACGTCGTGCACCTCCATGCCGACCGTATGCCCGAGCGCGTGTGCGGTGCTGCGCCGGTACCGGTCCACGAAGTCCATCGCGGCCTTCTTCCGCACGTCGCTCGTGAAGGTCGTGGACGCCACGACCTGATCCATCTTCGCCACCGCGTCCTTGATGATGTCGCTCGGCGCGACGTTGGGCCGGATCGACTGCATCAGCGCGTTGTACATCCGGAGGTAGACGGTGTAGAGCTCGCGCTGCGCGGGCGTGAAGGTGCCGCTCGCCGGAAACATCCGCGTCACATCCGAGCTGTAGTACTTGTAGTCCGGCGCGTAGTCGAACACCACGAGATCGCCCGGCTTGAGGATGCCGGTGCCGGCGTGATAGTGCGGCCAGTACGCGCTCTGGCCTGACGCGACCAGCGCGAAGTACGCGATGCCCATCGCGCCGCCGCGCTTGAACACATAGTCGGCCATGCTCTCGACTTCGTACTCGCGCAGGCCGGGTCGCGCGCTGCGGATGCCTTCCATGAGGCCGAGGCCCGCCAGCCGCGTCGCCTCACGGATGAGCGCGATCTCGCGCGGGCTCTTGATCAGCCGCAGGCTGTCGAGGATCGGATCGAGGTCCCTGACGTTGACGCCTGGCACGGCGGCCTTGAGCTTCTCGATGAACTGCTGGTTGCGCGATGGACGGCCGTCCCACGGATCGCTCAGCGTGGCCTGCGCGTTCATCGCCGCCGCCTGCGGCGTCGCGGCGCCGAGGCTCTCCGCGCGGAACGGCGCGTAGACGGCACGGCCGGCCGCCGCGGCCTTGAACGCCGCCTCGAAGTCGTCGCGCGCGGCCACGCGATCGATCCCGGTCAGCTTCGCAGCCTCGTCGCCAGGTACCAGAACCGGCCCTTCGGAGCGTTCGAGCCGCTCGTTGCGCGGCGCCACGAAGAGCGCGGTCTGCTTCGTCCGGCCGTCGAGTAGCACCAGCGCGCGCGGCACCTCGACACCCGTCAGATAGAAGAACTGGTCGTTCTGACGGAACCTGACGTAGGCGGGGTACTCGGTCGAGCCCTCGAGCACGGCGACGCCGTCGCCGATCGCGGCAAACACCTTCGCGCGCCGAGCCGCGAACTCCTCGGGCGGCGCCGAGTCGGTGAAGAGCGGCGCCTGCCCCTGCGCCGCGATCGTGCCGGCCACGGCCGCCAGCAGCACGAGAAGTGCGAGTCGAGCACGCATCGGAGATCCTCCGGGATGAAAAACGCTGTCCATCAATGCTATTTCTCCCTACTCGCCATTCCCTATTCCCTATTTCTTCCATTCACCCAGAAACTGTCCCGCGTCCGCCGGCCTGGCCGAGGCCTCGCGCGACAGCGCCTGGAGGATCGCGGCGGCCTGTGCGTCAGGCAAGTCAGGGCGGCCCTTGCGGGGGTCCTCGGCAGGCTCGCTCATCATGGCGCCGATGAGCTCGGGCAGGGTCACGGCGACGTACGGCCGGCGTCCGGTGGCCATCTCGTATGCCAGAACGCCGACGGTGAACACGTCCGACCGGCGATCGGCAGGCTGTCCCATCAGCAGTTCCGGCGCGAGATAGGGCAGCTCCCCGGCATTGCCGGCCTGCGCCCGAAGCGTCGCCTCGTCCAGCGTGCCCAGCACGTCGCGAATCGCCGACACGCCCGCCGTCGAGAGCACGACGCGGTCGTCGCCGCCCTCCGCGACCACACGGATGATGCCGGGGTGCAGGCCTGAGACGAGCGCGCCCTTGCGGTTGAGCGCGGACGTCGCGTCGGCGATTTCAGCGACAAACCGATCGAGGACGTCGAGCGGCAGCGGCCCGCCCTTCAGCCGCTCGGCCAGGCTGACCCCCTCCAGCAGGTCCGTCACGAGGTAGACCTGCTCGCCGTCCTCGCCGAAATCGCGGACCTGCAGCAGATTCGGGTGCGGCACCTGCAGCGCGCGCGCTTCCTTCAGAAAGCGATCGCGCACGGCCTCGGCGTCGTCGCGGCCGGTCACGCGGAGCAGGCGAATCGCGACGGGCACGCCGAGGGCGCGATGGACGCCCGAGTGGATGTCGCTGCCGAAGCGTCCCTTCGCGATGACCGGACCGAGCTCGTAGGTGCCGAGCAGCCCGGACGCCGGCAGCGACACCGCCATGGTGTGCGTGTCGTCGTCCTCGCCGAGCGCTGCCACGAAGGCGGCGACGTTCGGCCAGCGCCGGTCGGGGTCCTTTTCGAGGCCGCGCATGATCGCGTCGGCGACGTGCGCCGGCAGGTCCGGCCGGTGGTCGCGGAGCGGACGCGGCCGGGCGTTCAGGTGGCGATCCACCAGCACCATGAAGCCATCGCCTTCGATGGGGCGGACGCCGGCGAGGATCTCGTAGGCAATCACCGCGAGGCTGTACTGGTCCGAGCGCGCGTCAGCCCGACCCTCGGCGAACTGCTCTGGCGCCGCGTACGCGACGGTGCCGAGGAACTCATGCGCGGCCGTCAGCGGCGTCTGGCCGTCGCCCTCCCGCAGCGTCACGAGGCCGAAGTCGATCACCTTGTGTACGCTCTCGCCGGAGTGATAGCGATGGCTGACGACGTTCTGCAGCTTGAGATCGCGGTGCACGAGACCCAGCGAGTGCGCGAGCTGCAGGGCGCCTCCGACCGCGCGCAGCACGTGCGTCGCCGCGCCGAGGTCGAACCGGCCGCGCGCGCGGAGCTCCTGCGCCAGGTTCGGGCCGTTGAGGTACTCCATCACCAGGTACGGCTGGTCGTCCGGCGCGATGTTGAAGTCGAGGACCGCGACGATGTTCGGATGGCGGAGCTGCGCGCACGCGCGAGCCTCGCGAAGGAAGCGCGCGCGCCACTCGCCCGGGTCCGGGCCCGTGGGCCGCACGACCTTCACGGCCACGTCGTCGCCGAGCATCCGGCGGCGCGCGAGGTAGACCTCGCCCATGCCGCCGCCGCCGAGGCGACCGCGGATCTCGTACTTGCCGTCGAGGATCGCGCCGTCCGAGAGCACGGAGAAATTGTATGACGGGTAGAATTTGGCGGACATGCTGCGCGCGTGCCTTGCGACGAACGTGCTCTTCAACGTGGTGCTCGCCCTCTGGGTGCTCCACGATGCCCGGACACGGCACGCACGCAAGCCTGTGTTCGCCTCGGCGCTGACGCTCCTCTGGGGCCCGCTCGGTCTAGGCCTCTGGGCGAGCGATCGCCCATTGGCGGCTGGCGAAACACGCCAGGGAACGTCCCGCACGATCGCGCGAACCTTCCTGCTGGCGTGGACGGTCCTCGCGCCGGCGATCTTCGTACTGGTCGTCCCCGACATGCTCGATCGTGCGGCGGTGCCTGGCAGCTTTCCTCGCCGCGTCGGCGTCATGCCGGCGTCGGCGATCGTCACGCTGGCAATCTGGATGGGACCCGCGATTGTCGCGGTGCTGCCGGGATCGATGGCCGGCGGCTCCGGCACGGCGGAGTCCGGTGGCGACGACGTTGTCGCCGCGCGGCCGTCGCTCGCCGTGGCCTGCGTGCTCGCCGGGATCGCGGCGCTGGCGTTCGCGCTCTTGATCACCCGCTGAGAGCCCGGGTGACGCGCAGGACGCGCGGACTGAAGCCTCTGCCTGCGGTGCGCCTGCCGATGCGGCCTACTTGCTGACGAGCGGCTTCAGGCGCTCGTGCACGACCTGACCGCCGCGGGTCACGAGCGTTTCCCGCGTGATCTCGTCGTCCATCGCGATGACGAACTGCTTGTCCTTCATCAGGTGCGTGACGAACGTCGTGACGTTTTTCGCGTACATCTGGCTGGCGTGGTACGGCACCGTCGACGGCAGGTTCGTGGGGCCAAAGATCGTCACGCCGCCGGATACCACGGTCTCGTCGGCCTTCGTCAGCTCGCAGTTGCCGCCGCGTTCGGCGGCCAGATCGACGATCACCGAGCCGGGCGCCATCCCGGCGACCATCTCCTTCGTGACGAGGATGGGCGATCGCTTACCCGGAATCGCCGCCGTCGTGATGACGACGTCGCTGGTAGCCACGACCTTCGTCATCACCTCGCGCTGACGCCGGTAGAACGACTCGTCCTGCGCCTTGGCATAACCGCCCTTGTCTTCGGCGTCGGCGGCCTCGAGCGGCAGCTCCACGAACTTCGCGCCCACGCTCTGCACCTGTTCCTTCGCCGCCGGGCGCACATCGTACGCTTCGACGGGCGCGCCGAGGCGTCGCGCGGTGGAGATCGCCTGCAGCCCAGCGACGCCGGCGCCGATGACGAACACGCGCGCGGGCGTAATCGTGCCGGCGGCCGTCGTCAGCATCGGGAACATGCGCGGCAGGGTGTTCGCCGCGAGCAGCACGGCCTTGTAGCCGGCGATGGTCGCCATCGACGACAGCGCGTCCATGCTCTGCGCGCGCGTGATGCGCGGCATCAGCTCCATCGAAAACGCGGTGACGCCGCGAGACGCCAGCGCCTCGCTCAGCGACGCGTCGTTGAGCGGATCGAGAAAGGCGATGAGCGTCTGTCCTGATCGCGTGAGCGCCAGGTCCCGCTGGCCCGCAGCGGTTGAGGGCGGCGACAGCCGCACGCGCAGCAGCAGCTCCGCCCGCGACACGACGTCCTCGGCGGACGCGGAGATCTCGGCGCCCTTCTCGACATAGGCCGCGTCGGGAATTCCAGCTGAAGCGCCGGCACCGGACTGCACCAGCACGGACACGCCGGCCTTGGCCAGCGCGGGCAGCACGGCTGGCACGAGCGCGACACGGCGCTCGCCGGACAGCGTTTCGGTGAGAATTCCTGCAAGCATGCGAAAAACTCCGGGTCGCGGCGCTTTTGGCGACGACCGCGGCTATTCTACATGGGGCGGTTCGCCGCACTGGAGTTCCGGGACCGTAGTCGAGCCCCAGGTCTCGTACGGCGTTGCCGGGTCGCCGCTGTATCCTGCGGCTTTGATGTGCCCTCCACGGCGGCACCAAGCTTGCGTACGCTATGACGACTTGTCGCCTCCTCTGGCTTCCAGGGCGGGTGACCTCACGACAAGGACCAGCTATATGACCGCACCGCTTTCCTTGCGATTGACAGCCGTCGTCGTCGGGCTCGTGACGGCCGTCGCGTGCAACTCCTCCAACTCACCGTCGATGCCCGACGCGGCGCAGCCTTCGCCGACGGCGTCCCCAGGGTCCGCCACCAGCGGCGCCACGATCTCAGGTCTCGTTTCGAACGGCGGCTCGGCGACGGGCTCGTTGATGCTGATGGCGGCCGGCGGCATGAGCGGCGTCACCGTCACGGTCCCGGGCGCGGGTCTGACGGCGACCACGGACGGCACGGGACGCTTTTCGCTGACTGGTGTACCGGCCGGCCAGGTGACGCTGCAGTTCACCGGCGCGGCCACCGGCACCATGTCCCTGGACGACGTGGCCGAGCACGACACGATTCAGCTCGAAGTGCACGTGCACAACGGCCAGGTCGAGGACGAGCAGGCCCAGACCGGCGCCCAGGCGCAGCTCGAAGGCAAGATCGTGAGCGTCAACGGCGGCGCGCATTCGTTCGTCATCGGGCAGATCACCGTGATGGTGCCGTCGACGGCGACGATCAGGCATGGCGATCAGATGCTGACGTTTTCGAACCTGATTGCCGGCGCGCGGGTCCACGTCAAGGGCAGCCTGACCGGATCCACCCTGACGGCGACACGCGTCGAAGTGCAGCAGTCCGGGGGCCCAGGGCCCGGCAACGGAAACGGGAACGGCGGCAGCGGGAACGGCGGAAACAACGGCAACAACGGCAACGACGACAACGGCAACGACAACGACGCGAACGAGGTCGAGCTGACCGGAACGGTGGCCGGTCTCGGGGGCAGCTGTCCCGCGATAACCTTCACCGCGGGCGGCCGATCCGTGGCCACGACGTCGAACACCAAGTTCGACCTGGCCTGCCTCTCGATCGCCAACGGCACGAAGGTCGAAGTCAAGGGCACCTCGTCCAGCCCGTCCGGGGTCGTCACCGCGACGCGAGTGAAGAACGAAAACTGATAGGCTAGGGGCAGCGCTCCCGCGTCGTGGCGGGGCGCGGGAGTGCACGTCCCCTTGCGAATTTCCCTCAACGGCGAAGCCCACGAGCTGCCCAGCCCGGTAACCATCCGGGCGCTGCTCGACAGCGTCGGCATCGACTCGCGGAAGGTCGCGGTCGAGCGCAATCTCGTCGTGGTCCGCCGCGCGCACTACGACACCGAAGTGGTCAACGACGGCGACGAAGTCGAAGTCGTGAACTTCGTGGGCGGGGGCTAGCGGCCATGGATGCCTTCGTTCTCGCCGGCCGCACGTTTTCGTCGCGGCTGATCGTCGGCACCGGCAAGTACCCGTCGAACGCGGTGATGGTGCAGGCGCACGACGCGTCGGGCGCCGAGATGGTCACCGTCGCGGTGCGCCGGGTCAACATCTCGGATCGGTCGCGCGAGTCGATGCTCGATTACATCGACCAGGCGCGCTACACGCTGCTGCCGAACACGGCCGGCTGCTATACCGC
>JBKPSY010000076.1:0-5945 GCA_046735235.1 Acidobacteriota bacterium | reverse complement strand
CTGCAGGAGGCCTCGCGCCCCGGCGAGATCTGGACGCTGATCACGGGACGGCCTCAGCGCGTGACCGATTTGTTTGGTGATTTGACCAAACGATTCAGGATCGCACGACAGGAGCGGGTGTCCTGGAAGGGCCAAGACGGCCAAAGTATCGAGGGCCTGTTGTTCTATCCGGTCGACTACGTGAAGGGTCGGCGATACCCGGCCATCGTCCAGACGCATGGCGGCCCGGCCAGCTCCGACCAGTTCGGCTGGGGCGGGCGGTTGAGCTATGCGCAGGTGCTCGCCGGCAAGAATTGCTTCGTATTTCGGCCCAATTACCGCGGCAGCACCGGTTACGGCAACGCGTTCCTCCGCGACATGGTCGGCCACTACTTCAGGAGCGCCCACCTGGACGTCCTTTCCGGCGTCGACTGGCTGGTCTCTCAGGGTCTGGCGGACCCCGACCGTCTCATCAAGATGGGTTGGAGCGCGGGAGGGCATATGACCAATAAAGTCATCACCTTCACGAACCGCTTCAAGGCGGCGTCTTCAGGCGCCGGCGCCGCCGACTGGGTTTCGATGTACGCGCAAAGTGACATCCGCAGCTACCGGACGCCCTGGTTTGGCGGCACGCCCTGGCAAGCCGGAGCCCCCATCGACAACTACTGGGAGAACTCTCCGCTGAAGTACGTCTCGAACGTGAAGACCCCGACGATCTTCTTCGTCGGCCAGGACGATCCGCGCGTGCCGCTGCCGCAGTCGGTCGAGATGTTCCGCGCGCTGAAGAGTCTCGGCGTGCCGACGCACCTGTACGTCGCCCCACGCGAGGGACACGGGTGGCAGGAACTGCACCATCAGCTGTCAAAATTCAACGCGGAGATGGCGTGGTTTTCCCACTACGCGCTTGACATTCAATTCACGCCTGAAACTGCTCCAGAAAGTGCTCTGAAAGACCTGCCTCGTCCTTGACACTCCTCTTGGCAGTTTGATACTCCTGACGGGCGGTCGGAGCACGCGTCGCCCATCCAAGGCGACCTCCCAACGCACTCCTCAGCCAGTCCGGCCGTGGATCCATGTAGACGACTGAGATGTCGCAGATTTTCCCACCGAGTGCCAATAGCTATGCGCGCGGAAGCATCGTCGCCGTGGTCCTTCTCGCGGGCGGGCTTTTCCTCACGCTGGACCGACTGAGCCGTTCGCCATTCGCCACGCACCAGGACGAGGTGCGCGAGCAGCCCGTGCAGTTCAGCCATCAGCACCACGCCGGCGGCCTCGGGATCGATTGCCGGTACTGCCACGCGACCGTCGAGAAGACGCCGTCAGCCGGTATCCCGCCGACCAAGACGTGCATGAACTGTCACTCGCAGATCTGGATCACGAGCCCGTACCTCGAGATCGTGCGTGCCAGCTTCCGCGACGACAAGCCGCTGCACTGGCTGCGCGTCCACGACCTGCCCGATTTCGTCTACTTCAACCACAGTGTCCACGTGAAGAAGGGCGTCGGGTGTTCGACGTGCCACGGCCGCGTCGACCGTATGCCGCTCATGCGGCAGGAATCGTCGCTGCAGATGGGATGGTGTCTCGACTGCCACAAGAACCCGGCGAAGTACGTCCGGCCGCGTGAGCTCGTGACCCAGATGGACTACGTGGCGCCCGACAACCAGATGGAAGTCGGCGAGCGGCTCGTCAAGGCATACCAGATTCAGTCGTTGACTTCCTGCTCCACGTGCCACAGGTAGGCCTGGACGGCACGAGACGTACATGAGCGTAGACAAGACACTCGACCTCGCTTCGATTCGTGCGCGCGCGGCAGACGCCCGCGGCCGGCGGTACTGGCAGGGCCTCGAAGAGCTCGCCGACACCGAGGCCTTTGGCGACTTCGTCAAGCGCGAATTCCCTGCGCACGCCTCCGAATGGCTCGACCCGGTCGGCCGCCGTGGGTTCCTGAAGCTCATGGGCGCGTCGATGGCGCTCGCGGGCGCGACCGCCTGCACGCGGCAGCCCGATGAAGCGATTGTTCCTTACGTCCGCACGCCCGAAGACGTGGTACCCGGCAAGCCGCTCTTCTTCGCGACGACGATGACGCTGGCCGGCGTGGGCGCGGGCCTTCTGGCCGAGAGCCACGAAGGCCGGCCGACCAAGCTCGAGGGCAACCCGGATCACCCGTCCAGCAGCGGGGCCACCGACGCGCTCGGTCAGGGCGCCGTCCTCACGCTCTACGACCCCGACCGCAGCCAGTCGATCACCTACCTCGGCGAGGCACGTCCGTGGCCGAGCTTCTCGCAGTCGATGCAGAACCAGCTCGCCGAGCTGAAGCCGCTGAATGGCGCCGGGCTGCGATTCCTGAGTGGCACCGTCGGCTCGCCGACGCTCGGCGCGCAGGTGAAGGAGATCCTCGCGGCGCTCCCGGGCGCGCGCTGGCACCAGTACGAGGCCGTCTCGCGGGAGAACGTCTACGGCGGCGCGGCGCTGGCCTTCGGCGAGCCCGCCGACGTCCACTACAAGCTCGATCAGGCCGACGTGATCGTCGTCCTCGACGCGGATCTCTTCGGCGCCGGCGTCGCGGGCAACGTGCGTTATGCGCGCGACTTCGCGAACGGCCGCCGGATTCGGAAGGCCACGGCGGAAATGAACCGGCTTTACGTCGCCGAGCCGACGCCGACCGCCGCCGGATCGATTGCCGACCACCGCCTGCCGTTCCGCGCTAGCCAGATGGAAGCCGCGGCGCGCGCCATTCTCGCCGGCGTCGAAGGCGGCGCGGTGCCGTCGCTTGGCGAAGCGGCCGACAAATTCTTCGCGGCGGCCGTGAAGGACCTTGTCGCGGCGAAGGGCAAGGGCGTCGTGATCGTCGGCGACCGCCAGCCTGCCGCGGTCCACGCCGTCGCCCACGCGATCAACCAGTCGCTCGGCAACATCGGCACCACGGTGGTGCTCACCGATCCGATTGCCGTCGACGCCACGTCGCAGACCGCGTCGCTCACCTCGCTCGTCGCCGACATGAACGCCGGCCAGGTGCAGTTGCTGGTGATGCTCGACGTGAACCCGGTCTTCACCGCGCCGGTGGATCTCGATTTCGCGTCGGCCTTGAAGAAGGTCCGCACTCGCGTCCACGCAGGCCTGTTTGACGACGAAACGGCCGAGCTCAGCCAGTGGCACGTCCCGACCACCCATTTCCTCGAGGAGTGGAGCGACGCGCGCGCACACGACGGCACGGCGTCGATCGTGCAGCCGCTGATCCTGCCGCTCTACCAGGGGAAGTCGTTGCACGAAGTGACGGCCGTCTTCAGCGCGAAGCCCGAGCGGAACGGCCTGGAGGTCGTGAAGGAGTTCTGGCAGGCGCAGCCGCAGGCGGCCGGCCAGGACTTCACGAAGTTCTGGCGCAAGTCGGTGCACGACGGCCTCGTTGCCGCCTCGGCGCTTCCCGCGAAGTCCGTCGGCAAGGCCCAGGTGCCGCCGGTCACGCCGCCCAGCGCGGGCAGCGGCTTGGAGATCGCCTTCGCGGCCGACCCGACGATCTACGACGGGCGCTTCGCCAACAACGGCTGGCTCCAGGAAACGCCGAAGCCGCTCACGAAGATCACCTGGGACAACGCCGTGCTCGTGTCGCCGGCGACCGCGTCGAGACTCGGCGTGAAGAACGGCGACCAGGTCGAGATCACCTGGAAGGGCCGTGCGTTGCAGGCCCCCGTGTGGATGCAGCCAGGACACGCGGCCGAGGCGCTCACGGTGTACCTCGGCCTCGGCCGTAAGCGATCGGGCCGCGTCGGCGACGGCGTCGGGTACAACGGATACGCCATCCGCACGTCGGATGCGCCGGCCTTTGGCGTCGGCGCGCAGGTCCGCCGCACAGGCGGCGTCACGCTCATCGCGTCTACGCAGGGCCACCACTCGATGGAGGGCCGGGCGGTCGTCCGAGCCGCCACGTTCGAGGAGTTCAAGAAGAACCCGGACTTCGCGCATCACATGGGCGAGGAAGCGCCGGCCAAGACGTTTACGCTCTACAACCTGACGGCCCAGCAGCGCGAGCGCACGCTGGCGGAGCACGCGCCCACGACGTACGGGTGGGGGATGGCGATCGATCAGAGCGTCTGCACCGGCTGCAGCGCCTGCGTCGTCGCGTGCTACGCCGAGAACAACATCCCGGTGATCGGGAAAGAGCAGGTGCTCCGCGGCCGCGAGATGGCCTGGATCCGCATCGATCGCTACTACGAGGGCGACGCGGAGAACCCGGCGATCTACCACCAGCCGATGCTCTGCCAGCAGTGCGAGAATGCGCCCTGCGAGGTCGTTTGCCCGGTGGCCGCCACCACGCACAGCAGCGAAGGCCTGAACGACATGGTCTACAACCGCTGCGTCGGGACGCGCTACTGCTCGAACAACTGCCCGTACAAGGTTCGCCGCTTCAACTTCCTGCTCTACTCGGACTGGGACACGACGTCCTACAAGCTGCAGCGCAACCCGAACGTCACCGTGCGCAGCCGCGGCGTCATGGAGAAGTGCACCTACTGCGTGCAGCGCATCAACCGCGCGCGGCAGGACTCGAAGGTCGAGGGCCGCACGATCCAGGACGGCGAGATCAAGACGGCCTGCCAGCAGGCGTGCCCGACCGACGCCATCGTCTTCGGCAACATCAACGACCCGGACAGCCGGGTCTCGCAGCTGAAGGCCGAGTCGACCAACTACGGCGTGCTCGCAGAGTTGAACACCCATCCGCGCACCACGTACCTGGCGCAGGTGAAGAACCCGAACGCGGCGCTCGAGACCGAGCTGCCCGGCATGGAGAAGGAAGCACCGCGCGCGTTGCCGAAGGTCCCTGGCACCGACATGTCCGAGACCAACAGCATGACCCACGCGCCGAGGTAGGCCCGAGTTGTCTATGGCTGATCGTCAACCCCCGCTGGATTCGCACGCCGCCCCGGCCCCGGCCGGCATGGCGCGGCTGCAATCCGAAGTGCTCGCGCCTGGACACTCGTTCGGCTCGGTGACCGACGAGATCACCTCGGCGGTGCTTCGCCCCGGCTTCCGGCCCGGCTGGCTCGTCGGCTTCGTGATCGCGTTCGGCGTGATGTCGATGCTGCTGTTCGCCGTGTCCTACCTCGTCGTCAAGGGCACCGGGATCTGGGGCGTCAACGTCCCGGTCGGCTGGGGGTTCGCGATCGTCAACTTCGTCTGGTGGATCGGTATCGGCCACGCCGGCACGCTCATCTCGGCGATCCTCCTGCTGTTCCGCCAGAAGTGGCGCATGTCGATCAGCCGCTTCGCCGAGGCCATGACGATCTTCGCGGTCATGTGCGCGGCCATCTTCCCGGTGTTCCACACGGGGCGTCCGTGGCTGGCGGCGTACTGGCTGTTCCCGTACCCGAACAGCATGAACATCTGGCCGAACTTCCGAAGCCCCCTCATCTGGGACGTCTTCGCGGTCTCGACCTACGCCACCGTGTCGGTGCTGTTCTGGTACGTCGGCCTGATCCCAGACCTGGCGACGATGCGCGATCGGGCGCAGCTGCTGTGGGTGAAGCGCGCCTACGGAGTGCTGTCGCTCGGCTGGCGCGGGTCGGCCATGCACTGGCAGCGCTACGAAACCGCGTCGCTGTTGCTGGCGGGCCTGGCGACGCCGCTGGTCCTCTCGGTCCACACGGTCGTGAGCTTCGACTTCGCGGTGGCGGTGGTCCCGGGCTGGCACACGACGATCTTCCCGCCGTACTTCGTCGCCGGTGCCATCTATTCCGGCTTCGCGATGGTGCTGACGCTCGCCATCCCGATCCGAGCGTACTACGGGATGGAAGACTTCATCACGATGCGGCACATCCAGAACTGTGCCAAGGTCATGCTCGCCACCGGCCTGATCGTCTGCTACGGCTACCTGATGGAGTCGTTCATGGCCTGGTACGGCGCCAACCCGTTCGAGAAGGGGGTGATCCTCGACGACCGCCTGAAGGGGCCCTACTGGCATACGTACTATATGC
>JBKPSY010000075.1:0-8587 GCA_046735235.1 Acidobacteriota bacterium | reverse complement strand
GTTCGACTTCGTGCTCGGCCTGATCAACCCCGCGCTGACGCTCGCGAAGGTATTTTCGGTGGTCTTCGCGCCGGCGGCCGTCCTGATGGGTGTGCCGAGCGCGGACGTCGGCTACATGGCCGACTTGCTTGGCACCAAGCTCGTGGCCAACGAGTTCGTGGCGTTCGTGAAGCTGACCTCGCAGTACCACAACGTCATGTCGCACCGGTCCTACGTGCTGGCGACCTACGCGTTGACGGGATTTGCCAACTTCGGCTCAATCGGGATCCAGCTCGGCGGCATCGGCGCGATGGCCCCCACGCGACGCAGCGATCTGGCGCGTCTCGGGACGCGCGCCCTGTTTGCCGGGTTCCTGGCGACGCTCATCAACGCGTCGATCGCGTCGCTGTTTCTGGCGCCCTGAGATGTGCGTAGAGCGCGGTTTCAGCCGCGCCGATCTTTACAATGACCTACTACGACGACGTCGAAGCCGCCGCCGCGTTCCTGCGAACGCGAATCGCTCAGTTCCCGCCCACGGCGATCGTGCTCGGGTCGGGTCTCGGCGCGTTTGCCGAGCGGCTCGAGTCGCCGACGGTGATTCCGTACGGCGACATCCCGAAGTGGCCGGCGTCGACGGTGATCGGACACGCGGGCAAGCTGGTGGTTGGCCGGATCGCCGGACGTGACGTCGCCGTGCTCTCGGGGCGCGTGCACTTCTACGAAGGCCATTCGCTGACGACGGTCACGTTCTCGGCGCGCGTCCTCGCGCGCCTGGGCGTGAAGACGCTCGTGCTCACCAACGCCGCCGGCGGCATCAACACGTCGTTTTCGCCGGGCACCCTGATGGCGATCGACGACCATCTCAACTTCATGGGGAGCAACCCCCTGGTCGGTCCGAACGACGACCGCTTCGGTGTGCGGTTCCCGGACATGACTGAGGTGTACAACTCCCGTCTGCGACGCGTCGCCGACGAGGCGGCGGCCGCGGCGGGCGTCGCTCTGCGCCATGGCGTGTACGTCGGGCTGCACGGACCGAGCTACGAGACGCCGGCGGAGATTCGCGCCTTCCGGACGCTTGGCGCGGATGCCGTGGGGATGTCCACGGTGCCGGAAGCCATCGTCGCGCGGCATATGGGCGTCGAGGTGCTGGGCATCTCGTGCATCACCAATCCGGCTGCCGGCGTGCTGCCGGCGCCGCTCCATCACGACGAGGTGATGGAGGTCGCGCGTCGCGTGTCGGGGCAGTTCATGTCGCTGCTGGAGGGGATCCTTGGCCGCCTCTGATCCGCTCGTCGCCGCCGCGCGTCGCGCGCGACGACACGCCGTCGCGCCGTATTCGCACTTCAAGGTCGGCGCCGCGCTCGAGACCGCCGACGGCACGCTGGTCACGGGCGTCAACGTCGAGAACGCCACCTACGGCCTGACCGTCTGCGCCGAGCGCGTGGCGATGTTCACGGCGCTCGCCGCCGGCCACCGCAAGTTCCGCCGCATCGCCATCGTCGCCGACACCGAAGACCCCACGCCGCCGTGTGGCGCCTGCCGGCAGATCCTCTGGGAGTTCGGTGGCGACCTCTCCGTGACCCTCGCCAACACACGCCGAGTCACCGGCCAACACCAACTGGCCGACCTCCTGCCGCTGCCGTTCGACGCCCGGCTGCTCAAGTAGGTCCATGGGTCCATGGGTCCATAGGTCCATGGGTAGGGCGCGGCGCCCTGTCCTATCCCCCCATGAACCCATGGACCCATCAACCCATGGACCTGATTCGCTACAATTGAACCAATGCTTCCAACCATCGAGTGGCGCGATACCGAAGTGGTGATGATCGACCAGCGCAAGCTGCCGGCCGAAGAGATCTACGTGCACTGCAAGACTGCGGCGGAAGTGGCCCGCGCGATCAAGACGATGGTGATCCGCGGCGCGCCGGCGATCGGAGTCTCCGCGGCGATGGGGCTGGCGCTCGGCGTGAAGACGAGCAAGGTCACGGGCACACAGAAGCTCGCGGCCGAGTTCTACAAGATGTGCGAGCTCATGGCCGGCACGCGCCCGACTGCGGTGAATCTGTTCTGGGCGATCGACCGGATGAAGGGGGCGTTCGCCGCGGGAGTCGCCGCGGGGGAATCGGTCGATCAGCTCAAGGAGCGCCTCGTGCGCGAAGCCCAGCAGATTCACGACGAAGACGTCGCGAGCTGCCGCGCGATTGGCGCCCACGGCGCGGAGGTCGTCCCCTCGGACGCGCACATCCTGACGCACTGCAACGCCGGCGCTTTGGCCACCGCCGGCTACGGCACCGCGCTTGGCGTGATCCGAGGCGCGGTGGAGCGCGGCAAGAAGGTCGCGGTCTTCGCCGACGAGACGCGGCCGTTCATGCAGGGCGCGCGTCTCACGGCGTGGGAGCTCGTCAAGGACGGCATCGACACGACGGTGATCACCGAGAGCATGGCGGCGCCGCTGATGCGCGACGGCCGGATCGACCTCGTGGTCGTCGGCGCGGATCGCATTGCCGCCAACGGCGACACCGCCAATAAGGTCGGGACGTATACGGTGGCGCTCGTGGCGCGCGAGCACAAGGTGCCGTTCTACGTCGCCGCGCCGGTCTCGACAATCGATTTGGACACCTCCGAGGGCCGTCAGATCCCGATCGAGGAGCGTCCCTGGAAGGAAGTGACGCACGTGAAGAACGTGCGGCTGGCGCCCGAAGGCGCAAAGGTCTTCAACCCGGCGTTCGACGTCACGCCCCACGCGCTCATCACGGGCATCATCACCGAGCGCGGCATCGCGCGTGCGCCATACACGGAGTCGCTCGCGGCGCTGGTCGGCCGCGCGCTAGTCGGAAGTCTGTAGTCCGAAGTCTGCGGTCCGAAGTCCGACATGCTCATCCTCGGCATCGAGACGTCCTGCGACGAGACGGCCGCCGCGCTGGTCGAACAGGAGCCCGGCGCCGACGGCCGCTGGCGTCTGCGCTCGAACGTCGTCGCGTCGCAGGCGGCCTTGCATCGCGAGTGGGGCGGTGTCGTCCCGGAGCTGGCGTCCCGGCAGCATGTGCGTGACATCGCCGACGTCGTCGACAAGGCGTTGAAGGACGCGGGCGTGACCCTCGATGACGTGAACGCGCTGGCCGTGACGCAAGGGCCCGGCCTCGTAGGGTCACTGCTGGTCGGAGTGGCGTTCGCGAAGTCGCTGGCTGCGGCCCGCGGACTGCCGCTCGTTCCGGTTCATCATCTCGCCGGACATATCGAGTCGCTCTTTCTCCAGAACGGGCCGCTGCCGCTGCCGGCGGCGGTGCTGGTCGTCTCCGGCGGCCACACCAGCCTCTATCTCGTGCCGTCACCCGGCGAGTACCAACTGCTCGGCCGGACACGCGATGACGCCGCAGGCGAGGCCTACGACAAGGTCGCGAAGTTGCTCGGGCTCGGATATCCGGGCGGACCGGTGATCGATCGCCTCGCGAAGGACGGCAACGATCGCGCGGTCGACCTGCCGGTGCCCCGAATGACGCACGCCGATCGAAACGCGCCCGATCGGCCGGGGACGCTCGATTTCAGCTACAGCGGCCTGAAGACCGCCGTGCTCCGGTACGTCGACGGACGGCGCGCCGCGGGTCACTGGCCGCTGCCCGAGCGCGAAGTAGCTGACCTCTGCGCGAGCTTCCAGCGCGTCGTCGTCGAGTCGCTGCTGGACCGGCTGTTCGCCGCGGCACGGCAGCACGGGGCGGTGAGCGTCGGCATTGCGGGCGGCGTCTCGGCCAACAGCCGGCTTCGCGCGGATCTCGTCACCGAAGGCGAGCGCCGTGGGCTCCCGGTGTTCATCCCGAGCCTCGCGCTCTCGACCGACAACGCCGCGATGATCGCCGCCTCGGGCCTGCGGAAGCTCGCGGCTGGGGTGACGGCGTCTCCCGACCTTAACGCCGACCCGAGCCTTTCGCTGTGAGGCGGGCCGCTGTGAGGCGGCCGAACTGAAGTTCGGCCCTACGATCGAGCCGGCAGGCCGACGGTCTACGAACTGCGTGCGCACACTGTCGCTCCGCTGGCGTCTCGTCCTGACCGTCTCGGTGGTCATTGCGCTCGTCCTGAGCCTCGAGTCGATACTCGAGATCCGCCTGTTCGAAAAATCCGCCGAGCGCGACCTTCGGGAGACCGGCCTGGTCACGGCCGAAGCGGTCGTGGACGACCTGGAACTGAGGAGAGGGCCCTGGGTCCCCTCTGAAATCGAGGACGGCCTGCGCGAGTTCGCCCGTGGCGTGCCGTCGATTCGTGCGATCTCGCTCGTGCGGCTGGCGGGCGGCGTGCCCACGGTCGTTGCCAGCACCGCGTCCTCGGAATCCGATCAGGCCATCGCGCTGGCAAGGGAAACGATCGTCGCCGGCGACCAGGGCTGGCGCGACGACGGTGTGCTGACGCGCCTGGCGCTCCGGACCTCACCCGGCGCCGGAGGTGACGCGGCGGTCGTCGTGACTCTGTCGATGGCCGCGACGTCGCAATTGCGGGCGAGAGGCCGTCTGGTGTCTCTCTGGCTCGTGCCGCTGTCGATCGTCGTCCTCACGCTCGTGCTGGACCAGGCGCTGCGTCGTCTCGTGTATCGTCCCGTCGCCGCTATCCGCCAGACGATGGCGCGAGCCGGCGCCGGAGAGTTGGCTGCACGTGTCGAGGTCGTGCGGTCCGACGAGATGGGAGAGGTCGCGACCGGCCTGAACCAGATGCTCGCGCGGCTCGCGGACTTCAACCTCGCGCTTGAGGATCGGATCCGCACGGTGACCTCGGCGCTCGATCGCAGCCATACGGAGCGCATCGACAGTTACCAGCGGATGCTTGCGATGCGCGACGCGCTCGCCGAGGCCGAGCGCCTCGCTGCCGTCGGCCAGACCGCCGCGAGCGTGGCGCACCAGGTGGGCACCCCGCTCAACCTCATCTCGGGCCACGTGCAGCTTCTGCTCGCGCAGGGCGGCCTGCCGGCAGATACGGAGCGCCGGTTGAGGGTCGTCCAGGATCAGATCGGCAAGGTCACCAACGCCGTGCGCGGGCTCGTGGAGCACGTGCGGCGTCCCGGCCCCGATGCGCCAATCGACGTCGGCGACCTGCTCGGATCCATCGGCGTGCTCGTGCGGCCGCGGCTGACGGCATCAGGCATCCGTATCGGCGAGGACATCGCTTCCGGGCTGCCGCCGGTCCGAGGCGATCGCGGTGAGCTCGAGATGGCCCTGCTGAACCTCGTGAGCAACGCCGTCGATGCGATGCCTGCCGGGGGCGACTTGCGCGTCGGCGCGTCCGCGATGGACGATGGAGTTCAGATCGTCGTCGCCGACTCGGGATCAGGCATCCCGCCCGACCTGCTGCCGCGCATCTTCGAGCCGTGGGTCACAAGCAAGCCACCAGGTCGGGGCACCGGGCTTGGCCTCAGCATCACGCGCGACGTGATTGAGCGGATGGGCGGGACGATCGCGGCCGCGTCGAGTCAGGGAAACGGCACGGTCTTCACGATCGCGCTGCCGGCCGATCGCGGAGGCGCCTCGTAAGAAACGGGCCACCAGATGTCCACGCTGCTCATCGTTGACGACGACGCCGAGACCGTGCGGTTCATGGAGGAGCTGCTGGCCGTTCCTGGCCGGCGGATCGTCACCGCGCTGGCGCCGGACCGCGCCATGGCGCTCGTCCGCGAGCACGCCCCGGACGTGGTCATCTCGGACATTCATCTGAACGCCGAGCGAACCGGCGTCGATCTGCTGCGCGCGATTCGCTCCGGCGGCCACGCGGCCCGCGTGGTGCTGATCAGCGGATTCGGCACGCTCGAGACCGCCATTGATGCCGTGCGGCACGGTGCGTTCGACTACATCAGCAAGCCATTCGACATCGCCGAGGTAAAGGGGGTCGTCGAGCGCGCGCTGCGATCGCCAGAGGCGCCGGCCGACGCGCCGGTCCCGCAGGACGCACCGCCAGGCCTCATCGGCCGGTCGTCGGCGATGCTGGCGGTCTACAAGCAGATCGCGCAGTCGGCCGACGCGCAGGCGCCGGTGCTCATCGTCGGCGAGAGCGGTACCGGAAAGGAGCTCGTGGCGCGGGCGATTCATCGTCACGGCCGGCGCGCCGCGCGGACGTTCGTGCCGGTGAATTGCGGCGCGCTCACCGAGACCCTGCTCGAATCCGAGCTCTTCGGGCACACGCGCGGCGCGTTCACCGGCGCCGTCGCGGACACGCGAGGACTGTTCGAGCAGGCGCAGGGCGGCACGATCTTCCTGGACGAGATCAGCGAGACCTCGGCGGCGCTGCAGGTCAAGCTGCTTCGCGTCCTGCAGGAAGGCGAGGTGAGGCCGGTCGGCGCGACGCGCCAGATCAAGGTCGACGTCCGTGTCGTGGCCGCCACCAACGTCGAGCTGCAGGAGGCCGTCGCGGCCGGGCGCTTCCGGCAGGACCTCTATTACCGGTTGAGCGTGCTCGTGATTCGCGTGCCGGCGCTTCGGGTGCGCCGCGAGGACATCCCGCTGCTCGTCGAGCGGTTTCTCCAAGGCGCGTGCGGCCGTGCCGGCCGCCGCGTGGCTCTCGCGGCGGATGCGCTCCATCGACTCGTCGAGTACGACTGGCCCGGCAACGTGCGCGAGCTCGAGAACACGATCGAGCGTCTCGTTCTGACAACGCGCGGACATGAGATCACCTCGGACGACGTCCAGTTCGGCGCTCCGGTCGAGGCGAGGCCGGGGCGTGTCGAGCTGCAAGCGAAGATGTTCGAAGGGCTGCCGACGCTCGACGATCTCGAGCGTCGCTATCTGATGCACGTACTGGAGTCTGTCGGCGGCAACCGGACGCGGGCCGCCGAGGCCCTCGGCATCGATCGGCGGACGCTCTACCGGATGGCGGAGCGCTTCGGGCTCGTCATGCCCGAGGCCGGCGGCGATCCCGAAAAGTCCTGAGGCTCCGACATCCGTTCCCGGCTCACCATCACCGACTCTGCCCGCCGAACCCCGGCGTCGTCCACGTAGCGAACCTTTGCGCGGACGCCACTCCACGCCGATAGGTCGTTGAGGACCACGACCTGAGGTCCGCGCCGCAGATGCGTGTCGTCCGAGACGGTGAAGGTTTCTTCACGATGGCCGACGATCAGCGTCAGCGTGCGGGCGGATGCGTCGACGCGTGTGATGGTGCCCGTCGCCGACGACTGCTTCGGCCCCGCCAGCGCCGGTGACGCCAGTGCCGCGACCAGCCCGCCGGCAACCGCCGCCACCAGAGCCCGCGAGAGAGTCATCCCGTCGCGGTACGAGTCAAGAGACATGCCAGCGGGGCGATCGAGCGGAGCGGCCTCTCGCACAGCCGCAAGCGGTTCGCGTCACGGCAATTGCGCCTCAGCGTGGCAGGACGGCCGGGCGTTATCATGGCGAGACGATGGTGCACACGGAGTATCTGTGGTTCAACACGTCCCGCCGCCGTGAGGTCGTCCGCATCACCGATGACGTCGCCGGAATCGTCGGGCGGAGCGGCGTGCGCGAGGGGATGGTGCTGGTCTCGGCGATGCACATCACCGCGGCGGTCTACGTGAACGACTGGGAGAAGGGGCTCATCGCCGACATCCAGGATTGGCTCGAGGAACTGGCGCCCGAGCGACCCGACTACCGCCACCATCAAACCGGCGAGGACAACGCCGACGCGCATCTCAAGCGGACGGTGCTGGGCCACCAGGTGATCCTGCCGATTACGGCGGGCCACCTCGACCTCGGCCCGTGGGAACAGGTGTTCTACGCCGAGTTCGACGGCCAGCGGAAGAAGCGGGTCGTCGTGAAGGTGATGGGCGAGGCGTGAGTCCCGATCCGTTCGACCTCATCCGCGACTGGTTCGCGGCCTACAACCGCGACGAGATCGATACGCTCGAGACTCTCTACGAGCCGACGGCGTCGCTCGAGCAGGACAACGGCCTGACGCAGAGCCGCGACGGCATTCGCGCCGTGCTGTCGCGCCATTTCGAGGAGTGGCAACCCGGTTTCGAAGGCGCGCAGCGGCGCCGTGTCCGGATGGTCGGACGCATCGAGAGCGGGCTGGTGCACGCCGAATGGATCGAGCGCGAAGTGCGCGGGGCGGACGGGATTGTCCGCGAGCGGCGCGGCTACAGCGATTTCGTCATCGAAGGCGGACACATCCACATGCAACGCGAGGTCGCGCACGACGGTCCGGTCATGGCGGAGGAGACGCCGCCGCCCGCGGAGGCCATCGTTCCGCCGCGCCGGTATCCGCCGCGGCCTGTCGTCGGCGTCGGCGCGGTGATTGTGGACGACGGCCGCGTGGTGCTGATCAAGAGGAAGTACGAGCCGCTGGCAGGGCAGTGGAGCCTGCCCGGCGGGACGCTCGAGATCGGCGAGTCGCTCGAAGCCGGCGTTGCCAGGGAGATGCGAGAGGAAACGGGGCTCGAAGTCGCGGTGGGCCCGGTTGTGGACGTGTTCGATCGGATCCTGCTCGACACAGACGGGCGTGTCCGCTACCACTTCGTGCTGATCGACTACCTGTGTCGCCCGATTGGCGGGAGCCTCGTGGCCGGATCCGACGTCGCCGACGCCGTGCTGGCCGATCCCGGCGCGCTCGCGCCGTTCCGGCTGACGCCAAAGGCCATTTCCGTAATAGACCGTGCGCTCAC
>JBKPSY010000074.1:0-8026 GCA_046735235.1 Acidobacteriota bacterium | reverse complement strand
GCGCTATACCAAGCGCGAGATCTTCACGCTCTATTGCAACCACGTCCCGTGGGGCCACGGCACGTACGGGGCGGAGGCCGCCTCACGTCTGTACTTCGGCAAGTCGGCGAAGGATCTCAACCTCGAGGAAGCGGCCTTGCTGGCCGGCATCGTCAACCTGCCCGCGCGTCAGAGCCCGTACGTGAACCTCCCGGCCGCCAAGCGGCGGCGCGACTACGCGCTGCAGCGGATGGCGGAGGACGGCTACATCACGCAGGCGGTGGCCGACGCGACCAAGCAGAAGCCGATCATCACGGCGGGACGACCCTCGAAGGGAGGCTTCGCGGCGTTCTATCTTGAGGACGTGCGGCAGCATCTCGAGGAGCATTACGGCGCCAAGCGCCTGTACGAGAGCGGCCTGGCGGTCTACACGTCCATCGATCCAAAGCTGCAGCGCATCGCGGAAGTCGCCTTCGATGCGGGCCTGCGGCGCGTGGACAAGCGGCGCGGCTTCCGGCGTCCGAAACACAACGTGATCGTCGAGGGCGGCCAGATCGACGCCTGGCAGGATGACCGCTGGAAGACGCCGATGCAGCCCGGCGACCTCGTTCCGGCCGTCGCGCTGCCGGTCACGAAGGGGACGGCCTCAGGACCGGCGCGCGCCCTGCACCTGCGCGCGGGATCGCTCACGATCGAGGTGCCGCGCGCGGGCTACGCCTGGACGCGCAAGACCACGCCGGACTTTTTGCGCGTCGGCGACGTCGTGCAGGTACGCCTCACGGCAGTCGACGCCACGACGGGATTCGCCACCGGCGAGCTCGAACAGGATCCGCAGATCGAGGGGTCGCTCGTCGCCATCGACAACGCGACGGGGCAGATCCGCGCGATGATCGGCGGCTTCGATTTCGGCCGCAGCAAGTTCAACCGCGCGACGCAAGCCTGGCGTCAGATGGGCTCTACCTTCAAGCCCATCGTATATACGGCAGCCATCGATCGGGGCTACACGCCGACGTCGATCATCGTGGACGCGCCGGTGGCCTTCCCCGCCGGGCCCGGGCAGCCGCTCTACTCGCCTCAGAACTACGACCGGAAGTTCGAAGGTGCTGTCACGCTGCGCCGCGCGATCGAGGATTCGCGAAACGTGCCGACGGTGAAGCTGCTCGACAGCATCGGACCGGCGGTGGCGATCGACTACGCCAGGCGCTTCGGCCTCTCGAACAAGTTCCAGCCATACCTGTCGATGGCACTCGGGGTCACGGAGGAAACGCTGCTCGAAGCGACGTCCGCGTACACCGCGTTCCCGCATCAGGGCATTCGGATGTCCCCCTACGAGGTGCTGCGCGTCGTCGATCGTCAGGGCAACGTGCTGGAGGAGAACCACCCCGAGCCGAACGACGCGATCCGCGCGGATACGGCTTACGTGATGACCAGCCTCCTCCAGGGTGTCACGACGCGAGGCACGGCCGCGGCTGCGGCGGCGCTCGACTGGCCCATCGCCGGGAAGACGGGGACGATGGATGAATATACGGATGCGTGGTTCATCGGCTTCGATCCGGACATCACCATCGGCGTGTGGATTGGCTACGACGAGAAGAAGCCGCTCGGTCCGGGCGAGACCGGCGCAGTCGCGGCGCTGCCGATCTGGATCGAGACGATGAAGGGCTACCTCGCCGCGCGTGGCCGCGACAAGAAGCCGGAGTTCACTGCGCCCGGCAACATCGTCTTCGCGCAGGTGGACAAGACCGACGGCACGCCTTCGGCCGCGCCCGACGCGATCACCGACGCGTTCATCGCCGGGACGCAGCCAAACGGCGCGATTGCCGCCCCGCCGCCTGGCGCGCACACGCCGTCGCAGCCGTAGAGCGCCTACTTCTTTTTCCCGCCCTGCAACTTCGATCGGTAGTTCATCTCGAGCGTGATGTTCTGCTCGAGCAGGTCGATCGCGATCTGCGCGCGGCGCTCACGGGTCTCGGCGCGCTTCGCCGAGTCGATGAAGTAAACGAAGTGCTTGCGGTACGAAGGCGCCATCGCTTTGAGGTTCTTCAGGGCCAGCCTGTTCCGTCCGATCCGGCGCTCCACATCGGCGGGGATGACGTCCGGTCGGAGCCACGATACGTCCGCGACCTTCGTTCCCGACGTCGGCCCCGCGGCGTGCCCGGCCTCCGTCACGACGCCCTGCTCGACGAGCCGTGCGAAGCGTCGCAGGTTCACGGCTGACCAGACGCTCCCCTTCCGGCGCGGCGTGAACCGCTGCATGTGGCGCTCGTCGTCCAGCCGCTTGACGCGGCCGTCGATCCAGCCGAAGCACAGCGCCTCTTCGACGGCATCGGCGTAGCTGACGGTGGCCTTACCCGTGTGCTTCTTGTAGTAGACGACCCAGATCTCATCGCGTCGCGCGTGATGGCGCTCGAGCCACGCGCGCCAGGCGGCGCGGGATTTCGGTGATACGGTGGCCTCATGCGTCATGGCCGGAGGACCCATTGTGGCGGATCCGGCTCGCCGTCGAGCCTCGGCGGCAGGTTGAGCGCGACGCGCCAGCGGTGCAGCCACGAGACGCCGTTTCGGCCCACGTAATTGTCCGCGGTCTGATAGGCGGGATCCTGCGCCGCCTGGTCCAGCGTGATGAACGCGTAGCCGCGGGCTCGCAGGCGCCTCAGCAGCTCCGGCATCGCGTCGGCGTTGATCCGGTTGACGTGGCACAGCAGCACCTGCGGAATCTCACGACCGAATGTCTCGACGCTGAATGCCTGTGCCCAGTCCATCTTCAGATCCTGGAACCGCAGGTATTCGGTCATCACTTGATCGGCCTGCGACGGCTTTCGATCGCTGATGGCCTTTTCGTAGAACTTCGTGAAGAGGTAGTCGCTGGCCTCGACTGTGAACGGCGCGATGCGATAGCCGTGCTCGCGCGAAAACGCCTCGAAGCGCGTCTTCGCGTCGAGCGTCGGTCCGGTCTGGTTGAACGGATGGCGGTACCACACGAGCGACTTGCCCTTGCCTTCGAGCAAGGGCCGCGTCACGCGCTCGCCGCGAAGCACGTCGGCTTCGTAATCGGCGAGCGTGGCGTCGTTCAGCCCCTCGTGGTTGTAGCCGTGATTACCCAGTGCCATGCCGGCATCGACCCAGTTGCGGAGGATCGTCGTGCGCTCGTCGCGCTCGCCGTCGACGTCAAGCCGTGCTTCGTTCACGAAGCCAATCGCCGGCGCCCCGGCGATGCGAAGCGTCGCCAGCAGCCGGCGGTTGATGTCGGCCAGACTGTCGGCTGTCGGCCGCGCGAGGACACCCGGCAGATCGTCGAACGTCATCGCGATTGCGCGCGAGGTGGACGGCGGGGGCTGCATTCGCGCCTGGAGGCCGGCGGCGACGACCAGCCACACCGAGAGGCCCACGCAGACGGCGCGTCTCAGCACAGCAGGCGGATGACATCCGTGCGCGTGATGATGAACGTCTTGTCGGTCTTGAAATCCCGCACGAGCACGGCGGGATTGGCCGGCGTGATCATCGTCGCGAGCTGCTCGACGTTGGTCGAGATGTCGACGAAGGGGAACGCAGGCTGCATGATCTCCTGGACCGGCCGCTTCATGACGTCGGGGTCGCGGAGAAGCGCATCGTAAAGGTGGGCCTCGTTGAGTGACCCAACCAGCCGCCGATCGTGCGTGATCGAAATCTGCGAGAAGTCGTGCTCGCGCATGAGGCGGACGGCCGCCTCGATCGGCTCGGTGGCCTCGATCGCGCGCAGCTCGCCCGAGAGTCCCGAACCCACCAGCGTCGCGGCCGTCATGCCGGCCTTCTCGAGAAATCCCTTCCCCCGCATCCACTCGTCGTTGAACATCTTGCCGAGGTAGCGCGACCCGTGGTCGTGAAAGATCACGACGACGAGGTCGCCTTCGGCGAACCGGTCGCGGAGCTGAAGAAGCCCCGCCATGGCCGAGCCCGCCGAGTTGCCCGCGAAGATCCCCTCTTCTCGTGAGATCCGCCGCGTCATGATGGCCGCGTCGCGATCGGTCACCTTCTCGAAGTGATCGATGACGTCGAAGTCGACGTTCTTCGGCAGGAAGTCCTCGCCGATGCCCTCGGTGATGTACGGATAGATCTCGTTCTTGTCGAAGATTCCGGTCTCCTTGTATTTCTTGAACACCGACCCGTACGTGTCGATGCCCCAGACGCGGATCTTCGGGTTCTTCTCCTTCAGGAACTTCCCGACGCCGCTGATGGTCCCCCCGGTGCCGACGCCGGCGACCAGGTCAGTGATGCGGCCGTCGGTCTGTTCCCAGATCTCCGGGCCAGTCTGCTCGTAGTGCGCCGCGGAGTTCGACAGGTTGTCGTACTGGTTCGCCTTCCAGGCGCCGGGGACCTCGCGTTCGAGGCGAGACGACACGGAATAGTACGAGCGCGGGTCCTCGGGGTCGACGTTGGTCGGGCACACGATGACCTCGGCGCCGAAGGCCTTCAGCGCGTCCACCTTCTCCTTCGATTGCTTGTCGGTCGTCGTGAAGATGCAGCGATAGCCCTTGATGACGGCGGCAATCGCCAGGCCCATGCCGGTGTTGCCCGACGTGCCCTCGACAATCGTGCCGCCCGGCTTCAAGGCGCCGCTCCGCTCGGCGTCCTCGATCATCTTGACGGCCATCCGGTCCTTGATCGAGTTGCCGGGGTTGAACGTCTCGAGCTTCGCAAGGACCGTGGCCCTGATTCCCTCGGTGATTCGGTTGATGCGGACCATCGGCGTGTGACCGATGGCATCCAGGATGGTGTTGCAGATTTTCGTCACGAAGGCCTCGCGGGCGCTCGGCAGACGCGGCGGGGCCGCCCGTGTGGAAAGTATATGTCGGCCGGGCTTGCGCCGCCCTCGGGCTCGCTGGTTAGAATCGACCAGCCCCCAGCGCGTCCAGGATTCGAGGCCACATCTCCATGAGCCGCCGAGGCAGCAGCAGCGATCCCCAATGGTACAAGGACGCCGTCATCTACCAGCTGCACGTCCGCAGCTTCTTCGATCAGAACGGCGACGGCATCGGCGACTTCACCGGGCTCATCGAGAAGCTCGACTACTTGAAGGAGCTGGGCGTCTCGTGCCTGTGGCTCCTGCCGTTCTACCCGTCGCCGCTCAGGGATGACGGCTACGACATCGCGCACTACGAGGACATCCATCCCTCATACGGCACGATGAAGGACTTCCGGACGTTCCTGCGCGCCGCGCACGACCGCGGCCTGCAGGTCGTGACGGAGCTCGTCATCAACCACACCTCGGACCAGCACCCCTGGTTCCAGGCCGCGCGCCGCGCGCCGGCCGGCTCGGCGAAGCGCAACTACTACGTGTGGAGCAACACGAAGCAGCGCTACGAGGGCGCGCGCATCATTTTCACCGACAGCGAGACCTCGAACTGGCAGTGGGACCCGGTCGCGAACGCGTACTACTGGCACCGGTTCTTCTTCCACCAGCCCGACCTGAACTTCGACAACCCGCACGTTCGCAATGCGGTCCTGAAAGTGATGCGCTTCTGGTTCGACCAGGGCGTCGATGGCATGCGCCTCGACGCGGTGCCCTATCTCATCGAGCGCGAGGGCACCACGTGCGAGAACCTCCCCGAGACGCACCAGTTCCTCCGCGACCTCCGCAGCGATCTGGACGCGCGGTACGACGCGCGGATGCTGCTGGCCGAAGCGAACCAGTGGCCGGCCGACGTCTGTTCGTTTTACGGCGAGGGCGACGAGTGTCACATGGCATTCAACTTCCCCCTGATGCCGCGCATGTACATGGCGCTCAGACAGGAAGACAGCCACCCAATCACCGACATCCTGCGCCAGACGCCCGACATCCCCTCGTCTTGCCAATGGGCGCTCTTCCTGCGCAACCACGACGAGCTGACGCTGGAGATGGTCACCGACGAGGAGCGCGATTACCTGTACCAGGCGTACGCCAGCGATCCCCAGATGCGGATCAACGGCGGCATCCGCAGACGCCTGGGGCCGCTGATGGAGAACGACCGGCAGCGAATCGAATTGCTGACCGGCCTCCTGTTCTCGCTCCCGGGCACGCCGGTCGTCTACTACGGCGACGAGATCGGGATGGGCGACAACATCTATCTTGGCGATCGCAACGCCGTGCGCACGCCGATGCAGTGGACCTCGGATCGCAACGGCGGCTTCTCGCGCGCGGACCCAGCGCGCCTGTTTGCGCCGGTCGTCATGGACCCGGTCTACGGGTACCAGGGACGCAACGTCGAAGCGCAGGAGCGGTCCCCGGCCTCGCTGCTGAACTGGATGAAGCGCGCGATTGCGCTGCGCCGCCGCCATCGCGCCTTCGGCCGCGGCACCCTGACGCTGCTCTCGCCATCGAACCGGAAGATCCTCGCGTTCATCCGGCAGTTCGAGGACGAGACGATCTTGTGCGTCGCGAACCTGTCGCGCACGCCACAACCCGCCGAGCTCGACTTGAGCGCGTTCAAGGGCCGCATCCCGCTCGAGCTGACGGGCGACACAGAGTTTCCCAGAATTGGCGAGCTCCCGTACTTCATCACGCTCGGCCGCTACGCGGCCTACTGGTTCCTGCTTCGGGACGCCCCGGAGCCGCCGGTCGTCGTCCGGCCCGCACCGCGATCGGCGCCGAAGCCGGTGGCTGGCACCGACCTCGATCCGCTGCTGCTCGGCCCCGCGTGGGACAAGGCGTTCGACTCGGCGACACGGTCGATTCTCGAGCGGCTGTACCTGCCGCAGCACCTGGCCACACGCCGGTGGTTCTCGGCAAAGTCCCGGCCGCTCCACGCCGTGCGCATTCGCGACCACGCGCTCGTCAGCGCATCGCCGGCGCCGGGATTTCTCACGCTGCTCGACGTCAAGTATGCCGACGGCGGCACGGAGACGTACTGCGTGCCGTTGGCGTTTCTCGCTGGTGTGCCAGCCGACGAGCTGCTGAAGGAATCGCCAGATCTCGTACTGGCGCGCGTCAGCGGCGCGCGGCGTGGGGTGCTTCACGAACGCCTCGATCTGGGCCTTGCCGGCCAGCTGGTGCAGGCGATCGTCAACGACCGGGTCATCGCCTCGCGTTCGGGCCGTATCGTCACTACACGCTTCCCCGCCCTGGCCGATCGCCTCGGACCGACGGCGCTCGACGGCCTGCCGATCGCCCGATTCGGCGGCGATCAGCACAACACGTCGTTCCTCATCGGCGACCGCCTCGTCCTCAAGCTGATTCGGCGCGTGGAGCCGGGCACGAACCCCGAGTTCGAGGTGGGGTTTCATCTCAGCGAGCGCGTGCAGTTCCCGAGGGCACCGCGGCTCGCGGGCGTCGTGGAGCACGACCGCGGCGGCGAGCGCTCGACGCTGGCGGTGCTGCACGAACAGGTGCCGCATCAGACGACTGCATGGGACCAGGCGCTCGGCGAAGTGTCGCGGTTCTACGAACGAACAGCCAGCATCGCCGCGACGCCACCAGCCGGTCCGCTGCAGGTCACGCCCGGCGGGGCTCACGCCTCTGCGGTCACCGTGCCGGAGCCGATCGCCGATCGGTTCGAGTGGTACGTCGAGGCGCTCGCACGGCTCGGACGCCGCACGGCGGATCTGCACGCCGCGCTGGCGACTCCGCACGGCGATCAGGCGTTCGAGCCGGAGCCGATCGCGGCGTCGGAGTTCGAGGCGGAGATGGCGGCGATCGGTCAGCGCGCCGCCGCAACGCTCGATGTCCTGCGCGGTCGGGTCGCGTCGCTGCCCGAGGAGGCCGCGCGCCTCGCCACGCAGGTCCTCGGCACCGAGTCGAACGTCCCCGTGCTTCTCGCTCGGGCCGTCAGCGCGTTTCCGGCCGGCCTGCTTCGCACGCGCATCCACGGCGACTACCAGCTTGGACAGGCGCTCTGGAACGAGGGCGACTTCTTCGTGATCGACTTCGAGGGCGATCCCGCCAGGTCAATCGCGGAGCGCCGCGCGAAGCAATCGCCGCTCAGGGACATCGCGACGATGGCGCGATCGCTGAGTTATGCGGCGTACGTGCAGTTGTCAGCCGTCCGCGAACGCGAGCCCGACAAGGCTCGGCGGCTGGGGCCATGGGCTGCAT
>JBKPSY010000073.1:0-19706 GCA_046735235.1 Acidobacteriota bacterium | reverse complement strand
ACTGCTGCTGATACTCGTCGACTTCGACAAGTTCCGCCAGAACCCCGGGGAGATCCTTTCCATCGTCCGTGCCGGCGGCGTGTTTTATGGCGGGCTCATCGCCGCCGTCGCGGTGGCGTTCTGGTACATGTGGCGGCACCGCATGCCGCTCTGGACGACGTGCGACGTCTTCGCGCCAGGCATCGCGCTCGGACACGCGGTGGGCCGGCTCGGCTGCCTGATGGCCGGGTGCTGCTACGGCCGCGAGACGCACGTGCCATGGGCGATCACGTTCACGAACCCCGAGGCGGCCGCCAACGTCGGCACGCCGCTCGGCGTGCCGCTGCACCCGACCCAGCTGTACGAGAGCGCGGCCGAGGCGCTGATCCTGGTGCTGCTGCTCTGGACCGAGAAGAAGGGCCGGCCGTTCGAGGGCCGCACGTTCTGGAGCTACCTGGTGCTCTACGGGATCTCGCGGTTCGTCATCGAGTTCTTCCGCGGCGACGAGCGCGGCGTCGTGTTCGGCACGATCTCGACCTCGCAGTTCATTTCGCTCGTCATCGTGCCGGTGGCCATCGGCATGCTCCTCTACCTGTCGCGCCAGACGTCGTCGTCACCGGTGCCGGCCTCCGCGCGCGTGCGCCGGGCGTCCTGACCCGCCGGATGGCCGCGATCAGCCTCGAGGTCGCTGCCGATCAGGCGGGAGAACGGCTGGACCGATATCTGTCGAGCGTCGTCCCGGGGCAGTCGCGGTCGCAGATTCAGCGGCTCATCGAGCAGGGGCAGGTCGCGGTGGCCGGACGCACCGCGAAAGCCAATCTGGCCGTCAAGGCCGGCGATCGCATCACCCTCGATGTTCCGGAGCCGGCGCCGTCAACCGCCGTCGCCGAAGACATCCCGCTGACGATCGTCTACGAAGATCCGGACCTGGTCGTCGTGGACAAACCGGCCGGCATGGTCGTGCACCCGGCCGCCGGGCACGACTCCGGCACGCTGGTGAATGCGCTGCTTCATCGCATCAAGGATCTCAGCGGCATCGGCGGCGAGCTGCGGCCCGGCATCGTGCATCGGCTCGACAAGGGCACGTCGGGGCTGATGGTGGTCGCGAAAAACGACCATGCGCACGAGTCGCTGTCGCGTCAATTCGCCGAGCGTGAAGTCGAGAAGGAGTACGGCGCGCTCGTCTGGGGTGTCGTGCAGGCGGGCCGGCGCATCGATTTGCCGATTGGACGGGATCCCAAAGACCGGCAGAAGATGTCGGCGCGCTCACGCCGCGCGCGCAACGCCGTGACGCGCATCACGCGCGCGCGTCACTATCGCGGCGTGACGCTCTGCCAGGTCGCCATCCACACCGGACGGACGCACCAGATCCGCGTCCACCTCAGCGCCATCGGCCATCCGATCGTCGGCGACGCCACCTACGGCGGCCAGCGCACGCGCGTAGCTGCCGATCTCCGGCCGGTGCTCACCCTCGAGCGGCCGTTTCTCCACGCGCACCGGCTCGTCTTCACGCAGCCCACCGACGGCCGGAGGATGGAATTCGAATCGCCCCTGCCGCAGGACCTGCAGGCCGTGCTCGATGCGATCGAGGCGCTGCAGCCAGAAGACTGACGCGATTTCTGTGAACAGTAGGGCGGCCCTTCAGGGCCGCCGCGATCCGGCGGGGCTGAAGCCCCGCCCTACTGCAGTAGTGCCTACTCGGATCGCAGCGCCGTCATCGGCTGAATCGCGGCTGCGCGTCCGGCGGGAATGATCGCCGCCAGGAAGGCGCAGACACCTAAGGCGAGGGCTGCGATCATCAGCGCGAACGGATCCCAGAACTCGACGCCGTAGAGTTGCGCAGAGATCAGGCGGCCGGCGCCCACGGCCAGCGGCACGCCGACGATGAGGCCGATCAGCACACGCCTGAACGCCGAGCGGAGGACGAGAGACACCACCTTCATCCGGTCGGCTCCGAGGGCCATTCGAATGCCGATCTCGCCGGTGCGCTGTGCGACGGTATACGCCGTGACGCCGTAGAGCCCCACGGCAGCGAGCAGCAGGGCGATGCTGCCGAACAGCCCCGCCAGACTTGCCACGGCGCGCTCCTGATCGAACGAGCGCGCCACCTGCTGTCGCATGGATCGCACGGTGGTGATCGTCAGGTTGGGATCAACTTCCGCCAGGGCCCTTCGCAACACCGGCTCCAGCGCTCCCGGAGTCATGTCGGTGACGAGCATCATGCCGCCGATGAAGTGCGACTCGAGCTCGATGCGCTTCATGATGTCCATCTGGTACGACACCGTCTGCGCCAACGGCACGTAGAACATCGGTCGCGCCGGCTGATCGAGCCCCCAGCCCGCGAACTTCGCGTCACGCACGATGCCGACAATGCGGAACGTCATCGCGTTCTCCGGAGCGTCGAGACCGAAGTGCTGCTCGATCGGATCTTCGGTCGGCTTGAAGAAGCGCTTCACGAACGCCTCGTTCACGACCGCGACGAGCCCTGAGTTTTCGTTGTCTGCGTCGGTGAACGCGCGGCCTCGGACGACGCCGACGCCGAAGTTCTGCAGATAGTGCGCGCTCACGCGATCCCAGGAAGCGCCGGATTCTCCGTTCATCCGTGGGGGCGGGTGACCCGCCACGTGAATCATTTCGCCCCAGTTGTCGGTGAGCGGGTTGTAGAGCGCGAGTCCGGAGCCCGTGACGCCCGGCAACCGGTTCAGTCGGTCTTCCAGTCTGCGATAGAGCGCGGACAGCATCTCAGGCGTGTAGGTGGCGGGCGCCCGGTTGAGCCCGACGACGATCCGTCCATCGACGGTGTAGCCGAAGTTCTGGCTCTCCAGCTTGTTCAGGCTGCGGCCGAGCATCGTCGCGCCCGCGACGAGGATCACCGAGAAGGTGGCCTGGGCGACGAGCAGCGCGTTTCTGGCGAGGGACGAATGGTCCCGGGTCGTGCGACCCGACCCGCGCAGGCTCTCGATCGGATCGGTGCGCGTGGCGAACCACGCGGGCGCCGCGCCGAACAAGAGTCCCGTCAGCGTGGCGAGGGCGAGCGCGAACGCCAGCACCGGCACCGACGGCCACGCGCTGATCGGCACGGACTGGGCCCACTGGAACGCGAGCGCCAGCAGCAGACGGGATGCCGCCACGGCAATCACGAGACCCGCCAGCCCGCCGGCCATCGCAAGGACGAGGCTTTCGAGCAAGGCCTGCGACACGATCTGCCAGCGGCTCGCGCCGAGCGCCAGCCGGAGCGCGATCTGCGTGCGGCGTGCCGCGGCGCGCGCGAGCAGCAGGTTCGCGACGTTGGCGCATGAAATCAGAAGCACGAGACCGCAGACCGCCAGCAGGATCTGGAGGCTCCGGCCGTACTCCTCCTTCATGATCCCCACGCCTCCGCCGGCGGGCACGACGTCGAGCGTCTGCTTTGGCAGCTGCTTGATGACATCGGGAATCCAGTCCGGCGGATACCCGGAATCGTGCGCCAACCAGTTGCGGAGGATGCCGGTCATGCGCGGCCCCATGCCGTCGACGGACGCGCCAGGGCGTAGACGTCCGATGACGCGCAGCCACGCGGAGACGGGCTGCCGGAGCAGCGTGCCGTCGCCGGCAATCATCGGCTCCTGGTGGATCGGCAGCCACAGATCCGGCGGATCACCACGCAGGGTCTCGCCGAAGAAGCCTGCCGGCGCCACGCCGACGATCGTAATCGGATGTCCCTGGACGACGAACGTCGCGCCGACGACCGAGGCATCCGCGCCGTATTCCTCCTGCCACGCGCGGTGGCTCAACACCGCCACGGGTACGGCCGAGGGCACGTCGTCTGACGGCGAGAAGACGCGGCCAGCGAGCGCACCGATGCCGAACGTGCTGAAGTAGTTCCCGGTTACGTACTCGGTGCGCAGCGGCCTCGGCGCTTCGCTCGCGCCGCTGCGGCGCACGCTCATGCGGCCCCCGCCCGCCTGAAACGCCGTGACCTCTTCGAACTCCGTCGCGTCGGCTTTCAGTCGCTCGAAGAGCGGATACGAGACCATGCCCCAGCGATCCTGGGGTCCACCCTCGACGCAGCAGTCGTTCCCGTCGCCGATCCGGTAAAGGCTCGCGGGATCGGCCACCGGCAGCGAGCGCAGCATTACAGCGTGGATCAGCGTGAAGATCGCCGTGGTGCCGCCGATCCCAAGCGCCAGCGTGAGGACGGCCGCCGCAGTGAATACGGGCGCCTGCCGGAGTTGACGGAGCACGTAGCGAAGGTCGGCGATGGCGTGTCTCATACGGATCCGGTCGTGTTCGGTTTGACGGAATCAGGGCCGCAGGCGTTGCATCAGATACAGTAATTGCATGAGCACGCCTGCCCCGACCCTTTCCAGTCGCACGGTCTACGCCGGCCGCATCTTCGACGTCACGGTCGACCGCGTCAAGCTGCCGCATGGCCGCGAGGCCGACCTCGAGATCGTGCGTCATGACGGGTCGGTCGTGTTGGTGCCCGTTACGGCGGAGGGACGCGTGCTGCTCGTTCGCCAGTACAGGCACGCGGCCGGGCGATTCCTCTGGGAGCTGCCGGCTGGCAGTCTCGAGACCGACGAAGACGTCGCCGCCGCGGCAGCGCGCGAGTGCCAGGAAGAGCTCGGCCTCATCGCGGATGACCTCCAACGCCTCCACACGTTCTATCCCACGCCGGGGTTCTGCACCGAGACGATGACGTATTTCAGGGCCGCCGGCTTGCGAACGCCAGGACCCGGCGACCCCGTGGCGCATCAGGACGAAGATGAATCGATCGAAGTCGGATCGTTCACCACGGCCGAGGTCCGCCAGATGATCGACGCCGGGGAAATCGCGGATCTCAAGACGGTGGCGGCCCTTTTCCTGCTCAGTTAGGCCCGGAATGTTTCTTGAAGGTTGCCTTCACATGGCTACCTTCCGCTCGTCGAGTCAACGCGTTGCAGCCGTCCTCGTAGTTCTCGCCGTCGCCTCGATCGCGATGGCCGGCCCGCACAAGCCCGCCAGAAAATCGGCGACGCCTGCGAAATCGAACGAGCAGGCCCTCGCGGTACAGGTCGCGCTCGACAAGGCAGGGTTTTCGCCGGGGCTCATCGACGGGCGGCCGGGGACGTTCACGACACGCGCACTCGACGCGTTTCGCGCGGCGCGCGGCCTGGCGGGCCGGAGCGGCGCCCTTGACGAGGCCACGGCCGCCGCGCTCGGCGACGTCTACAAGACGCCGCTCGTGCAGTACACGGTCACGCAGGCCGACGTCGATGGCCCGTTTCAGGAGAACATCCCGCAGGACATGGTCGAGAAGTCGAAGCTGCCAGCGCTCGGGTACACGTCGCCGCTCGAGGAGCTCGCCGAGCGATTTCATGCGTCGCCCGATCTCATCACGCGCCTGAATCCCGGCGTGACGCTGGCCGCGGGCACGATCATCAAGGTGCCCGCCGTCGATCCGCTGCGCCTCCCCGCGCGCACCGGCGAGCGTCCCGCGGCGGAGATGCGCGACGCGAAGGCGGCGTCGGTCGAAATATCGAAGGAGAGCAACGCGGCCGTCGTGCGCGACGCGCAGGGCGCGGTGATCTTGTACGCGCCGGTCACTGTCGGCAGCGAGCATGATCCCCTGCCGGTCGGCGATTGGAAGGTCACGGGCGTCTTCGATCTCCCGACGTTCAACTACAATCCGGATCTGTTCTGGGACGCGGATCCGGCTCACGGAAAGGCCAAGCTCGCCGCGGGACCGAACAACCCGGTCGGCGTGATCTGGATTCAGATCAACCGCGAACACTTCGGACTGCACGGCTCGCCAGAGCCATCGCAGATCGGCCGCACCGAATCGCACGGCTGCATTCGGATGACGAACTGGGACGTCGTGCGCCTGGCGGCGCTCGTCAAGACCGGGACGCCTGTGCTGTTGCGATGACATTGGCCACGCCACGACGGTCGGCGGCATCGACGGCGGCTCCGTGGGTTGTGGCGCTCGTTCTACTCCTCGCGGCGCTGGTGGCGTACCGCGGGCGCACGTCAACGGCTCGAGTGCCCGAGGGAGCCCTGGCCATCAGCGCCGAGCCCGAACGGCCGCGAGCCGCTGCCGCGGCCACTCCGTCCGCAGCGCCTCATGCCGACGTCCCCGCGCCCGCGCCAAGTCCGGTGAACGACGCGGACGTTACAGAGTTGCGCCGACGGAAGCTGCCGATCCCTGTCGAGGGCGTCGCCGCGGCGATGCTCGTTCCGACCTTCCATCAGGCGCGCGGCGAGCGCGAGCACGAGGCGCTCGACGTCCTCGCGCCACGGGGCACAGCCGTCATCGCCGTGGAAGACGGCCGCGTCGCGAAGCTGTTCACGAGCGTGCGCGGCGGGCTCACGGTCTACCTGTTCGATCCCGCGGGCGTCTACTGCTACTACTACGCGCATCTCGATCAATATGCGGACCGACTGCACGACGGGCAGGACGTCGTCCGCGGCGAGGTGATTGGCTACGTAGGCACCACGGGCAATGCGCCGCCGAACACCCCGCACCTGCACTTCGCGGTCTTCAAGCTCGGTCCAGAAAAGCACTGGTGGCAGGGCACGGCGATCGATCCCTATCTGATTTGGCGCTGAATTGGGGAATTGGGGTCGGGATGATTTTTCAGATTCTGCATGCCCACGGCGGCGGCTCCGAACGAACGTCAGATCGCCGCTGCCGTCTCTGGGCTGATCGGGCAAAAACTGAAATTTATCCCGACCCCAAAAACTGGAGAGCGGAGTCCGATGCCGATAGCTCAGCAGTCCGACTATAATGAATGCCTGCACATTCTCCTCGACTGGACGCCGCCGGTTCCGTAGCAGTCGCGCCATATAATTGCGGCCTTCGTGACGCTCGCTCCCGGCACCCGTCTCGGCCCCTATGAAATCGTCGCGTCACTCGGTGCCGGCGGCATGGGCGAGGTCTACCGCGCCCGCGACGCCAAGCTGAATCGCGACGTCGCCATCAAGGTCCTTCCGGCGGGGCTCGCCGCCGACACGGATGCCCGGGCGCGATTCGAGCGCGAAGCGATGGCCGTCGCCGCGCTCTCACACCCGAACATCCTCGCCATTCACGATTTCGGCGAAGCCTCGGGCCGGCACTTCGCCGTGATGGAGCTGCTCGAGGGACTGACGCTGCGGCAGGCGCTCGACGCAGGGCCCCTCACGACGAAGCGCGCGACGGAATACGCCCGTCAGATAGCCGAGGGCCTCGCGGCCGCGCACGCAAAGGGCATCGTCCATCGCGACCTGAAGCCCGAGAACGTGTTCGTCACACGCGACGGGCACGTGAAGATCCTCGACTTCGGTCTCGCCCGCCAGGTCGCGCCGATCGGCGCCGGCGGCGGCCAGACGACGTCGCCGACGATGGTCGGAGGTACTACCGAGCCCGGTATGGTGATGGGCACGGTCGGCTACATGGCGCCCGAGCAGATCCGCGGCGACGCGGTGGATCACCGGGCGGACATCTTCGCCTTCGGCGTCGTGCTCTTCGAGATGCTCGCGGGCAAGCGCCCCTTTGAAGGCGCCACCGGCGCCGAGACGATGACGGCGATCCTGCGCGAGGATCCGCCGCCGGTCACGTCGGTCCGGGAAGCGGTGCCGGCCTCGCTCGAGCGCGTGGTGGACCACTGCCTCGAGAAGCAGCGCGAGAACCGGTTCCAGTCTGCACGCGACCTCGCCTTCGCGCTCGGCGGCGCCAGCAGCACATCGGGACGAGCCCCTGTGACCGCGGACGCCTCGCCGTCTCCGACGCGGCGCTCATCGCGATCCGCCCTCGTCGCCGCCAGCGCGCTGCTCATCGGCGCGGCAATCGGCGCGCTCGCCGCTCGGCAATTTGCAACGCCGGTGTCGGCGCGGCCGTTGGAAGTGCGCTACCTGACGTACTCCGGGCACGACTTCTCGCCCGCGGCCTCGCCCGACGGTCGCTCGATCGCGTTTCGGTCCGAGCGCGACGGCAAGGGACGTATCTGGCTGAAGCAGCTGGCGACTGGCACCGAGGTCGCGCTCACGGAGGGCCCCGACGACGACTTGCCGCGGTTCTCGCCGGACGGGGCGACGCTGATTTTCAGTCGGCGAAGCGGAAGTCACTTCGCGCTGCTCAGGGTCTCGCTGCTCGGTGGCGAGCCGCGGCGCGTGATGGACGATGCGCTCGACGCGTCGTGGTCCCCGGACGGCAGCCACATCGTCTTCATGCGGCAATTCCCGGCCTCACCGGGAAAGATCGCCGCCACCGGCATCATGGTCGCGGCCGCCGACGGGAGCGGAGCGCGGGAAGTCGTTCGCATCCCGACAGGCGTGATCGCGCCGCGGTGGTCGCCGGACGGGAAGCGGGTCGTCTTTACCCAGACGGCCGTTGGCGCCGGTTCCTTCTCAATCCACAGCGCCGACGTTGCGACCGGCGCGTTGGAAACGCTGGTGGACTCCGCTCAGGGCGCCAGGCCGTGGGTCTCGGAGTGGTCGCCGGACGGGCGCCTGCTCCATACCGTCGGCCAGGTCGCGGCCGGCAAGCTCGCGGGCACGACGGGCCGCCTCGTCACGCTGCAGCCTGGTGCGGCGGCACGGGTCCTGTACGCGAGCCCGGACTCGCTGGGTCGCTTCGCCGTCGTCGACCGGGATCGCGTCGTGGTCGAGTCGCAGACAGTCCGGCAGAACGTCGCCGAATGGTCGAGCGCCGCCTCTCACAGCCTGACACAAGGCCGGCAGGCCGATCGACAGCCCGTCTATTCACCTGACGGGCGGTGGATCCTGTTCACGTCCGACCGTTCGGGAAACCTCGACCTCTGGAAGGTTTCGACGACCACCGGCGAGGTTCGCCAGATCACGGATGACGCGACGGACGATTGGGACCCGACGTTCGGTCCCGACGGGCATCTGTACTGGAGCTCGAACCGGAGCGGCAACTTCGAGGTCTGGACGGCGGAGGCCGACGGCAGCGGCGCACATCAACTCACACACGACGGAGTGGACGCCGAGAACCCGTCGGTCTCGTCTGACGGAAAGTGGATCGCGTACGGCTCCACGCGTCCGAACGAGGCCGGCATCTGGCGCATCCGGGCGGACGGATCGGAACCGAAGCTGCTGGCGCGCGGGCTTTACGGCATCCCGCACATCTCTCCCGACAACCAGTACGTGCTCTATATGGGGTTCTCGAGCATCCTCGTGTCGACGGGGATCCGCGTCGTGCGTCTCTCGGACGGTGCGCCGGTCGATTTCGAGATCGTCGCCGAGACCATCCGCCCCACTACGGCGAACGTCGGTCGCGCCCAGTGGATGCCGGACGGCCGCGCGATTGCGTTTCTCGGCCAGGACGAGAAGGGCGTGAACGGGATCTACGTGCAGGACTTCGTGCCGGGCCGGAACACGGCGGTGACGCTGCGGCCGCTGACCGGCTTCGATTCGGTCGTCGATGCGGAGACGTTCACGATTGCGCCAGACGGAAAGAGAGTCGCCATCTCGGGCCGCGAGATGGTGTCGAGCCTGGTGCTCCTCGAGCAGCCAGGCCTGACGAGAGCCCGCTGAGAGATGGCAGGGCTGAAGCCCTGCGCTACATACGACGCTCTCTACACCTGCTCGTGTAGCGCAGGCCTTCAGGCCTGCCCCGCGACGACGGATCCATCAATGCGTCGTCTGAAGCTCCGGCGTCTTCGTCTCAGGCACCGGCGTCGTGAGCGCCAGCGCCAGCACTTCGTCGATCGTCGAGACGAGGTGAATCGTGAGGTCGGCCCTGAGCACCGGGCTCAGGTCTTCGTTCACGTTCTTCTCGTTCTGTTTCGGCAGGATCACCTCGCGGATGCCGACGCGCCGCGCGGCCAGGACCTTCTCCTTGATGCCTCCGACCGGCAGCACCTTGCCCGAGAGCGTGATCTCGCCGGTCATCGCGAGATCGCCGCGCACGGGCCGGCCGGTGAGCTCCGACACGACCGCCGTCGTCATCGTCACGCCCGCCGACGGCCCATCCTTCGGGATCGCGCCGGACGGGACATGCAAGTGAAGCTCGGTCGACTTGTAGAAATCCGGATCGATGCCGAACGCCTTCGCGTTGGCGCGCGTCCACGACAGCGCGGCGCGCGCGGATTCCTTCATCACGTCGCCGAGCGAGCCTGTCAGTGTCAGCTGTCCGCTGCCGGTCATCTGTGACGCCTCGATGAACAGCACGTCGCCTCCGGACGGCGTCCACGCGAGGCCGATCGCCACACCGGGATTCTTCGTCCGCTCCTCCATCTCCTCGTCGAGGAAACGGGGCGCGCCCAGCATTTCCATCACGGTTTCGCGCGTAATCGTCAGCGGTTCCTCGTTGCCCTCCGCCCTCCGACGGGCGGCCTTGCGGCAGAGCGCGCCAATTTCGCGCTCGAGGTTTCGGACGCCGGCCTCACGCGTGTACCCCCGAATCACGGCATGCAGCGCGTCGTCGGTGAACGACAGGGTGTCGGACGTCAGGCCGTGATTGGTGATTTGCTTCGCGACCAGGTGCTCGCGCGCGATCTGCAGCTTCTCCTCCTCGGTATAGCCAGGCAGCTCGAGCACTTCCATGCGATCGCGCAGTGGCGCCGGCACGGGATCGAGGACGTTGGCCGTCGTGATGAACAGGACCTCCGATAGATCGAACGGCACGTCGAGGTAGTGATCGCGGAACGTGTCGTTCTGTTCGGGGTCCAGCACCTCGAGAAGCGCCGCGCTCGGATCGCCGCGGAAGTCGGACCCGAGCTTGTCCACCTCGTCGAGGATGAACACCGGGTTCTTCGACTCGGCGCGGCGCAGGCCCTGGATGACCTGCCCGGGCAGCGCGCCGATGTACGTGCGGCGGTGTCCGCGAATTTCGGCCTCGTCGCGCATGCCGCCGAGGGAGACACGAACGAACTTCCGCCCGAGGGACGTCGCAATCGACTTCGCCATCGATGTCTTGCCGACGCCTGGAGGGCCGACGAAGCAGAGGATCGGCCCCTTCATCGCGGGGTTCAGCTTGCGAACCGCGAGGTACTCGATGATGCGATCCTTGGCTTTGTCCAGGCCCGAGTGCTCACGGTCCAGGATTTCCTTCGTCCGCTTGAGATCGATCACTTCGTCGGTGCGCACGTTCCACGGCAGCGCGACGAGCCAGTCCAGATACGTCCGAGACACCGTGTACTCGGCCGCCGCCACGGGCATCCTCGACAGGCGCTCCAGCTCGCGGTTGGCCTCTTTGAGGACGGTCTCGGGCATGCCCGCCGCCTCGATCTTCTCGCGAAGCTCTTCGATTTCCTTCTGCTGGTCGTCGTCTTCGCCGAGCTCTTTCTGAATCGCCTTCAGCTGCTCGCGCAGAAAGTAGTCGCGCTGGTTCTTGCCGACTTCAGACTGCACCTGCGACTGGATCTTCGACCCCAGCTCGAGGACCTCGAGCTCCTTGATGAGGATCCGGTTCAAGCTGTCCATGCGCGCCCGCACGTCGAGCGTCTCGAGCACTTCCTGCTTGGTCGGCGTGCTGATCGTGCTCAGGCTCGATGCGATGAAGTCGGCCAGCCGGGCCGGCTCCTCGATGTTCATCGCCAGCGTCTGCAGGTCGTCCGAGAGCAGCGGCGACAGCGACACGACTTTCTGGAAATTGCTCTTGATGTTCCTCAGGAGCGCGTCGATTTCGAGGCGGTCCTCGTCGCGAAGCACGTCTTCCACCGCCGAAACCTTCGCGCGGAGATACGGTTTCAGTGCGACGATTTCGTCCAGCGTAACCCGCGACAGGCCCTGGACGATGAGCCGGAGGCTGCCGTCGGGGAGCCTGAACATCTTGTGGATGTGCGTCGCGGTGCCGACGGGATAGAGGTCGGCCTGGATTGGCTCGTCGAGCGCCGGGTCGCGCTGGGCGAAGACGCCGATCACCTTCCCGGCCGCGATCGCATCGTCGATCAGGCGAACCGAGCTTTCGCGCGCGACGGCGAGCGGCATGAACGAGTTCGGAAAGAGCACCGTGTCCCTGAGCGGGAGCACGGGCAACTCCGACGGGAGCGGCAACGACCGGGTCTCGCTGACCGCGGAGACGACTTCGGCCGTGGCGTCTGGCTGATCGGGTCGATCGCTCATGGCGATCCTCCGGAGGATATGGCGGGAATGAAAAAGGGCCAGGCGCCGTGTCGCACATACGGCGACAGGAAACCTGACCCTCTCGCCCCTTCCGGCACTCGCACATGCGGCGCCGGATGGGGAATCTCCTGTGTTCAGACTCCGTTTCTCGGGAGTCCGTGTCGCCCGCGGGCCTAGTCTAGCGGGACATGTCCATGAAAAGCGAGGCCCCGCCGCGCCGCTGCTGCCAGATCTTCTCGCGCTCGGCCGCCGTCTCGCGCGCTTCCTCGCAATCCCTGCAGCGGACCGCGAAGGGCAGCGCCCGCAGGCGCGGTTCGGCGATTTCCTCGCCGCACTCGAAGCAGTTGCCGAAAACGCCTTCCTCGAGCCGGCTGAGCGCCTCGTTGATCTTGTTCAGCGTCTCGGCCTTCATCTGGATCAGCGCGAACTCGATGTCTTCCTGGATATCGGCATCCGAGCTCTCGGCCGCGTCGAAGACCTCGTTGGACTTGTTCTGGGTCCCTTCGGCGCGGACGTCGCGGATCTTGTCCTGAACTTCATTCAGGATCTCGCGGCGACGGTCCTCGAGAATCTGCTTCAGGTCCTCGTACCGGCTCGTCTTGGTCTTCGTCGTGGTCTTCTTCATGGTCGCGCCCCTTTCCAAATGACGCTATGTATGATGCCGCGTGTTCCTGCAAACTCTTTGCCGCCGCGCAAACTCGCTTGGCGACCCGATGAATGACCGGTTGATGAAGACTGGGAGGGCTCGACGCGTGGGAGGGAGAGTCTGAAAGCCAGCTGAACCGTGCTGTTTCCTCAGTCCCCGCCCGCGCGGTCGCGGCACTCACGCAACTTATTCATAAATAAGCATGTTGCGAGCCGCTCTTGCCTGGCACCCGTGGCCGGAGCGGCGCCGGTCATTCGTTTAGACGCCGCCCGGATACATCCGGTTCGCGAAGGAACGACCTTGCCTGGTGTCAACTGCAGAGGACAGTTACAGGAGAGGCGGAACGTTCAAGCGCCGCAGCACGAACGCCACGGCCGACCGGAAGGCCGGGATTATAGCACGGGCTGCCGACGGCGCCCTCTGTAGTCAGCGTAAATATTGCGCGGCCTTACTGCAGTCGATGCGTCGCCGAGCGGTTGGGGACGATCCCGCGCTCGGCCAGCCACTCGCCGTCGCGCCGGCTACTAGTACGCAGCCAGCGTTCGTAGATCCGCAGGACGTCGCGATTGCGATTGAGCCGGGCGCGCTCGCTCACGTCCGCCAGCACGTCGGTCAGCGGCACGAACTTGTTGGCCATCTCGCCGAAGACGTCCGAGAATGCGTCGTCCTCCGATTGCGCAAGGCGGCCATAGGCGGATCCCCCGAGCGAGATGTAGTAGTCGATGTCGGCGAGGCGGCGCTGGAGGCTGTCGGCGAAGAACCCGACGAGAAAGAGGGACGCATCGCCGATGCTGCGGAGCTCTTCGCGCTGCGCGGCGCCTTCGGCCTGCAGTGCCCGCACCAGGCGAAGGCCGAGCGGCTCGTCGTCCAGGCGAGGCAGACCGAGCGCCGAGTTGTCGCGGCGCGCCACGTACCCGGCCAGCATCTGGACGATGTAATAGGACGTCCAGACGGAAGTCTTCAGGTGCTGGCGCTCCATCGCGCCTTCGACCTGCGCCTTGAAAAACTCGAGGGGCGACTCGTTGCTCAAAAGCCCGTCTGCCATAACGCCTCCAGAAAGATGCGCCTTCGGCTGAGAGCTGCTGACTGAAACCCTTCGTGCCAGGGAGAGTGCAACTGCCGTTCCTACGAATTTCTACTGATTTTGGCCCAAAGTATAGGCACTTTCGATCCCCGGCGCAAATTCCGTCAGACGGGGCTGACGGTTTTCAGCCAAGGGCAGCCGGGATAAGATCACTATCCTCCGGTTCTGATTCTTCATTTTTCATTCTTCATTCTTCATGACCTGCCCTCTTTGTCAGGCGCGTCCAGCCAAGCGCCAATGTCCCGCGCTGGGACGGCAGATCTGCGCCGTCTGCTGCGCCACGAAGCGTCTCGTCGAGATCCGGTGTCCTGCCGACTGCGGGTACCTGGCGTCCTCACGCAAGCATCCGGCAGCCGCGACGAAACGCCAACACGAGCACGACGTGACGCTGCTGATGCCGGCGATGGCGGAGATGACGGATCGCCAGTCCCGGTTCTTCTTCCTGTTTCAATCAATCGTCGCCCGGCATCCGAGCGACGCGCTGCGTCCCCTCGTGGACGCCGATGTCGCGGAGGCCGCCGACAGCGTGGCGCGGTCGCTCGACACCGCGTCGCGCGGCGTCATCTACGAGTCCAGTCCGCAGTCCCTGACCGCACAGGAGCTGGCCAGGGAGCTGCGCCGCGCGTTCGAGGAAATCGTCGCGGAGCTGAAGGGCCCGAGGTCGCCGCTCGAACGCGACGCGGCAAGAGCCTTGAGCGGCATGGCCGAAGCTGCCAGACGCGTCGGGTCGATCGAAGGCAACGAGCGTCAGGGATTTCTCGACCTCGTGAGGCGCGTGCTGAAGCCAGGTCCCCAGTCGTCGGAGGCGACGGCTGCCACTGACAGCGGGCCCGGGATTATCGTGCCTGGGGCGTAGCCCGTCTTTTGCACCGGATCCCCCCACCCTGCTATACTTTGGTGTTTGTCCAGAAGGCCGGAACGGGCGCTGGGCACGTGGAGATATTGCAATGGCCAAGCGCTGCGAGATTTGTGACAAGGGACCGGTCGTCGGTCGCACCGTGAGCCACGCCCACAACGTGAGCGCGCGCCGGTTCGAACCGAACCTTCAGACCGTCAAGGCGATGATCAACGGCGGCGTGCGCCGGATCCGCGTCTGCACGCGCTGCCTGCGCTCCGGTAAGGTCACCAAGGCCGCCTAGCTTCAACCGCCGTGCGACAGGCGATCGCAACCGATCAGGCGCCGAAAGCCATCGGCCCGTATTCCCAGGCCATCGCCACCGGGAACCTGCTTTTCTGCTCCGGACAGATTCCGCTCGACCCGGCCACGGGCGCGCTCGTCCAGGGCGACCTCGTGGCGCAGACGCGCCGTGTGCTCGACAACGTCGGCGCCATCCTGGCCGCGGCCGGCACCAGCTTCGATCGCGTGGTGAAGACGACGGTATTCCTGGCTGACATGAAGGACTTCGCGGCGATGAACGAGGTCTACGCGACCTACTTCACGCCGCCTGCGCCGGCGCGTTCCACCGTCGCGGCTGCAGGCCTGCCCAAGGGCGCGCGGATCGAGATCGAAGTCATCGCAACTCTTTAAGAACTGACGCAGTCGCGTCGCGCCGCACCTTCGCACTTTCGCACGTCCGCACGTCCGCAGTTCTTACCTGACCGCCCGTTCTACTCCAATCACTCCCTCTACCGACTTCAGAGACTTCACCACCTTCTCCAGGTGCTTCAGGTCGCTGATCTCGACGGTCATGGTGATCTGGCCGCGGTGATCGTTGTCGGTCGTCGCCTCGACGCTGGTGATGTTGGTGTTGATGTCGGCGACCTTCGCGCTGACGTCGGCCAGAATGCCCTTGCGGTCCTCGACCTGCATCGTCAGGCGCACGGTATAGCGCGCGGCCTGCTCGTCGCCCTTCTCCCACTCGACGGCGATGCGTCGCTCGGGGTCGTACAGCAGGTTCATCACGTTTGGACAGGTTGCCGCGTGCACGGCGACGCCCTTGCCGCGGCTGATGTAGCCGACGATCTTTTCGCCGCGAATCGGATTGCAGCAGCGGGCGCGGTAGACCAGCAGGTCGTCCACGCCGTTGACCTTGATGCGGTCCTCTCCTGGCCGCAGCACGCGCCTGACGACCTGCGCGACCCGGCCTTCGGGCGGTTTCTCCTGCAGCTGCGCTTCGGGCACGAGCCTCGCGAGAATCGTGCGTGTCGCGAGGCGCCCGTACCCGATCTGCGCCATCACTTCGTCCGCCCTGCCGCTGCCGAACTCGTCGGCGACCTTCGCGAACTCGGCGCTCTCGACCAGAGTCTTCGGGTTGAGGCCGAAGCGCTTCGCGTCCTTGTCGAAGAGCTTTCGCCCGAGCTCGATGCTCCGCTCCTTCTCCTCGAGCTGAACGAAGTGGCGGATTTTCTGCCGCGCGCGTGAGGTGACGACGTAGTTCAGCCAGTCGCGGCTGGGCGTGTGGCCGGCTTGCGTGAGGATCTCGACGATCTCGCCGTTCTTGAGCCGCGTACGGAGCGGCACCATCTTGCCGTTCACCCGCGCGCCGACGCACCGGTGGCCGACGTCGGTGTGAATCGCGTAGGCGAAGTCGAGCGGCGTCGCGCCCCGCGGCAGCGCCTTCACCTCGCCGCGCGGGGTGAAGATGTAGACCTCCTCGGGATAGAGGTCGATCTTCAGGTTGTTGATGAACTCCTGCGGGTCCCGGACTTCCTGCTGCCATTCGAGCAGCTGGCGCATCCACTGGAAGTAACGCTCGTCGCGCTGGTCGCCGATGCGTCCTTCCTTGTATTTCCAGTGCGCCGCGATGCCCTCCTCGGCCTGCTGGTGCATTTCGTCGGTCCGGATCTGCACTTCGAACGGCGTCCCTTTCTCGCTGATCACCGACGTGTGCAGCGACTGGTAGCCGTTCGGCCGCGGCATCGCGATGAAGTCCTTGATGCGCCCGGGCACCGGCGACCAGGTGTTGTGGATGATGCCGAGCGTCGCATAGCAGTCCTTCACCGAGCGCGTGATGATGCGCAGCGCGACGAAGTCGTAGACCTGGTCGAGCTCGATCTTCTGCTTCTTCAGCTTCTGCCAGATGCTGTAGAGACGCTTGATGCGGCCGTCGATCTCGACGTACGGCACCTGCGCCTCGGTGAGCTTGGCGGTCAGCGTCGTCTTCAGCGCGTCGATCTGCCCCTCCGCGCCGCGGCGCCGCGACTCGACGCGGCTGCGCAGCGAGTTGTACGCCTTCGGCTCGAGGTACCGGAAGCAGAGGTCCTCGAGCTCGTTTTTCACCTTGCTCATCCCGAGCCGGTTGGCGATCGGCGCGTAGATGTCGAGCGTCTCCTGGGCGATCTTCACGCGGCGCTCTTCGGGCAGGTGGTGCAGCGTCCGCATGTTGTGGAGCCGGTCGGCCAGCTTCACCAGGATGACCCGGATGTCATCCACCATCGCCAGCAGCATCTTCCGGAAGTTCTCGGCCTGGCGCTCCTCGCTCGACGAGAACGGGATGGTGCTGATTTTGGTCACGCCCTCGACGACGTGGGCGACCTCCGGGCCGAAGAGCTCCTCGATGCGCTCTATGGTCGTCAGGGTGTCTTCGACGACGTCGTGGAGGAGGCCCGAGGCGATGGCCACCACGTCGAGCTTGAGGTCGGCCAGGAAGTCGGCGACCTCGAGCGGGTGGACCATATAGGGCTCGCCGGAATGGCGCACCTGTCCCTTGTGCTCGAAGGCCGAGAAGACGTAGGCCCGGCGGAGCAGTTCGAGATCGGCGTCCGGATTGTAGGCCAGGACCTTCTCGAGGAGGTCCTCGAAGCGAATCATCAGAGGCGGTGTCTAAACGCGAAGAGGCGCCGGTTCGGCCATGATACCGGGTTCCGGAGCCGGGCAAACCAGCAGGGACGAGGCCAGAAGCCCGGCTTGACGCTGGTTTTTCGCGTTCATATACTGACTCGGTTTCGGCGGTTCCATGGGCGACCCAGAGCGGGACCGCTTGGCCATCCGGCTTCGGGCCACGCTGCCACTCATAAGATGCTCGGACTGATCCAGAATCGCAGTTCAGGGGGATATCGCATGCGGACGCTTTCCCGGGCAGCGCTGCTGGCTGCAGCACTTGCCGTCGCCGGCGTGGGAACTTCGGGCTGTAACAAGCTCAATTTCTTCAGGGGCCAGATGGCGTTCAAAGACGCCAACGCGGCCTACGGCGCCAACGACTACAAAAAGGCGATCGACAAGTACCAGGAGGCGCTCGGCTACAACCCCAACCTGACGGTTGCGTACTTCTACCTGGCCAACAGCTACGACAACCTCTATAAGCCTGCCAAGAAGGGCCAGCCGGAGAACGACGCCAACCTGCAGAAGGCCGTCGACTACTACAAGAAGGCGTCGGAGTCGATCGCCGACCCGAAGCTCAAGAAGCTGTCGTTTCAGTATCTGGTCTCCTGCTACGGCTCCGACAAGCTGAACGACCCCTCGCAGGCCGAGCCGCTCGTCGAGAAGATGATCCAGATGGACCCCTCCGATCCGGCCAACTACTACGCTCTGACCAAGATTTACGAGGACGCCGGGAACTACGAGCAGGCCGAGGCAACGCTGCTCAAGGCGAAGGCGGCGCGGCCCGGCGACGGATCGGTCTACATGCAGCTGGCGTCGTTCTACAACCGCCAGGGCAAGTTCGACAGGACCATGGAAGCCTTGAACCAGCGGGCGGCCGTGGATCCCAAGGACCCCGCCGGCTTCTACACGATCGCGGTCTACTACTGGGACAAGACCTTCCGCGACAAGTCGCTCAAGGACGCCGAGCGCCGCGACTACATCGCCAAGGGCCTCGAGGCGGCCGACAAGGCCCTCGCCATCAAGCCTGACTACCTGGAGGCCATCGTCTACAAGGGGCTCCTGATTCGCAACGAGGCGGCGATGGAGAAGGACCGGAAGAAGTACCAGGAACTGATGGACGAGGCCAACGCGCTCACCAACCGTGCCAAGGCACTCCAGAAGTCGAAGACGACGGGCACGGGGGCCACGAAGTAGCCTTCGGAGTCCCCACCGGCGTACAAGAGAACGGCCACGTCCAAGTGCGACGTGGCCGTTTCTTTTTCCCGCAGTTGCCAGTCTATAGCCTGTAGCCCGGCGTTAATCGCTCTTCGGGGCCGCGCCGGCTTCCTTGCGCATGCCTTCCGTGACGATGCCCACCTTTTCGACGCCGGCGCCCTTGGCTGCGTCGATCACCTGGACGATTTCGCCGTAGCGCAGCGTCGGCGCGCCGGCGATGAACATCGTCTTGTCCTTGCGTTGCTCGAAGATGGTCCGGAGCTTTTCTTCCAGCGAGGCCATCGTGGTGTCCTGCTTGTTGACGGACATGCGGCGATCGGCCGTGAACTCGAGGACGATCTGGTCCTGCGCGGTGTCGGGCTTGGCTTCGGCTTCGGCCGGCAGGTTGATGTCGAGGCCCTTCTGGGTGAGCGGGAGCGCGGCCATGAAGATGACCAGCAGCACCAGCAGCACGTCGATGAGCGGCGTGACGTTCATGTCCGCCGACACCTTCGGAGCTTCGCCGTGGACGACGTCCTCGGCGCCAAAGTGCCTGTGGGCGTGCTTCATGGCTAGTTGCCTCCCTGCTGGCCAGGCTTGATCTTCCGCTCGGTGACCAGGCCCATGTCCTCGACCTGCGCCTTGCGGAGGGCATCCATCGCCGCCATCACGCGCCCGTACGGCGCGTCCTCGTCAGCCTTGATCAGGACGATCTTCGCCTTCTTCGTTTCGAGATACTCGGTCACCTTGCGGGCGAGGTCGTTCTCCGGAACCTCGAGGCTTTGCAGGAACATCCGGCCGGAAGCGTCGACCGCGACGACGGTCTGGTCCTGCGTCTCGGGCTTGTCCGTCGTGTTCGAGGCCGTCGGCAGCTTCACGTCGACGCCCTTCTGGAGCATCGGCGCGATGATCATCATGATGATGAGCAGCACCAGCATGACGTCGACGAGCGGCGTGACGTTGATGTCCGACTTGACGCCGCCCTTGCCGCCAAGATTCATTGCCATGGACGT
>JBKPSY010000072.1:0-47883 GCA_046735235.1 Acidobacteriota bacterium | reverse complement strand
TGGCGGCGTACTGGCTGTTCCCGTACCCGAACAGCATGAACATCTGGCCGAACTTCCGAAGCCCCCTCATCTGGGACGTCTTCGCGGTCTCGACCTACGCCACCGTGTCGGTGCTGTTCTGGTACGTCGGCCTGATCCCCGATCTGGCGACGATGCGCGATCGGGCCGGTCGGCTGTGGGTGAAGCGCTGCTACGGAGTGCTGTCGCTCGGCTGGCGCGGGTCGGCCATGCACTGGCAGCGGTACGAAACCGCGTCGCTGCTACTGGCGGGCCTGGCGACGCCGTTGGTCCTCTCGGTCCACACGGTCGTGAGCTTCGACTTCGCGGTGGCGGTGGTGCCGGGCTGGCACACGACGATTTTCCCGCCCTACTTCGTCGCCGGTGCCATCTACTCCGGCTTCGCGATGGTGCTGACGCTCGCCATCCCGATCCGCGCGTACTACGGGATGGAAGACTTCATCACGATGCGGCACATCCAGAACATGGCCAAGGTCATGCTCTGCACCGGCCTCATCGTGCTCTACGGCTACTCGGTCGAGGCGTTCATGGGCTGGTTCAGCGGCAGCCCGTACGAAGGCTTCATGATCGCGAACCGGGCGACCGGCAACTACTGGTACATGTACTGGTTCCTCATCTTCTGCAACGGCATCATGCCGCAGACGTTGTGGTTCAAGAGGGTGCGGACGAACATCCCGCTGCTCTTCTGCATCGCGCTCGTCGTCAACGTCGGCATGTGGCTCGAGCGCTTCGTCATCGTCGTGACGAGCCTGAGCCGGGATTTCCTGCCGTCCGCGTGGGGCATGTATGCGGGCACGATGTGGGACTGGATGACCTACATCGGCACGCTGGGCCTGTTCACGTGGCTGATGTTCATCTTCCTGCGCCTGCTCCCGATGATCTCGATGTTCGAGATGCGGACGATCGTGCCGGCCGCGAAGATCAAATCGGAGGGCGCCCACTAGGGCACTGCCATGCACCACGTGGATGACACGCCCAAGCTGTACGGCCTGATGGCCGAGTTCGACTCGGCGACGGCGATCGTGTCGGCCGCGCGAAAGGCCCGCGAAGCCGGCTACGCGAAAGTCGACGCCTACACGCCGTTCCCGATTCACGAGCTCGACGCGGCGCTGAAGCTGCCGCGCACGAAGCTGCCGTGGCTCGTTTTTTTCGGCGGGCTCGGCGGCATGCTCGGCGGCTTCGCCCTCGAGTACTGGATTTCCGCGATTGACTACCCGTTGAACATCGGCGGCCGCCCGTTCGCGAGCTGGCCGGCGTTCGTGATTCCCGCGTACGAGACGACGATTCTGTGCGCGTCGATCACGGCGGTGGTGATGATGATCGCGTTGAACGGGCTGCCGCAGCCGTATCACCCGGTGTTCAACGCGCCGAACTTCTCGACCGCGTCGGCCGATCGCTTCTTCCTCTGCATCGAGGCGGCCGACGGCAAGTTCGATCCGGCGGGCACGCGGCAGTTTCTCGCCGGGCTGCACCCGCTCGGAGTGACCGACGTTGCGGAATAGCCATCTCGCCGCCCTCGTGGCCGTTGGCGCGCTGACGATCGTCGGCGCCGCCTGCCGCCAGGACATGCACAACGCGCCTCGCGTCGATCCGTACGAAGAGACGGACGCCTTCCCGGACGGTCGCGGGATGCGGCCGGTGCCGGAAGGCACCGTCGCGCGCGGGCACCTCAACGAAGACGATCTGATGTTCACCGGCAAGGTGAACGGGCAGTTCGCCGATGAGTTCCCGTTCCCTGTGACCCGCGACGTGCTCGAGCGAGGGCACGATCGCTTCAACATCTATTGCTCGCCTTGCCATGGGCGGACGGCCGAGGGCAACGGGATGATCGTGCAGCGCGGCCTCAGGCCGCCGCCGTCGTTCCACGACGACAAGATTCGGGCGCAGCCGGTCGGCTACTACTACGACGTCATGACCAACGGATTCGGCGCCATGCAGGATTACCGCATGCAGCTCGAGCCAAAGGATCGGTGGGCGGTGGCGTCCTACATCCGCGCGCTGCAGTACAGCCAGCGGGCCAGCGTGGCGGACGTGCCGTCGGACAAGCGTGGCGAGCTGGACGCGCCCGCCGATACTTCCAAGCCGGCGCCGTCGCACGGAGAGCATTGAGGCGATGACTGATTCGACTTACGCCGTGCCGTCCGGTGCGGCCGGCATCCAGCGCCTCGCGGCCGTGGTCGGCGTCGTGTGCCTCGGGTTGTGCGCGTTCGGATTCACCAGCAGCCCAGAGCAGTTCTATCGCGCGTGGCTCATCGCGTTCCTGTTCTGGTGGGGCGTATCGCTCGGTTCGTTGGCATGGATGATGGTGCACCACCTGTCAGGCGGGCAGTGGGGCGTGGTCACGCGGCGTGTGTTCGAGGCCTCGAGCCGGACCTTGCCGCTCATGGCGGTGGTGTTCCTGCCGGTGGCCTTCGGCGCGCGCTACCTGTACCCCTGGGCGCGCCCCGAGGAGGTCGCCACCGATGCGATCCTGCAGCACCGGGCGGCCTACCTGAACACCTCGTTCTTCTACCTGCGCGCGGTGCTCTACTTCCTGATCTGGACCGGCATGGCCTACGCCATCTCCGGCTGGTCGCGCCGGCAGGACGCGGCGCCTGAGGACGCCTCGCTGGCGCTCCGCATGCAGCGGCTGAGCGGCGCGGGCCTCCTGCTCTACGGGATTACGCTCTTCTTTGCGTCCGTGGATTGGCTGATGGTCGTGGACGCCCACTGGTTCTCGACGATCTACGGGATCCTGTTCCTCGGCGGCCAGGGCCTCGCTTCGATGGCGTTCACAATCGCGGTGATGGTGCTGCTGTCCCGCGCCGAGCCGTTCGCGGGCGTCCTCAAAGCCGACCACCTGCACGATCTGGGGAAGCTGATGCTGGCCTTCGTCATGTTGTGGGCCTATTTTCAGTTCTCGCAGTTCCTGATCATCTGGTCGGCCAACCTGCCCGAAGAGATTGGGTTCTACCTGACACGCGTCGAGGGCGCGTGGGTATACCTCAGCGCGTTGCTCATCATCGGCCACTTCGCGGTGCCGTTTCTGCTCTTGCTGAACCGCGACTTGAAGCGCGGCGCCGCCGTGGCCCTTGTCGCGCTCTTCATCATCGCGATGCGCTTCGTGGATCTGTTCTGGCTGATGGGCCCCCGCGACGGACACGCCGCGCCGGCCCTGAGCTGGATGAACTTCGTCACGCCTCTGGCGATTGGCGGCGTCTGGATTGCCGTGTTCCTCTGGCAGCTGAGCTCGCGACCGCTGCTGCCGCTCGGCGATGCCGGCCTGGCCGAAGTGCTCGAAGCCAGCGGGCATTGACCGTAGTCCGTAGTCCGTAGTCTGCAGTCCGAGCAGCCCGATGAGTGAGCACAACGCCGATTTCGTAGGCCACGAAACCACCGACGCCGAGATCGGCCCGCTGGTCCGATTCGCCGTGTTTCTGGCGGCGACCGTGATCGTCTCAGCCCTTGTGGTGATCGGCCTGTACAAATATCTGGACGAGCGTGAACAGGCCGAGAAGGCGGGACGGTACCCGCTCGCTGCCGGCAGCGTCCGTCCGCTCCCGCCGCCGCCGCGACTGCAGACCTATCCGTTCGACGACATCAAGGAGCTGCGGCAGGCAGAGAACAAGGTGCTCGACCACTACGCCTGGGTCGATCAGAACGCCGGCGTCGTCCAGATTCCGATCGAGCGCGCGATTGACGTGCTCGCAGAAAAAGGACTGCCGTATCGACAGCCAGGTCAGGCAGGTCCTGCGGGTCCGGCAGGTCAGGCGGGTCAGCCGACGGAGAAGCACTGAGCACGACGATGCGACTTCGAGCCGTCCTCTTGATCGTGGCCCTCGCGGCGCTGACGCCGTCGGCGACTCGCGCCCAGGACTTGGGCCCTGCGCCGGGCGAGCGCGTGGGCGCCGGGGTGCCTGCCCAGGCGGGCATGCCGGAGCTGCTGCAGGAAGTCGGCCTCGATCAGAGGCTCAACGCGCAGATTCCGCTGAACCTCACGTTCAAGGACGAGAGCGGCCGCACGGTCAAGCTGGGCGACTTCTTCGGGAACCGCCCCGTGATCCTGACCCTGAACTACTTCGAGTGCCCGATGCTCTGCACCGAGGTGCTCAACGGGCTGACGGGCGCGCTCAGCACGCTGAACTTTTCGATCGGGAAGGACTTCGACGTCGTCACGGTGAGCTTCGATCCGCGCGACACGCCGGAGCGCGCACGCGCGAAAAAGGCGAACTACGTGAAGCGGTACCGCCGCGACGGCGCCGCTGAAGGATGGCACTTCCTGACGGGGAACGAGCCTGAGATCTCGATGCTCACGCGCGCGGTCGGCTTTCGGTACGCCTACAACAAGGCGGTCGGACAGTATGCGCACGCAAGCGGGATCATCGTGGCGACGCCGGACGGCCGGTTGTCGCGTTACTTCTACGGCATCGAATACGGACCGCGCGATGTACGCCTGGCGCTCATCGAGGCTGCGGATCGGAAGATCGGCGGCCCGGCAGATCAGCTGCTCCTGGCGTGTTTCCATTACGACCCGTCGAGCGGAAAGTACAGCCTCGCGGTGATGCGGATCGTCCGGACGGGCGGCGTGGCGACCCTCCTGATCATCGGCGTGGCGGTGGTGATGATGCGAAGGCGGGAGCGGAGCGGGCCACTCCCGTCGGACGCCGGGCTCTAAGCCTCGGCGACACGACAGACGGCCCCACGAGAGCACATGGAACCTCGCATCCAGTTTTTTCCAGACCAGGCCTCCACGCTGGCGTCCCGCGTGGACAACCTGTATTTTTTCCTGCTCGCGACGAGCGGTTTCTTTGCCGTGGTCGTCATCGTGCTGGTGACTTTCTTCGCCATCAAGTACCGCAGGCGCCACCCGGACGAGGAAGGCGTGCCCATCCACGGCTCGCTGGCGCTCGAGCTCATCTGGACCGGTATCCCCTTCATCCTCGCGATGGTGATGTTCGTGTGGGGCGCCAGCGTGTACTTCGCGCTGGCCCGCGTGCCTGATCAGGCGCTCGACGTTTACGCCGTCGGCAAGCAGTGGATGTGGAAGTTTCAGCACCGTGAAGGCCAGCGTGAGATCAACGAGCTGCACGTGCCGGTCAACACGCCAATCCGCATCCTGATGACGTCGGAAGACGTGCTGCACGACTTGTACTTCCCGAACTTCCGCACGAAGATGGACGCGCTTCCAGGACGGTATACGCAACTCTGGTTCGAGGCCACCAGGACCGGCACGTTTCACATCTTCTGCGCGGAGTACTGCGGCACGAAGCATTCCGGGATGATCGGCCACGTGGTCGTGATGCCGCAGGCAGAGTACCAGGCCTGGCTCGGCGGAACTGCCGCCGAAGGCACGCTCGCGCAGCGCGGCGAGAAGCTCTTCACGCAGTTTGCCTGCATCACTTGCCACCGCTCCGACTCCCAGGGCCGGGGGCCGGTGCTGAACGGGCTGCTGGGATCGACCGTCCACTTCGGCGACGGCAGCACCCTGACGGCCGACGCCGGGTACGTGCGCGAGTCGATTCTGAACCCGACAGCCAAGATTGTCGCGGGCTTCCAGCCGCTGATGCCGACCTTCCAGGGCCAGGTCACCGAAGAGCAGATCCTGGAGCTGACGGAGTACATCAAGTCGCTGCCGACCGCGCCGGCACAGACGCCGCACGGACCGACGAAGTAGGAAGTTAGGAACGAGAGCCATGACGACAGTTGACGCGTCACGGGCGGTGTTTCCGGCCCGCCACTACCTGAACGAGGCCAGAGGGATCAAGAGCTGGCTGCTGACGACCGACCACAAGCGGATCGCGCTGCTCTACCTGTTCTCGATCACGGCATTCTTCTTCCTCGGCGGATTTTTCGCTCTGCTCATCCGGCTGCAGCTCCTGGTCCCCACCGGGCTGCTGATGTCGGCTGATGCCTACAACCGCGTGTTCACCATGCACGGCGTCATCATGGTGTTCTTCTTCCTGATCCCGTCGATCCCCGCCACGCTCGGCAACTTCCTCGTGCCGATCATGATCGGCGCGAAGGACCTGGCATTCCCGAAGATCAACCTGCTCAGCTGGTACATCTACGTGCTGGGCGGGCTCTTCGCGCTGGCGGCGCTCGTCGGCGGCGGCGTGGACACTGGCTGGACCTTCTACACGCCCTACAGCACGATGTCGTCGAACAGCCGCGTGCTGACGGCGGGCGTTGGCGTCTTCATCACCGGGTTCTCTTCCATTCTGACGGGACTTAACTTCATCGTCACGGTTCACCGGATGCGCGCGCCCGGCATGACCTGGTTCCGGCTGCCGCTCTTCATCTGGGCGCATTACGCGACCAGCCTGATCATGGTGCTCGGCACGCCGGTCATCGCGATCACGGTGTTGCTGATGGCGTTCGAGCGGGTCATTCGCGTAGGCATCTTCGACCCGTCGATTGGCGGCGACCCCGTCCTCTTCCAGCACCTGTTCTGGTTCTATTCACACCCGGCCGTCTACATCATGGTGCTGCCGGGGATGGGGGTGATGTCGGAGCTGGTGGCTGCCGGCGCGCGCAAGAACGTGTTCGGCTACAGCTTCGTGGCGTTTTCGAGCCTGGCCATCGCGATCATCGGCTTCCTGGTGTGGGGCCACCACATGTTCGTCGCGGGCCAGACGCCCTACGCGGGCCTGGTGTTCTCGATCATCACGTATCTTGTCGGCGTGCCATCGGCCGTCAAGACGTTCAACTGGACCGCGACGCTCTACAAGGGGTCCATCTCGTACGACACGCCGATGCTCTACGGGTTCGGCTTCATCGGCCTGTTCCTGATCGGGGGCCTGACCGGGCTGTTTCTCGCCGCGATCGGCCTCGACGTCCATCTGACAGACACCTACTTCGTCGTCGCGCACTTCCACTACATCATGGTCGGAGGAACGCTCATGGCGTATCTGGGCGGCCTTCACTACTGGTGGCCGAAGATCAGCGGCCGGCTCTACCCGGAGGGCTGGGCCCGGCTGAGCGCGCTCATCGTCTTCATCGGCTTCAACCTGACGTTCTTGCCCCAGTTCATCGTGGGGTACCTCGGGATGCCGCGCCGTTATGCGATGTATCCGCCGGAGTTCCAGGTGTACAACGTCCTGTCGACGGCTGGCGCCACCGTGCTCGGCGTCGGCTACCTGCTGCCGATGATCTATCTGAGCTGGGCGTGGTTCTATGGCAAGCCGGCGGGCGACAACCCGTGGGGCGCCAAGGGCCTCGAGTGGGAGACAACCTCGCCGCCGCCCACGTTCAACTTCGACACGGCGCCGATCGTCACCGAGGCGACGCACCAGTACGGGCACCACGAGGAGGTCAGGGTTGTCTGACGCGGCGCTGACTCAACGGCTGCACGCCGCGCACCATCCGCGGCAGATGCACCACTTCGACTCGATGGCGCAGCAGAAGGAGACTGCGACCTTCGGCATGTGGGTGTTCCTCGTCACGGAGATCATGTTCTTCGGCGGCATGTTCGCCGCTTACATGCTCTACCGGATGTGGTACTTCCCCGGATTCGCGGCCGCGAGCAGCGAGCTCGACATCACGCTCGGCGGCACCAACACCGTCGTCCTCATCGCGTCGTCGTTGACGGTTGCGATGGCGGTCCACGCCGCGCAGCTCGGCAAGAGGGACCAGACGGTGTGGCTGCTCATTGCCACCGGCATCCTGGGCATCGTCTTCCTCGTCATCAAATACTTCGAATACAAGGTCAAGTTCGCCGGGCATCATCTTCCTGATGGCGGAATGATCTGGCTGTTCCCTGGACGGGAATTCCAGCTGGGTCCGTTCACGTACGGCGGCTTCGACGTCTCGCAGAGCTCAGAGCTGGCGCCCATCGCGTCGCAGGTCCGGATCTTCATGGTGATCTACTTCGCCCTGACCGGCATGCATGCGCTGCATATGATCATCGGCATCGGCATCCTGTCGGTGATCCTGCGCATGGCCATTCGCGGCGAGTTCTCGAAGGAGTGGCACATCCCGGTCGAGATCTTCGGTCTCTACTGGCACTTCGTGGACATCGTCTGGATTTTCCTGTTCCCGCTCTTGTATCTCGTCCATCGTCACGGGTAAACGGCGCATGAGTCACCTGGAAGACGGCCACGATCACATTCTGCCGGCGACGACGTACTACGGCATCTTCGCCGTGCTGATGGTCCTCACGGCGGCGACGGTCGGCGCCGCGTTCGTGGACCTCGGACCGCTGAACATCATCGTCGCGCTCACGATTGCCGTCGTGAAGGCGTCGCTCGTCGTGTTGATCTTCATGCACGTGAAGTACGGCGATCGCCTGAACTGGGTGGTCGTCGGCGCGGGGGTGTTCTGGCTGTTCATCCTGTTGAGCATGCTGATGCTCGACTACAGCAGCCGCGGCTGGATGAACGTCCCCCCGATCCAGCACGTCTCGTAGAACTCGATCACCTAGGCAACCTAGGTCCCACCGAGAACGCCAGGGCGATCAGGTTGTCGCGCGACTCACGTCCGCGGTAGGCAGAAACTTCGGCGCGCGGCGCTTCTTCGTCGCCTGCTCGAACGCGTACGCGAGCGCGAAGAGCTTCGGCTCGCTCCACGCGCGGCCGATGAAGCTCACGCCCACCGGCAGCCCGAAGACGAATCCGGCCGGCACGGTGATGTGGGGATATCCGGCCACCGCGGCTATCGTCGAGCTGCCGCCGGTGTCGTGGTCGCCATCCACCAGGTCCGTGAGCCACGCGGGCGCGCCGGTGGGGCAGAAGAGCGCGTCGAGCTTGAAGTGCGTCATGACGAGGTCGATGCCGCGCGTGCGCGAGTTGAGACGGCACGACTCGAGGGCCTTTACGTACTTCGGATCGGTGAGCGGGCCCTTCTTCTGGGCCATCTCGAAGATCTCCTGGCCGAAGTACGGCAGCTCGCGATCCTTGTTCGTGACGTTGAACGCGATCGCGTCCCTGAGCGACTTGACCGCTCCGCCGCGCGCGGCGAGATATTTGTTGAGCCCCGCCTTGAACTCGTAGAGCAGCACCTCGAATTCCGGATCGCCCAACGCACGGATCGTCGTCACGTCCGCCGGATCGACGATGACGGCTCCCAGGCTTTTCATGGTGTCAATGGCTTCAGCCGCAATCGCGTCCGCGCCCGAGTGATAGCCGAAGAGCCGCTTGCGGGCGATGCCGATCCGTGCCCCTTTCAAGCCGTTCGCGTCGAGATACTGCGTGTAGTCCTTTCTCGCGCGGTTGGACGAGGTGGCCGTCGCCGGGTCGCTGACGTCGAGACCCACCATGGCGCCCAGCATGATTGCGGCGTCACGCACCGAACGGGTCATCGGGCCTGCGGTGTCCTGCGTGTGAGAGATCGGGATGATGCCCGCGCGGCTGAGGAGCCCCACCGTCGGCTTCACGCCGACGAGGCCACAGTTGTTCGACGGCGAGACGATCGAGCCATCGGTTTCGCTGCCGACGCCCGCTGCAGCGAGATTCGCCGAGATCGCGGAGCCGGTGCCGGACGACGAGCCCGACGGGTTGCGATCGAGCGCGTAAGGATTGCGGCACTGTCCGGCGCGGCCGGACCAGCCGCTCGACGAATGGGTAGAGCGGAAGTTCGCCCACTCGCTCAGGTTCGTCTTGCCGAGAATCACGGCGCCGGCCTCGCGCAGCCGCGCGACGATGAAGGCGTCTTTCGGCGCGGGCGTGCCGGCGAGGGCGAGCGACCCGGCGGTGGTCATCATCTTGTCGCCGGTGTCGACGTTGTCCTTCACCAGCACGGGAATGCCGTGCAGGGGCCCTCGTACCTTGCCGGCCTTGCGCTCTGCGTCCAGGGTGCCCGCGATGGCGAGCGCTTCCGGGTTGGTCTCGAGCAGCGCATGGAGCGACGGGCCCTGGCGGTCGAGCGCCTCTATCCGCGCGAGGTACTTCCGCGCCAGCGAGGCCGCCGTTTCCTCTCCGGAGGTCAATTTCTGCTGAAGATCCGCAATCGTCAGCTCGTCCAGTTCGAAGCCCTGGTCAGCGGGTGACAGGGGACTGTCCCCACTGTGAGGCTCGTGTCCACGAGTGGAACGCGCCGAGGCTGGAGCAGACTGCAGGGCAAGGCCGGTTCCGGCGAGGGCGCCGTACCTGAGAAAGGCGCGGCGGTCGACGCCGACGGATGAGGGCTCAGCGGGCTTGCTCATGCGCGATCTCCTTGATCGGCGCGCCAGCCGCGCGCGATGCCGGAGTATCGCACGCGTGGGGCTCATCAGCCATTCTGCCGCCTCCCTCGCGCCACGCTGCCACATCGTGTATGATCCGCCGCCAATCGCACTGCCATGGCCAGCGAACAGCACCCGCCAGACGACTTCATCGCGTATCCAACCAATCGCGTGGTGGGCACGATCGTCGACCCGGAGCATGCCCGGGCTGCCATCGAGGCCCTGCTGCAGGCCGGGTTCGCGCGGCCGGACATCGACATCCTCCATGGCGAAGAGGACCTCCACAGGCCGGATCCCACAGGCGCCGAGCACAGGTTCCTCAACCAGTTTCAACGGACCCTGATTCGGACCCTCGGCGACGAGCACAAACACCTGCTTCATTACGTAGAGGACGTGCGAGCGGGCCGATGGGTGATCATGGTGCTCGCGAAGAAACGCGACAAGCGTGAGGCCGCGGCGGACATCCTGGGCAGTCACGGCGCGGAATCCATCGAGTTCTACGGCAGGTGGTCCTGGCACTCGCTGGAGGCGCACGCGGTGGCGCCCGACGGCTCGCATCGTGATCCGGCGCCTGGTCGGACGTACGAGGTAAATCTCGGCGGAACGGTCACCCGTGTACGGATGGACTCAGAATCCAGGGTGACGATCCTTCGCAGGACCAGTGGCTCTCCGGATATCTCGCGCATACCCGTCACGCATCTCAAGCCACAACTCTTGATGATTACCTGGCAGGACGGCCGGACGACCCACGTGCATGTCTACGATTTCGAGAGCGGCGAGGTGCACGCGATCGTGAGTGAATTCGACCGCAGTGTCTACCGCGAGAAGGGCACGGTACGCCGAGCGGACTAAGCCCTCACCCAGATCGCGCGCTTGAACGCCCCCGGCCCGGATAGACTCCATCCCATGACCGAGTCCGAAGAGGCGTTCGCGCGGCGGGCCGTCCGGCGCAAGGGGCTGTTCCTCAAGCTGTCTGTGGCGAGCCTGATCGTCGCTGCGGGGCTCGTCGTCCTGTATTCGACCTTCTGGTGGCGGGACCACAGCTACCCGGTCGGACCGCGGGCCGTCATCATCCTGCTCATCCTGCTGAACGCCCGACAGAACCTCCGTCAGTACAAGTACGGAGGTGTGCTAGAGCAACTCCTGCCTCCGCAATCGACCCCTCGATGACGATCCGGAAGGTCGTCCGCAACCCGTACGTCTGGGGGATACTGATCGGCCTCGTCGCTCTGACGGCGATCCGCCCGCTCGTCCGCCACGTCCCGAAGCCGCCGCCGGTCATCGGTCACGTCCCGGAGTTCGCCCTCATCGGTTCCGACGGGCGTCCGTTCCGAAGCGTCCAGTTGAAGGACCAGGTGTACATCGTCAGTTTCTTCTTCACGAGCTGTCGCTCGATCTGCCCGGCGATCATGCACGGCATGGCACGGATTCAGGCGAGGCTTGATGAGCGGGAAATCCATGGAATCCGGCTCGTGAGCATCAGCGTCGATCCAGAGGACGATACCCCGGAGGTCTTGCGCGCCTATGCGAAGGACCTCGGGGTGAAGCCCGAGCGCTGGACTCTGCTCACCGGAGACCCGGAGACGATCCGGTCCGTGGTCGTCGACGGCTTCAAGACGCCGCTCGAGCACGGGGCCGCGACTCCAGCCCGCCCAATCGAGATCGCGCACACCGGCAAAGTCGTGCTCGTGGATGGCGCCGGCGGCATCCGCGGCTACTACGACACCGACGACACGGGGCTCGACGAGGTGTTCAACCGCGCGCAGGACGTGCTTCTGAAATAGGAGGGCGTCCGGGGCGCGGCGTGCTTGACCCTGTCAGAGTTCGTGGATAACATTCGGCCTCAATTTCGGTCGTTCCCTCCGGCGAAGGCTCGTGCGCGGCGGATACGGCATCACCGGTCCGTCGCGGATTCGCGGCTTGGGCAACGGTCCTCCAGCGCCCCGGAGTCCTAACCGTTGGCCCAGATCTTTCCGCCATGGTGGAACAAGCTCCCGATCGTGGCCGCAATCGCGGGCAGCGTCGGTCCGGTCCTCGTGGTCGCAGGCGTCTGGTACTACTTTTCCCCGTGGTACACAGACGTGGGCTACCGTCCCGTTCAGCCCGTCCCCTACAGCCATAAGCTCCACGTCGGCGAGCTCGGTCTCGATTGCCGGTACTGTCACGCCTCGGTCGAGATTTCCGCCGTCGCGAACGTTCCGCCCACTCAGACGTGCATGAACTGCCACCGGCTCGTGAAGAAGGACAGCGAGGCGCTCGCACCGATTCGTGAAAGCGCCGAGAGCGGCCGGCCGATGCACTGGATTCGCGTCCACAAGCTTCCCGACTACGCCTATTTCGCCCACAACGCGCACGTCGCGGCGGGAATCGGCTGCGTCACCTGCCACGGCCGCATCGACGAGATGGAAACGGTCACGCAGATGAAGCCCTTGAGTATGAGCTGGTGCCTCGACTGCCACCGCAACCCCGGCCCCAATCGACGCCCGGTCTCCGAGGTCACCAACATGAAATGGACCCCTCCCCGGGACAGCGAAGTGCTCGCGGCGAAGCTTGACCACGCACGACCCGTCAATCCGCCGACTGAGTGTTCGGGGTGCCACCGATGAGTCGGACTTATTGGCGAAGCGTCGCGCAGATCGAGGATCGCCCCGAATTTCGCGACGCCCTCGAGCGGGAGTTCCCGGAGGGCGCCTCGGAGCTCCCCGAAGGTGTCACCCGGCGCGAGATGATGATGCTCCTGGGCGCGTCGCTGTCGCTCGCGGGAGTCGTGGGGTGCCGGCGTCCCGTCGAAGAGATTGTCCCGTTTGTCACCGCTCCCGAGGAGACCCTTCCTGGGATTCCACGCTACTACGCGACGAGCATGCCGTTCCGCCGCAGCGCCTACGGCCTGATCGTCGAGAGCCACGAAGGCCGACCGACCAAGATCGAGGGAAACCCGTCGCACCCCTCGACCCTCGGGGCTTCGAGCTCCCTCGTCCAGGCGTCCGTGCTCGGCCTCTACGATCCCGACCGCTCACAGTCGGTCGCGTTCCAGGGTTCGCCGAAGCCGTGGAGCGATTTCGTGAAGGCCTGGGGGGCGCTGTCACAGGCGCATGCTGCAGATGGCGGCGCCTCCCTCGCAGTGCTGTCCGAATCCTTTTCTTCCCCGACCCTGGCGCGTCTGGCCTCCGAGCTGCGTGCGCGGTATCCCCAGTTGCAGTGGGCGACCTACGACGCGGTAAGCGACGAGAACCGGCTCGCGGGACTACGGGCGGCCACCGGGCGCGACGTCGATCTCATGCTCCGCCTCGATCGAGCCGCGGTGGTTCTCGCCCTCGACGCCGACCCGCTTCTCACCGACCCGGAGATGATCCGTCACGCGCGAGGTTTCGCCGACGGACGGCGTGCGGGAGCGTCCGGCGCTGCGATGAACCGACTTTACGCCGTTGAAGGGGTCTATTCGCTGACGGGAGCCATGGCGGATCATCGGCTCCGCCTCGAGAGTCGGCAGATCGGTCCGTTCCTCGCCGCGCTCGCCGCGCGGCTGGCACCGCCCGCGGGCGCCGGCGCCGCGGCGGGCACTGCAGTCCCTGGCGTCGACTCACGTTGGATTGACGCCCTCGCCAGGGATCTGCTGGCGAACCGCGGCAAAGCACTCATCGTGGCCGGCGAACGCCAGCCTGCGGCCGTCCATGCTGTCGTGTGCGCGCTGAACGCGTATCTCGGCAACACAGGCAAGACCGTCAGCTACTACGAGACGAAGGATGCCGCGCTGCCGAGCGTCAGTTCGCTCGCCTCGCTCGTGTCCGCGATGAAGGCGGGCAAGGTCAAGACGCTCGCTATTCTGGGCGGCAACCCGGTATTCGATGCCCCGGCCGATCTCGACTTCGCCTCGGCCATGGCGAAGGTCCCGCACACGATCGCCCTCGGGCACACGGTCGACGAAACCTCCTCCAAGGCGGAGTGGCATATCCCCCGCGCGCACTACCTTGAATCGTGGGGCGACACCCGCGCCGTTGGAGGGACACTCGGCGTTGTCCAGCCCCTGATCCTCCCGCTGTTCGGCGGACGCACTGCCGTCGAAGTGCTCGGACTGATGGTGGCCGATCAGGATCGCCCGGGCTACGACATCGTGCGGGAGACTTGGACACCGATCCTGGGCGACGTCGAGTTCGACAAGAAATGGAATCGCGTCCTCCACGATGGGCTCCTTCAGGGCAGCGAGCTTTCGGAAGTGGTCCCTGATCTGACGGGGCAGCGTCAGGCAGAGCTCCTGCGCTCGATGGGGGGCGGCGCGGGTTTTGGCCTTGAGATCGTCTTCCTCCCGTCCCCGTCGTTGCACGACGGCCGCTTCGCGAACAACGGGTGGCTCCAGGAGCTTCCACATCCCCTCACGAAGCTCACGTGGGACAACCCCGCGCTTGTGAGCCCGAAGACCGCGGAGTCGCTTGGTGTTGCGAACGAGGACGTCGTCCGTCTCGAGCATGCGGGCCGCTCACTGGAGCTTCCGATCTGGACCCTCCCAGGAATGGCGGATGGCGTCGTGGCGTTGACGCTCGGCTACGGCCGCTCGAAGGCGGGTCGGGTTGGCTCGGGCGTTGGATTCGACACGTTTAAGGTCCGAGGCTCCAAAGCCCCTGGCTTCGACAGCGGCGTCACACTCACCAAGGTCGGTGACACCTACCCGCTCTCGTCGACGCAGCACCACGGCAGCATGGAAGGCCGCCCGCTCGTCCGCGAGTCATCGGTGTCCGAGCTGCAGAAGAAGTCGCCCGGCGCGGAGGAATCGCACCCAGGGGATGGCCGAGGCCCGAAAGAGGGAGCACCAGGCGCTCCCGGTGTTTTCGAGGAAGAACCGCGTCACTTCTCACTCTGGCAGGAGCATGTCTACGACAAGGGTCCTCAGTGGGGGATGACGATCGACCTGAACGCGTGCATCGGATGCAACGCGTGCATGGTGGCCTGCCAGAGCGAGAACAACGTGCCGGTGGTCGGCAAGGACCAGGTCGCGAAGGGGCGCGAGATGCACTGGATCCGTGTCGATCGCTACTTCTCCGGCGACCCCTCCGGCAACCCGGAGGCCGTGTTTCAGCCGGTGCCCTGCATGCAATGTGAGGATGCTCCCTGTGAACAAGTCTGCCCCGTGGCCGCCACGGTTCACGACTCGCAGGGCCTCAACGTCATGGTCTACAACCGGTGCATTGGGACCCGCTACTGCTCGAACAACTGTCCCTACAAGGTGCGCCGCTTCAACTTCTTCAACTTCACCAAGGACACGCCCGAGATCGTCAAGCTCGCGATGAACCCTGACGTCACGGTTCGCTCGAGGGGCGTGATGGAGAAGTGCACCTACTGCACGCAGCGCATCACTCGGGGAAGGATCGATGCGAAGCTCGCGGGCCGTGAGCTGCGTGACGGCGACGTCAAGACGGCCTGTCAGCAGGCCTGCCCCGCCCAGGCCATCGAGTTCGGCGATCTTCGCGACCGCTCGAGCCGGGTCGCCCGTGCGAAGGCCGACGGGCGCAACTACGCGCTCCTCGACGAGCTGAACACCAAGCCCAGGACGACGTATCTGGCCAAGGTGCGCAACCCGAACCCTGACATCGAGGCCCTGGCATGAACGCCCGTACCAGGCGCTCGCTCGGGGCGGTCGCCTTCACGTCCGTTGTCGCCCTCACGGGATGCGCCCGTGGCTGTACGTCGAGCCGCCCCCCGATCCATCTCAATCCGAGCATGGACGACCAGCCGAAGGTGCTTGCGCAGACGGCCAGCGAGTTCTTCTACGACGGCTCGGCCATGCGCCAGCCGGTACCGGGAACGGTTCCGATCGGGGGGCTTCGGGAGGACTCGGCCTATTTCACGGGAAAGGGAGCAGAGGGGCAATTCATCCCGTCGATCCCCGTGCCGGTGAATGACGCGCTGGTCGAGCGCGGCCACCAGCGGTATGCGATCTATTGCCAGCCGTGCCACGACGCTCGTGGCGACGGCAAAGGGATCCTGTTCCAGCGAGGCAACGTCCCCACCGCCTCCTTCCATTCGGAAAAGATCCTGAAGTACGCGGACGGACAGATCTTCGATGTCATCACGAACGGGGCAGGACTGATGCCCGGCTACCGCTGGCCCATCCCTCCCTCCGACCGGTGGGCGATCATCGCCTACGTGCGACAGCTCGAACGCACGCGGCTGGCAAGTGCCTCGGGAGCTCCGGCGGCGACCAAGTGATGGAGACACCGTGGCCAATCGCGTGAGGTCGGTGCGATGAACCGCAAGCTGCTGATCCTGGTCGGCCCCGTCGCCGGCATCGCGATGTTCGTCGCAGTGGTGTGGATCGCGACGGTCTTCGTGAGCCACAACGAGTACCGGGACACGTACCGTGCACCTGCCGCGGCGGTCGACGCGACGCCTCGCGAGGCGGGCGTGTCGGCCGAAGCGGCCGCCGCGGATACCAAGGCCAAGGCGACGCCGTACGCCGAGGTCGAATACCGCACGTTCCCCATCTTCGGCAGCCGCGTGGCGATCTGGGCCGTCGCCCAGCTCCATCTTCTGTTCGCCGCCTTCGTGCTCGCCGTCCCGATCTTTGCCCTCATCGTCGAGGCGATCGGCTACAAGACCGGCGATCTGCGTTACGACCGGCTCGCGCACGAGTTCACCAAGCTGCTGTCGGTCTCCTTCTCGCTCACGGCGACGTTCGGCGCGTTCCTGACGTTCATGCTCATCGCGCTCTATCCGAAATTCACGAACTACATGATGAGCGTGTTCTCGCCGACGTTTCTTCCGTACGTCCTGCTCTTCTTCTTCGAGGCATTCTTTCTCTACACCTACTACTACGGCTGGGGAAAGTTCCATCCGCTGGTGCACCTCGGGCTGGGACTCGGCCTCAACCTGGTGGGAACGTCGATCATGCTGATCGCCAATGCGTGGCTGACGTTCATGATGTCGCCGCGCGGCGTGTCTGACAACGGGGCGGTGCTCTCAGTCTGGGACGCCATCAACAACTACACCTGGATGCCGATCAACGTCCATCGTGTGATCGCGAACGTCGCGTTCGGCGGATCGGTGGCCGCAGCCTACGCGGCGGTCAAGTTCCTGCAGGCAGAGACCGACGAGGATCGCGCGCACTACGACTGGATGGGGTACATCGGCAACTTCGTCGCGATCAGCGCGTTCCTGCCCCTGCCCTTCGCCGGCTACTGGCTCGCGAAGGAGATCTACGCGTACTCGCAGACGCTCGGGCTCACGATGATGGGCGGCGCCTTCTCGTGGCTGTTCATCATCCAGGCCGTCCTGATCGGAAACCTCTTCCTCGCCGCCAACTACTATTTGTGGCTCGGCATGGGCCGTGTCGAGGGGATGCAGCCGCTCCAGAAATTCATCAAGTATCTGCTCGCCGCGGTGACGCTCTGCTTCATGGTCTGGGCGACGCCGCGTTCGATCATCGCGACGGTGTCCGAGCTCCGCGCGATGGGAGGGTCGACTCACCCGGTGCTCGGCTACTTCGGCGTCATGTCCGCCAAGAACACCGCGGTGAACATCCTGATCCTGACGACGTTCATGAGCTTCCTGCTCTATCGGCGCACCGGGAAGACCGCGACCGTGTCGTGGGCGAAGGCCGGCCATGCGGCGCAGCTCGCCATCTTCGCTGCCGCCGCCTTCATCGTCATCTTCCTGGGCGTGTACGGGTACTTCGTCGAGGCGACGGTCCGGATCAAGCTGTCGGTGCCACAGGTCAGTTCGGTGCTGTTCGCGATGATCTCGATTACCGCCATCGACGTGTTCCTCTTCCGTGGAGCGAAGCGGACGGGCGAAGTGCAGTGGGGAAGGATTCCGGCGATCTCGCAATATGTCCTGATCTTCATCGCCGTCACCTTCACGTGGCTGATGGGCCTGATGGGGTACGTGCGCTCCGGGTTGCGCCAGCACTGGCACGTCTATGGCGTCATGAGGGACCACTCGGTCGACGCCTTCACGCCGACGCTTGGCTTCGCGACGAAGGTCGTCTCGGTGACGGTGCTCATGTTCTTCGTCCTCATCGGCATCGTGTTTTGGATAGCGAGCCTGCACGACCGTCCGGACTACCAGCCGAGGACGAAGGCATGACCGTCCCCGTCCTGGTCCGTATCGGCGCGCTGGTGGTCGCCACGACCTGCTTTTACATGTACGTCGGCCAGATGGTGCCGCAGAAGGAAGTGCAGCCTCCGGCGGAGGTCGTGCTCAAGACAGACCTGAGCCCGCCAGAGATGGCGAAGGTGGGTCGCCAGATCATGGAAGGGAAGGGCTTCTGCCTCACGTGCCACACGATCGGGAAGACCGAAGGGCCGTATCGCTTCCCTGATCTGGCCAACGTCGCCGTTCGCGCGAAAACTCGTGAGCCTGGCCTCAGCGACGTCGAGTACTTCGCGCAGGCGATGTACGAGCCCAACGCCTTCATCGTGCCGGGATTCAATCCCGGGATGCCCACGATCAACAAGCCTCCGATCGGCCTGACCGATCCGGAGATCCTCTGCGTCATCGCGTACCTGCAGACGCTGGGCGGCACCACCACGGTGACCATGCAGACCAAGCACCACTACAACAGCGGCGCGTCCACGACGGCGGCGCCTGCCGAGGCTCCGGCAGCGCCGGCTGCGACACCGGCGGCAGCCGCTGGAACGGCGGGTGGCCAGTGAAGATCCTGGTCGTCCTTGGCGTCGCGGCGGTGTTCGGGATCCTGCGCTACTTCCGGGCCAACCTGCTGACGTGGGCCGCCGCGTGGTGGGTGGGAATCTTCGTCCTGCTGCGATTCGGGTTCATCGCCCCGATTCCCTCGTCGGTCGTCAAGATCTACATGGGAATCGTCTCGCTCGCCATCCTGGCCTACATGTCGTCGAGCCGGGAGCGACGCGAGGAGGTGTCCCGCCCGCTCGTGCGGTTCATGACCGAGAAGCGGTTCCTGCCGTTCCTCGCGGCGACGGTCGTGGCGCTTCCGGTCCTTGCGGCCGGAAGCGTCTACGTGCAGATGAACGCTCCGCTGCAGCCACCGTTTTTCGCGCGGACGGTGCACCCGGCTTCGCCGTCCGAGGTCACGGTGCACGACAAGAAGATCGACCTCGACAAGGGCGACAATCCCTTCCGGGCACTCGAGAAATCGAATCCGGAGGAGTTCCGGAAGCACGTCGAGAACGGACGCCGGGTCTACTACCGGAACTGCGTCTTTTGCCACGGCGACAACATGTCGGCCAACGGCATGTTCGTGCACGGGCTGGATCCGATCCCGACGAACTTCCACGACACGATCCCGCTCCTTCGCGAGACGTTCCTGTTCTGGCGGATCTCCAAGGGAGGCCCCGGGCTTCCCGATGAAGGCGGGCCCTGGGACACGGCCATGCCTGCGTGGGAGAAGTTCCTGAAGGAAGAGGAGATGTGGGACGCGATCCTCTTCCTCTACGACTTCACCGAATTGAAGCCACGCGCCACGGAGGAGGGCACGAAATGAGTGCTCGCGGGCGTCTCGCGTGGCTTGTCGTCTTGCTGTGCGCCGCGCCGGTTGGAGCAGCACGCGTGATGGCCCAGGACGTCGGCACCGACGCGCAGCGCGAGGCGGGAAAGAAGCTGTACCTCAAGTACTGCTCGCAGTGCCACGGCGAGAAGGGGGACGGCGAAGGCTACGCCGCGCCGCATCTCTATCCCAGACCGCGAAACTTCACGACGGGTAAGTTCAAGATCCGGACGACGCCGAACGGCGCGCTGCCGACGCACCAGGACCTCGTCAACGTGATCAGGCGCGGCATGCCGTACACGTCCATGCCTGCCTGGCCCAACTTCTCCGATGAGGAGGTCTCGGATCTCGCGTACTTCATCACGACGTTCTCGCCGGATTTCTCGAACAAGGAACGCGTTCCACAGCCCATCCAGTTCCCCAGCGCGCCGACCGCCACCAAAGAGTCCGCCGACCAGGGAAAAAAGATCTTCGTGGATACGGGCTGCGTAAAGTGCCACGGCACGCTCGGTCGGGGCGACGGCCCGTCCGCTCCAAGCCTCATGGATGACTGGAATCATCCGATACGTGCCGCGGACCTCTCGCAGAGCTGGACTTTCAGGGGCGGCTCGTCGCGCGAGGACATCTTCCGGACGCTGAGCACGGGGCTGAACGGCACGCCGATGCCGTCGTTTACCGACTCGCTGACGCCCGAGCAACGTTGGGCGATCACCGACTTCATCGTGTCGCTGTCGGGGACGAACGGGCCGGGGTATGCGAATCTCGTGATCGCCAAGCACGTCGACGATCCGATCGACCTTTCGAAAGGCTCAGCGAGCTTCGCGTCCTCGGCTGCGGCGCGCTTCGCGATCATCGGGCAGATCACCGAGCCCGTGCGGGAGTTCCATCCGCCGACCACCAGTGTGACCGTGCAGTCGATCTACGACGCTGACTCGATCGCGGTGCTCGTGCGATGGCATGACCGGACCGCCGAGAAAACCGGGACAAACGGCCTCATGCTTCCGGTTCCTCCGGAGGAAGAGGAGGAAGCCGCGCCGGTGACGCCCGGCGCCGAGCCTGCTGCTGGCGCAAATCCGTTCGGCGATGCGGAGGTGGCACCCGCCGCGCCAACTGCTCAGAAAGCGCCCGCCAACCCCTTCGAAGAGGAAACGGCGTCCGCAGCAAAGGCGTCCGAGTTCTCGGATGCCGTCGCGGTCCAGATTCCCTCACAGACACTGACGGGACCCCGCAAGCCGTACTTCATTTTCGGCGACGGCGAGAACTCGGTGGATCTGTGGTTCTTCGACCTGGCCAAATCGAGCCCCCAGCAGTTCACGGGCAAGGGCAGCGCCGACATCACGCCCAACGACAGCGGTGAGGTGACGGGCGTTGCGAGTTACGACCAGGGCGAGTGGTCGGTGATCTTCAAGCGGCCGCTGCGTGCCACGTCCGGCGCGCCGTTCACCCAGGGCGAGTTCCTGCCCATCGCGTTCTCCGTCTGGGACGGGTTCTCGCGCGAGCGCGGCAGCAAGCGAGGCCTGTCCCTCTGGTATTCGATATACATGGAGCCTGAAGACGTTCCGTCGCCGCTTGGCCCGATGATCAGGACGGCACTCGTGATTTTCGTCGTCGAGCTGGTCGTGATTGGCGTAGTGCGGCGGCGCTCACGGCGGCCGGTGACGACCGTATAAAGGAAAACGCGTGTCAACCACCACCTCCCAATTCCCAATTTTCAAGTCTCATCTTGGAGGTTGGGAGTTGGAAATTGGGAGTTGATGTTTCGAAAGTCTTGGAGCATTCGATGTACAAGAGCATCTACGTTCCCGTCGACAACTCCGATCACTCCAACCGCGCAATCGCCTGCGCCGTCGACCTGGGCAAGGCGTACTCCGCGAAGCTGGTCGGCTGCCATGTCTACGCGGCAAAGCTGCACGACTATCGCTTCAGGCAGATGGAGTACACCCTGCCCGAGGAGTACATCGACGAGGTGGAGCTGGAGCGCCAGCGGAAGATTCACGACAGCCTGATCACCATGGGCCTCAAGCTCATCTCGGACAGCTATCTCGACGGCATGTCGCGCGTTTGCGGGGAATCGGGCCTCGCCTTCGAGCCGCGGATGATGGACGGGAAGCATCACACGGAAATCCTCAAGGATCTCGCCGGCTCGCAGCACGACCTCGTCGTCATCGGAGCGCTTGGGATCGGCCGCGCGCGGGACAGCGTGATCGGGTCGGTCTGTGAACGCGTCGCCCGACAATCCGATCGCGACATCTGGGTCGTCAAGCACGTTCCGGAGGCGGGCGAGGCTGAGCGCGACACGATCCTGGTCGGCGTCGACGGCAGCCCGCAGTCATTCGGCGCGCTGATGACCGCCATTGACCTCGCACGGACGTTTGGCAAGAAGGTCGAAGCCATCGCCGTGTACGACCCCTACCTGCACTACTCCGTCTTCAACGGCATCGTCAACGTCCTCACCGAGCAGGCGGCGAAGGTCTTCCGCTTCGAGGAACAGAACCAGCTCCACGAGGAGATCATCGACACCGGGCTGGCGCAGATCTATCAGTCCCATCTCGAGGTCGGTGAGCGGATGGCCAGCGAAGCGGGCGTCGAGATCAAGAAGACGCTGCTCGACGGCAAGGCCTTCCAGAAGATCCTCGACCACGCGCGGAAGACGAATCCCTGGCTCATCGTGCTGGGGCGGATTGGCGTGCACAGCCCGAAGGACGAGACCGGGCTGGGGAGCAATGTCGAAAACATTCTGCGGGCGGCGACGTGCGATGTCCTGCTCTCCACGCGCCTCGAGGTCCCGCGCCTCGACGTGCGCGCCGAGGAGACCGTCCGATGGACGCCCGAGGCCGAGGAGCGCATGACGCACGTGCCCGAGCAGGTCAAGGGCATCGCGCGCACCGGTGTCCTTCGCCTGGCGCTCGAGAAGGGGCATTCGGTGATCACGAACGCGGTGATCGACGAAGCCATGGATCGGTTCATGCCGAAAAGCGCCTCGGCCGCGACCAAGGCGCTGGCCGAGGCGGTAGCCCTCGAGCGGGCGAAGTCCGGCCCCGTGTCGATCTGCCGGGCGTGCGGCGTTGCGGCCACGCAGAGCGGCGCCGTGAAGTGCACCGTCTGCGGCGCCGCGGATTTCGAAGTCATCTCCCGAGAGATGATCGAGAAGATTGCCGAAGTGGAGGGAGGCCTGGAGGAGGAAACGACCTACGACGGGCGCAAGCTTCGGTGGTCCGAGGATGCCAGGAAGGGCCTCTGGACCATGAAGAACGCCTATCAGCGCCGTCGCGTGAAGGCGCGTGTGGAAAAGCGCGCGCGCATGATGAAGCTCGACGCGATTACCCTCGACTTCGCACGACAGGTGATCGAGGAGGAGACCGGGACGCCGCTCGACATCCCGTCCGCCTCTGCGACTGTGCTCACAGCAGCCTCGATGGGGGATAGTCCGAGTGGGGAGGCGAAGCTCATCGCGCGCGACGACAAGAAGAACCCGCTGATCTCGATCTTCGAGTGGACCAACGAGGCCGCTCAGCGGGTGCTCCGGGTGCCGGCAGGGTACATGCGGAGCAAGACACAGGAGCGGATCGAGGAGCTTGCGCGGGAGCGCGCGGCGGCGACGATCGATCTTGCCTTGGTCGAAGAGGGGATCGAAATCGGCAAGAAGATGATGGCCGAGATGATCGCGTCTTATTCCGCGCCTGGCGCGAGTCCAGGAGCTGCGACGCCGGCGCGGCCGACGGTAAGCTCCGGCACGCCTCGGGAGGACGTCCAGGACTCGAACGGCGGCGGATACCTCAACGAGGTGAGATCGAAGCACGACGCGTGACGGCGTATCGCTTCTGCCGCTCAGACGACATCGAGCTTCTCGTCGGCGCGTTGAATCGCTGCTGGTCGCCGTACTTTCCCGACCAGCCGCCGATGACGCCCGTCGCGTTCAAGCGGTCGATCCGCGACCTCCAGGTCTGGTGCAGCAGCTGCATGGTCGCCTTCTCGGGCGCCGACCCGATCGGCGTGCTCATCGGCGCCAAGCGGCCTTCCGCTACGCTCGTCCACAGGATTGCCGTTCATCCCGATCATCGTCGACAGGGTCATGGCCGTCACCTGCTTGCTTCGCTCGGGTCGAAGCTCGCGATTCTCGGTCCCCCGCGAATCGTCGCCGAAGTTGACGAAGCTCTTGCCCCTGCATGCGAGCTGTTCAGCGCAAGCGGATATGTGCAGGAAGCCGCCCTGACGGACTACGTACTCGAGGGCGACGAGGACGATACGCTCAGGACGAACGGAGTCGAAGGGTTCGTGATTCCTGTCACGGTCGACGATCTCGCCGCCAACGGCCTCCTGGACGACGCACATCCGCCATGCTGGGAGCGTTCGGTCGAGACCTTCACGGCGAGGAAGGACGACATCGCGGGTCTCGCCGTCGCCTCGGACGAGCGATTCGAGGCCTACGTCCTTTACCTCGCCGGAGCCTCGACGGAGGGGGGACCGGCGGCGGAGATTCTTTCGCTCCGCACTTTCGTCGAAGACGGTGGAGCCCGGCTGAAACAGCTACTCTCTCGACTCACCGCACAAGGCATGAGGACGATCAGGTTCCCGAAGGTCCACCCCTCCGAAATCTCACAAGAGTTGCTGGAGACACTCGGTTTCCGTCAAGCCCGTGCGCACCGACTCTATGCAGCGAAGCCGCGGTCCGAGTAGCTCGATGGTGGGGTACGATAGGCTGCAAAGAGCGATGCCCGGTCTGAATCATTGGCTCTCGGTAGCGCGGTCTCCAGACGCAGAAGATGTGCGCGAGCACATTCTGAGCGGCTACAAGGACGGAAAGCCGTTCACGCCGTACGTGCCAACATTCGCACTTCCTTTGCCCGTGAATCGCGTGCTCGACTTCGGCTGCGGGCTCGGGCGGAATTTTCCGTATCTGAAGACCATCGCGCGCCACATCACCGGTTTCGATCTACCACCGATGATCGAGCGGTGTCGGACGATGGCTGGCGACGGGGTCGAGGTGTTGAGCGACGACTGGAATGACCTTCGCGAGAGCCGCTTCGATTTGATCTTTGCCGCACTCGTCCTGCAGCACATCGAGCCGGAAGCGTGCCGCTCGTATCTCATGGACTTCCTGAAGATGGCGCCAGCGGTCTATCTGCTGACACGTGCGGACAACGACTTCGGCACGAACGTGATCGACCTCATCGCCCGAACCGGAATGTTCGAGGCTGGCGACTGCGTCCAGGTCGACCACGATCCAGACACCAGCCAGCTACGCGTCCTTGGATCCATCCCGTTCGACGCCTGCCGCGAGGCAGAGAACGGCCACTTCGAGGTCCTCCTGCACTCGACGGTCTTTTAAACCATCGCGCAACTGTAGGTGTAGGCTAACGCCGGGAATGAAGCGCTACCACGACATCGTCGGCGACGGAGGATCCAGAGTCCTCGAGCAGGTTGCCGAGCAGCGCACCCGCATCACCGACGGGCTCGCCGGCGTGCGCCATCTCGTGGCCGTGGGCTCCGGCAAGGGGGGCGTCGGCAAGAGCACCTTGACCCTGCATCTCGCGGGGGCTCTGCGCGCCAGGGGACTTCGGATTGCCATCCTGGACGCGGACTTCAACGGTCCGTCACAGGCGCGCATGGCGGGTGTCCAGGGGGCGCTGTTCGTTCCCGGCAGCCACAAGGTCGCGCTCCCGCGGACCAGGAGCGGGATCGGGGTCTTCTCGATGGGCTCGCTGATCCCGGAGTCGGAGTCGCTCGAGTTCGAGAGCGCGGCGCACGGAGAGTCGCATACGTGGCGCGCCACGAAGGAGTTCGCGCTCCTGAGCGAAATCCTCAGGTCCTTCGAGTGGGGAGCGCTCGATCTTCTCATGTTCGATCTGCCGCCGGGAGCGGAGCGGACCGTCCAGTACGCCGATTTTCTCGGGGCGCGGACGTCGTTCCTGCTCGTGACGATCCCTTCCGAGGTCGCGCGAGGCGTGGTGGCGCGCTCGGCGGCAGCGCTGTCGAAGGGCCCGAATCGCCTCCTCGGTTACGTCGAGAACATGAGCGGCTATTACTGCCGCGACTGCAACGCCATCAGGCCGCTCTTTGTCTCGCCGGACTGGTCCGCCGAAGCCTCAGCGAAGGCGGAACCATCGGCCCTGACCATCCCCTGCCTCGGGACCGTCCCATTCGATCCCGAGCTTGCACGACACTGCGATCGTGGGCTCGCTCTGACGGAACTGCCCGACACCCCCGTTGGCCGGGCCCTCGACCATGTAGCGCAGCAGCTTCTGGACAGCCTCGAATCGACAACGCCAGCCTCCGCTCATGCGGCGCGTGAGCGACGGCCAGGCGAGGAGCCTCCGCGATGAAGTTCCTCTGTGTCCCCTGCGACAGCCCGATGAAGCTCCAGACGGTCGGTCCGCCCGAGCGCGGCTCACTGTCGGTCGTCTACTCGTGCCCCGAGTGCGGCTACGAGATAGCGATGCTGACCAATGCGTACGAGACACAAGTCGTCCAGTCGCTTGGCGTGCGGATCGGTCCTGACCGCGCCGAAGCGTCCGCGAAAGCGGGCCCGGCTTCGTCCACGGATTCACCGGCTGGTACGAAGTGTCCGTTCGGTGCCATGATTCCGGCGACCGACGGCCGTGAGGCGCGCCCCTTGGACTCGGCTCAGGGCGGGCCCGGCGAGGCGGGCGAGCCGATTACCGTACAGTGGACGGCCGCGGCGGAAGCCAGGCTCGTGAACATTCCCGAGTTCGTCCGCCCCATGGCGCGGACCGGCATCGAGCGATTTGCTCGAGAGCGGGGGATCTCGGAAGTGGACGAGAAGATCCTCGACGAGGCCCGCGACTTCTTCGGCATGTAGTTGATCGTCGATCGAGATGAAGCATGCCGCAGACAGACGCCAGCCACTTCGCCCGGCCCTACGTCGTCTCCTGGAACCTCACTTACCGCTGTAACCTCGCCTGCGAGCACTGCTATCTCGACGCGGGGGCAACGCCGCTGGTCGCCACGGAGAACTTCGCCGATCGGAGCGAACTCGGCACTGAAGAGTGCTTCAAGGTCATCGACGACATTGCGGCGTTCGCGCCCGAGTGCTTGACCATCCTGACTGGCGGCGAACCGCTCTTGCGTCGCGACATCCTCGAGATCGTCCGGCGGGCGGCGGAGCGTGGCCTGTGGGTGGTCGTCGGTACCAACGGCGTGCGCATTACCGGGAACGTGGCGCAGCGTCTCATGGAAGCCGGCGCACGGGGACTGTCCCTTTCGCTCGATGCGCTCGATCCCGACCGTCACGACGGCTTCCGGAAAGTGCGTGGTGCCTGGCGAAACACGGTGGAGGGCGCGGAGATCCTCAATCGCACCGGCCTCCCGTTCATCGTGCAGACCACCGCGGGCTCGCACAATCTCGGCGAGCTCGAGGCGATCGCCGATTTCGCGCACGATCGCCTGGCCGCCAAGGTCTGGAACCTCTACTTCCTGGTCCCGACGGGGCGCGGACAGTTCGTGTCGGACATGACCCCGGCGCAGTACGACGAGGTGCTCTCCGATCTCTACCTGATTCAGCGGAAGTACAAGGGCCGCATGGTCGTGAACGCGAAGTGCGCGCCGCACTACGTCAAGACCGTTCTGGAAAAGAAGGAGAGTGACCTGTTCCCCGCGGAAGGCGACACGCCGATCAGGGTGTACTCCGGGGGGGCCGGCGGATGCCCGGCCGGGACGCACTACATGGGGATCCGGCCGAACGGTGATGTCACCCCCTGCCCGTACCTGCCGCTCTTCGCCGGGTCGCTGCGCAGTGCCAGCCTCGAAGAGCTGTGGACCTCCTCGGCCCTGTTCACCGGCATTCGCCAGCGAGCGTCATTGGGCGGGCGTTGCGGGGCGTGCGAGTTGAACGGGCATTGCGGCGGCTGTCGCGCAAGGGCTTACGGGATGACTGGCGACGTGATGGCGGAAGATCCGCTCTGCACGCATGTTCCCGGGAAGTTCGCGGGCTCCCCTTGGCTCACGATCCCGCCTTCGCGCCCGCGGCGCTTCGGCGAGGCAGGCACTGACGCCGCCTCAGGAGAGGTTGGCGTTCGCACCATCGAGTACGGCGCCGTATCACCCACCACGATCGCGTGGGACGACGCGGCCTCTGAACGGATGAAGAAGATCCCCGCGTTCGTCCGGGGAATGGTCGTGCGGGCTGTCGAAGACTCCTGCCGCAAGAACGGCATCGGCCGCGTGACCGTCGAGGAACTCGAGCGGATTCGCGCGCGAATGCCGACGCCGAAGGCCTTCGGATAGCGTCGCGGCATCGGCCGCGACCGCCGGAATCGTCAGCCGCTTCCGGTCGGCGGCGAGCTGCCCTGCGCCGGTTGGCTCCGCACGTTCCGATCCGGACCCGCCGTCCGTAACCCACGAGACAAACTGCTCGGAATGGCGGAGATCGCGCGATGACGACGCTGAGACTCGTTCCGGTGCTGGCATTGTTGGCAGGCGCCGATCAGGCGGGCAGTGTCAGGCCAGTGGCGATGGGGACATGCACGCCCGCTGGTGACAGCGCGTTCGGTACGGCGACGAAGACTCCGGTCAGCATCGAAGGCAGGATCTACTTCCTGTCAGAAGACGCTCGAAGCCTACCCGACTTCGCGTCGTTGAAGAGCGAGGGGTCTGTCTTCACCGACCGGTGGGAAATCGGCGCACGTGAGTTTACGATTGGCTTCCCCGGCGTCACAGATCGGTTTGAATGGTTCGCGCTGGACTACGAGGGATCGATCTACATCCCTGAGGCAGGCGAGTACGGGTTTCGCCTCGAATCGGATGACGGGTCGAAGCTATACCTGGACAGGGCTTTGGTCGTGGACAACGACGGCGTCCACGCCATGACCGAGATGGCCGGCGCCGTGACGCTGAGGCAGGGTGATCATCGTCTTCGCTTGAGCTACTTCCAGGGACCGGCGACGGAGATCGGGCTCAAGCTCTTCGTCACGCCCCCTGGCGGACCGGAGAGGATTTTCCGGCTGCAGGACTTCAACAAGGACGTACTGGACAACCGCGGGCTGCTCGGCGTCACGGAAAACGAGACCGAGATTCGCATCCGCTTCGGCGCGGAGGTGCTGTTCGATACCGCCAAGTTCGAACTGAAGCCCCTGGCGCAGGAGTCACTGATGCAGCTCGCGTCGCTGCTGCGGGCCTATCCTGCACATCCCATCGTCATCGAGGGACACACCGACAACGTCGGCACTGCGAAGACGAACGAGCTGCTTTCCCGGAATCGTGCGCGGTCGGTGAGAGACTGGCTGGTGACTCAGGGGCAAATCGTGGCAGCCTGCATCACCACACAGGGCTTGGGGGCAACGCAGCCCGTCGCTGACAACGGCACGGCGGATGGACGCCAGAAGAACCGGCGCGTCGAACTCAAGATCGAGAAGGGAGCTTCGTAGTCCGCGCGCCCCTGTTCCGCCTACTTGCCGAGCAGTCTCGAGAGCGCCACGCCGATGTCGAGCAGATCGTGGCCTCGAGCGGCACTTCCTCGATCTGCTGATGGCATCCGGGACAGTTCATGCGCTGAAACCCCCGGCGTCAGCGACTCGCGTTCGAGGACTCGCGGCTACTGGAAGGGATTCGATCCGGCCTCGAGCGATTCCTTGACCTTGTCATCGATCCACTTCTGGAACTCCTCAGGTCCAAGGACGGTGACAAATCCCCGCATGTGGGCATGACCCAGACCACAGAGCTGCGCGCAGGCGATCTCGTACTGGAATTCGGGATTCCTGGTTCGGGTCCGCATCTCGGCGGTCGTGACGTTGGGGATGAACCAGATCGGGATCGTGAGGCCGGGCACGGCGTCCTGCTTTACGCGGAACTCCGGCACGCCGAAGCTGTGGATGACATCCTTGCTTCTCAGCTTCACGATAATCGGCTTGTTGACCGGCAGGAACAGCTGATTGACGGTGGTGACGTCGTCTTTGGCGGCCGGGTCGGAGCGATCGAGTCCCAGCGGGTTCGACTGGAGATCGATCATCGTGATGTCGGTGCGGCCGAATCGACCGTCCGGGCCGGCGTAGTGGGCGTTCCAGGCGAACTGCTCGCCAGTGACCTCGACGACCAGCGCCTCGCTCTCCGGGGGACGGTGGTCGACCCTCGCGGCCCAGATCGGAACAGAGAACCCGAGCAGCAGAACCGCCTCGACAATCGCCACACCGCCTTCGAGGTAGCTCGACGCGTGCGTCGTGACCCCCTTGTAGTCGGCCACCGGATTCCGTGAACGGCGGAATCGGACCAGGCAGTAGGTAACAAAGCTCCCCCACCCGACGAACAGGACGAACATGAAGATGTGCGTCCAGCCAATCAGGCTGTCGATCTGCCCGCCATTCACTGCGGCGAGCGCCGGGAGTCCCAGCCACTCAGTCATTGTGATCTCGCCCCTCGTTGGAGATCCGACCATTCGGCTTCAAGATCGAGTTCCGCCATCTGCTTCGCGCGTTTGCGAAGATAGAGGAAGAAACTCACGAAGCCGAGCTGCACCGCAAGGGTGACCGCCACCAGCGCGACGACGCCGAGCTTGGCACCGTCGATCAGCGGGCTCTCCTCCGCGCCGAAGCACACCGGGCAGGCCAGGACGGTCGAACTCGCTCCAATCATCATGATCGCCGTCGTCAAGGCTTGCCTCGCCGTAGCAGCGTAGCTGCGGAGGCGGATCATCGCAGCGTCCTTGTCTTGCGCAGGAACCACGAATCGTAAACGACCAGACCGCACGAGACGGCGAACGCCGTGATGGCTGCGACGAGGTTGAAAACACCATCCTGCCGCCAGTACTGCCCCAGACACCAGACCCCGAACACCACCGCGAGGATCGCGGAGAGCAGGATCAGCACGGCGTGGACCATCCTGAGGTTCATCGATCAATGAACCCAGAAGCCGTCGTGGACGGTGACGACGGGAAGGGCCAGCAGGGCGATGAAGAAGACAGCGGTCAGCGCGAGAACCGCGTAGATCAGCTTCTTCTCGGAGATCAGGTGCATGAAGTAGCAGGCCACCAGCGATCCCTTGATGGTCGCAACGATCAGGGCAATGGTCACGGCCTGATGGACGGGCAGGTGGAAGCGGGAGATCGCCACCGTGACGACCGTCAGCACCAGGAGCGCGGCGAAGACGGTGAGGTAGACCCTGACGTGCTTGTCGATGTCGGCTGCGTGGTCGCTCGTCATGGACGCTCGCCTACAGGAGATAGAGGGTCGGGAACAGGAAGATCCAGACCAGATCCACGAAATGCCAGAAGAGGCCCGAGTTCTCGACGCGATTCGTGAACCACTCCGGGTTCGTCTTCCAGAGCTTCGAGCCGGGCCCCAGGAGATAGGCGTTCACACACATCCCGCCGAACACGTGGAGCATGTGCAGGCCGGTCAGGGTGAAGTAGAGGGCCAGGAAATTGTTGGTGCTGGGAAAGAGCCCGGTCTCGAACTTGTGGCTGTACTCGAAGTACTTGACCACCAGGAAGACGAACCCCAGCAGGATCGTCGCTCCCATGTAGATTCGAAAGGTTCCCAGGCGGCGGCGCATCAGCGACGCCCAGGCCATCACCATCGTGACGGAGGACGAGATCAGGACGAGCGTGTTGAACGTGGCGAGCGGGACATTCAGAATCGTGTCTCCCCGCGGCCAGCTCGGCATCCCCGTCCGAATCAGGATGTAGCTCGCGAACAAGGCCCCGAACAGCATGACTTCCGAGGCCAGGAACAACCAGATCCCGATCTTGCCGTTGTTCAGACCGGTGTCGCGGCGTAGTTCGACGGTGTAGGGGATTTCCATCTCGAATCAGGCCTCGTACTGCGGCACGAAGTCTCTGGCCGCTCCGGGAACGCTGTATTCGTAGGGCCCGCGATACGCCTGCGGGGGCTCGAGGAAATTGCCGTGCGGCGGAGGCGAGGGAGCCGCCCACTCGATCGTCGTAGCCTGCCAGGGATTCTGGTCGGTCTTCTCGCCCTTCCAGATGCTCCAGAAGAAATTGAAGATGAAGGGAATCTGGAAGAGCGCCATGATCCACGCGCCCCACGAGGACACCGCGTTCAGGTGGAGCACCGGCTGTGCAAACTGGTAGGCCGCCCCACCGTCATACAGTCGCCGCGACACCCCCGCCAGCCCCACCCAGAACATGGGCATGAAGACGACGTTCATGCAGATGAACGAGCCCACGAAGTGGATCATTCCGAGCGTTTCGTTCATCTTCCGTCCAGTCGCCTTCGGGTACCAGTAGTAGATCCCCGCGAAGAGGGCGAAGATCGTCCCCGGAGCGACGACGTAGTGGAAGTGGGCGATGACGTAGTAGGTGTCGTGCAGCGGGATGTCCGAGACGTTCAAGCCGAGCGGAAGGCCCGTCAGCCCGCCGATGCCGAACATCGGGAGAAAGGCGATCGCGAAGAGCATCGGGGTGTTGTAGCGTATCGACCCGCCCCAGAGCGAGATGACGAGGGCCGTGAGGATCGCGACCGAGGGGATCGAGATGATCATCGTGGTCGTCTGGAAGAACGCCGCCATCGTCGTCCCCATGCCGGTCATGAACATGTGGTGCGCCCAGACGATGAACGACATGAAGCCGAGGAAGACCAGCGAGTAGACCATCGTACGGTAGCCCCACAGCGGCTTCCGCGTGTTGTTCGCGATGATCTCGGCCACGATGCCCATCCCCGGAAGGATCAGGACGTAGACTTCCGGGTGCGCCAGGAACCAGAAGAGGTGCTGCCAGAGGAGCGGGTTGCCTCCGCCCGCGTTGTGGAGAACCTGGCCGCTGACCACGAGGCCGCTCGGCAGGAAGAAGCTCGTGCCGGCCAGGCGATCCATCAGCTGCATCACCCCCGCGGCCTCGAGCGGCGGGAAGGCCATGAGGAGGAGGAAGGCAGTGACGAACTGGGCCCACACGAAGAAGGGGAACCGCATGAACGTCAGCCCCTTCGCGCGCAGCTGGATGATCGTCGTGATGAAGTTGATGGCGCCGAGCAGCGACGAGGTGATCAGAAAGATCATCCCGATGAGCCACATCGTCTGGCCCGTGCCCGCGATAACCGACAGGGGTGCGTAAGAGGTCCACCCCGACTGCGCGGCTCCCCCCGGGACAAGGAAGCTGACGAGCATCGTCACGCCGCCGAGGAAGAAGAACCAGTAGCTCGCCATGTTGAGCCTCGGGAACGCCATGTCCGGGGCTCCAATCTGCAGCGGAACCACGAAGTTCCCGAATCCTCCGACCGCGAGTGGGACCACGCCGAGGAAGACCATGATGGTGCCGTGCATCGCCCCGAGCTCGTTGTAGAACTCGGGGAGCATGATCCCGCCTGGCATGCGCGCGTCGCCGAAGAGCCCGCCGATGAGCGGCAGCGGAGCGCCCGGGTAGGCGAGCTGCCAGCGCATGATCATCATCAGCGAAAAGCCGAAGAAGAGGAACAGCAGGCCGGTGACGGAGTACTGGATGCCGATCACCTTGTGGTCTGTCGAGAAGACGTACTGGCGCCAGAAGCCAAGCTCCTCGTGATGAGCTTCGTGCGCGACGTGAGGCGTGTGTCCGGCGACGGCTTCTTGCTCGCTCATGCGGCCGATCTCCCCGTGGCTACTTCGCGGCAGGCATTGTGAACTTGAAGTTCTGGGTCTTCGTATCGCTGGCCCCAACCGTGACGGAGGCCGTTTGTGTCCCCAGCCGCTCGTGCCACGCGGTGATCTGGTAAGTCCCCGGGTCGAGACCCGAGATCGTGAACTTGCCGTCGGTGTTCGTCACCGAGAAGAACGGATGCGTGAACACGGCGAGGTAAGCGCTCATCCAGGGGTGAACGTCGCACTTGATGTGGAAGACCTCTTCCGGCTTCTCGAAGACCGTCGTCGCCTCCTTGAGCGTCGGCGGCATCCCCTTGTTGAACGCCGGGTTGATCTTGGGCAGCGTGTGGATGTTGTGAAGGATGCCATCGGAATTGAGGATCCGGTAGGTTTGACCGATCATGATCCCCATCACGTGCGGCTTGTACAGGCAGCCGTTCTGGTCGATGACGACTGGAGTCTTCGGGACGGGAAACGTCTTACCGGCCGGGAGCCCCTTCGAGACCCACACCATGATGTTTCCCATGGTATTGCCGGATCCAAGGACGAGCATCTCGTTGGCCACGGGTCCCGAGTGCTTTCCGGCGCAGACCGGGTCGGCGTCCATGGCGATGGGCTTGAGCGCAGGGGCTTTCCCGTCGAAGGTGACGGTTCCAGTGACGGTCGAGGCGGCCACCGCAACGCCCGGCCACATCGCCGCGACCAGCCCGGCCGCCAGCCACAACCTCTTCCCTGTCGCACGCACGATCGGCTCCTTCGTCATAACCCCCTGCCCCTTTCGTCATCGCAGACGCTTGGTCTCGGTCGAACTCTACACCACCTGACGCGCCTTCGAAAGCCGGACGGAACTCAGGTGTAAAGGCGGGAAGCCCACGCTTCCCCCTCAGGCGTTCTCGAACGCCAGAGACTCGGCAAGTCTCGGGTCGCGTATCGGCACGAGCGCCTGTCGGCGCATCAGCCAGCTCGCCGCCGCCACGAAGCCACCGCCGATGGCGACAAACGCCGCCACGTCCAGAGTCGACGGACGAACGCCTTGGGGATGGAGCGTCGGCATGACCTGCCAGTAGAGATCCACGAAGTGCATCGCGAGGAGCCACGCCCCGCCAATGGCCAGGGTCGCTCCCCTCCGCTTGACGGGGCGCCCCATCAGGTAGAAGAAGGGAATCCCGAAGTGGCCCGCCATGAGGAGGACGGAGACCATCTGCCAGGACCCCTCGAGCCGCGCCTTGTAGAAGATCGTCTCCTCCGGGAGGTTCGCGTACCAGATGAGGAAGAACTGTGAAAAGGCGATGTAGGCCCAGAACGCCGTGAACCCGAACAGCAGCTTTCCCACGTCCTGCAGATGCTCGGCGCTGATGACGGTGTCGAGCAGCCCCGCGCTGCGCATCGCCGCCGCGACGACCGAGAGCAGCGCGATGAACCCGACGAAGGAACCCGCGAAGAAATAGACGCCGAACATGGTCGAGTACCAGTGCGGCGTGAGCGACATGATCCAGTCGATCGAGGCGAAGGTCTGGGTCAGTGCAAGGACGATGATGGAGGGCCCGGCGAGGCGGCGCAGTCGGGCCGACACCCGAGGATCACCCGTCGCGTCCTGGCTGCGCGAGCCGCGGTAGTACAGGAGGGAGATGAGGGACCAGCTTGCGAAGTAGATTGCCGCCCGGATCAGGAAGAACGGCATGTTGAGGTATGGCGCCTTCCAGCGGAGAAGCGCATCGTGCTCGGCTGCGCCGGGGACGGCCCAGGAGTAGAGATCGCGCAGACCGAGCAGCAGTGGGAGAAATAGTGCCGCCATCACGGGGAGCACTGCGAAGACCGTCTCGCCGATCCGTCGCAGCACGATCCCCCATCCTCCCTGGGTCGCGTACTGGATCAGGACGAAGAAGAGCGCACCGAGGGCCAGGCTCAGAAAGAACAGGAACGAGACGAGCCACGAAAAGAAGAACTGCTTCGGATCGGCCGGCCCCAGAATCGCGCAGGCCGCTGCGCCCAGCAGGGCAAGGGCGGCGCCAAAGACCGGAATGCGGTTCCACGGGTGGCCCGGCGGGATCGTGACCTGTTCGGGCCGGAGCGCCACGTGGTCGCGTTCGGAGGTCATTCAGGACTCCAGCAGCTCGACGCTTCGTGCGCCGAGGGATTCCAGCAGCTTCCCGTTTGCCGACGCATCGAACCGGGGATCCCAGGATTCAATCGAGATAAAGAAGGCGTCGTCGGTCGCCTGCTCGAAGACCTTGGATTGGAAGAGCGGATGGTAGTGCATCGGGAGCCGGTTCAGGCCGAGCATGCCGAAGACGGCGCCGAGCGCTGCGAAGAGGACGGCCACCTCGAACGTGATCGGAATGAAGGCCGGCCAGGAAAAGTACGGCTTGCCGCTGATCACAAGGGGGTACGCGCTGGCGTGGACCCACCACTGCAGGCCAAACCCTGCCGCGGCTCCCGTCAATCCCATGACGAGGACGATCCAGGGAAGCAAGGAACGCCGGAGCCCCATCGCGCCCTCGAGGCCGTGCACGGGAAACGGCGTGTGGGCGTCCCACCGGGTGAAGCCCGCGTCACGCACCCGCTCGCACGCGTGATAGAGGTCCGCCGGCGTCGCGAATTTCGCCAGGAGGCCGTAGTAGGGCCCCTTTGGGAGTTGGGGGAGTAGCGGCAGCGCGAAGCGCCCTCCGGAGCGGGCTGGGGCGGCAGTCGGGCTGGCCGCGGGGCTCGGCGCACGCTTGATCTCACGTTCGGGTCCGGGCTCGCCGTGCGGATCGGCCTGCGGCAGGACGGTCTTGACCTCCGAGGTTGCCACCATCGGAAGAAACCGGACGAACAGGCAGAACATCGTGAAGAAGAGCCCGAAGCTCCCGAGCAGGCACGAGACGTCCCAGATCGTGGGACTGAAATAGCCCCAGGACGACGGGAGGAAGTCACGGTGCAGCGACGTCACGATGATGACGAACCGCTCGAACCACATGCCGATGTTGATGACGATTGACAGCACGAACAGGATCGGGATGCTCGTGCGCGCCTTCTTGAACCAGAAGAACTGGGGGCTGATCACGTTGCAGGTGACCATGGTCCAGTAGGCCCAGGCGTACGGGCCCATCGCACGATTCCGGAACGTGAAGACCTCGTAAGGGTTGCCGCTATACCAGGAGGTGAAGAACTCGTTGGCATAGGCGTAGCCGACCATCGTCCCGGTCACCAGCATGATCTTCGCCATGTAGTCGAAGTGCCGGAGGGTGATGATGTGTTCGAGGCGGAACACCTTGCGGCAGATCACCATGAGCGTCAAGACCATGGCGAACCCGGAAAAGATCGCGCCCGCGACGAAGTAGGGTGGGAAGATCGTGGTATGCCACCCCGGGATGAGGGAGACCGCGAAGTCCATCGACACGACCGAATGAACGGAGAGGACCAGGGGGGTCGCGAGTGCCGCGAGGACGAGATAGGCGGTCTCGTAGTGGTGCCATTGCCGCACGGAGCCTCGCCAGCCGAGCGCGAGAAGACCGTAGGCGAACTGCCTGGTGCGGGTTTTCGCCCGATCCCGAATCATCGCCAGGTCCGGAATCAAGCCGACGTACCAGAAGAGCGCCGAGACCGTGCCGTACACGCTGACCGCAAAGACGTCCCAGAGAAGAGGGCTCCTGAAGTTGGGCCACACGCCCATCTGGTTCGGGATCGGGAACATGAAGTAGGCGACCCAGACGCGTCCAACGTGGATCCCCGGGAACGTCAAGGCGCACATGACCGCGAAGATGGTCATCGCCTCGGCCGCCCGGTTGATGGAGGTGCGCCATTTCTGCCGGAAGAGGAAGAGGATCGCGGAGATCAGCGTCCCGGCGTGCCCGATGCCTACCCAGAACACGAAGTTCGTGATGTCCCACGCCCAGCCGACGGGAACGTTGAGCCCCCAGACGCCGATCCCCTCCCAGAACAGCCACGAGACCGCCACGCCGAGAAGGCCGAGGAGCGCGACGGAAGGGATGAAGAAGAGCCACCAGCCGATCGGTGTTTTCCGCTCGACCGGTTCCGAGACGACCTCTGTAATGGAATGAAAGTCCGGCGATCGCAGGATGAGCGTGGGGCGACCCAGAACAGGGTTGTCGAGCAGTTCTGCTTCGGTTTGGGCCAAACCTGTTCCCCGCTTTTGAGTTTTTGAAAGTGGCGGGTTTGTACTATCGCGGCCTCGCGCGAGTCAAGCGACGTCGCGGACGGTCAGGCCAATCTGCTGGAGCAGCGTTTCGAGGTCGTCTCCCGAAGCAGGAATGCAGGCGGCGATCCGCGCCGCGGTCTGCTGGACCCACGGGTCGGCCCCCGCAAGCGCGCGCACCGTCCGGCCTGCGCCGAGAAGCCCTTGCCACGCCTCGCGCGTCTCGGTCGCGAACTCCTTAAGAAGGGATGGCGTTCCCCCCGCGCGCAGAATCCGCGTCATGCGCGATGCCAGCTCGCGCGCTTCCACCAACCCCGAATTCATACTGTGGACGCCGACCGGAGCCGCCTGATGCGCGGCGTCCCCGGCGAGCCAGACGCCTCCCTGGCCGAAGCTTCGGGCAAGGCGCGACTCGAAGAGGCCGAGCGTTGACCAGTAAATCTCGGTTGGCCGCGCCGTCCACCAGGGAGCCCTCGCCGCGATCAGCTGCCCGAGCCGCTCCATCGATGCCGCATGTTCCGAGGCGTCCTGGATCTGAAATCCCCAGCGGCATCGCCCGTCCTCGAGGGGCCAGTAGACGCTCGTCAGGTCTGGATCGAGAATGACGCGCATCTCGGCGGGAAGCTCCCCGGCCGCTTCGATCTCATACACGGAGAAGACCTGGCCGCCGCCGTGCTCGGTCATCTCGATGCCAGCCATCCGCCGCACGGCCGAGTCGTACCCGTCGGCGCCGATGACATAGGTTGGTTGGATCGTCTCGCTTCCAACCACGAGCCACTCGGTTCGGGCGACGGGGTAGCCCGTCGCGACCTGGTCGAGCCTGGCGACTTCCGCTCGAATGGTCGCACCGGCCGTGGTGAGGGCCTGGAGCCGGTGTCCCCAGAGGACCTTGAGCTTCCGCTGATGGAGCGCCTCCTCGGCGGCCCTCTCCAGCACGCTTTGTCGGAGGACGAGGAGATACGGATGCCTGGAAGCGAGGGCCGAGTAGTCGATCTCGGCGCGCCTTTCCCCGCCTTCGTAGTAGGCGACCTTCGTCAGCGTTCGCCCCGCGCCGATCAGTCCTTCGGAGAGCCCGGCCGCTTCGAGAACCCGGAGCGTCCGTGGATGGATCGCGAGCGCGTAGCTGTGCTGAGTCGTTCGCTGGTGCATGTCGACGACTTCCACCCGGACCCCGTTCTGCTGCAGGAACAAGGCCGCAACGAGACCGACCGGACCGGCGCCGACGACGAGCACCTCAGGATCGGGGTGACGGGACATGGACCTGCCTCCTATGCGCCTCGCAACAACCTCTCCGCAATTACGCCGTCTCGCGTACCCGGGTGGCGACGGCAGCGGCCTGCTCGAGCAGCATCGGCACGCCGATGCCACCCACGTAGTTCCCCACGATGAAGACGCCCTTCGGCAAATCGAGGCCGCGCGCCCGCACGGACTCGAGCTGCAGGTCATAGTGCGGCAACGCTGCACGCCAACGGTGCACCAATCTCGCGACGGGTGTAACGGATCGTCCGCAGAGCACCTGCCGGTCGCGATCCATCAACACGCCCAGATCGTGCTCGGACAGGTGCACGGCATCACGATCCGCCGCGCCTCCGTAGATCCAGCTCTCGGAGTACAGCCCTTCGCGATTGGGAAAGATGTTCGTGCTGAAGAGCACGCCGAGCGCGCGGATGTCTCCACTTCGCGGAAACAGGATCCCGCGCCCGCGCTGAGGCGTTTCCTCGTCAGTGTAGAAGGCCGTGACGCGGACCAACGGGAGCATGTCAATCGTCGAGAGCGCCCGACTGGCAATCGGAGCGGCATCACGCAGGATCTCTGCGGCATCGCACGCCGAGGTGCAGATGACGGCGGGCGTCGAGCCATTCAGCCTTACCGGCGTGTTCAGCCGGATATTGACGCCGCGGGCCCGCAGGTGGCACGCCAGGGCGTCGATGAGCTGCTGCATGCCTCCGACGGGAGCCACTACGCCTCCCGGTGAGCGCCGGGTGGTCGGCTCTCCGTTGCCAAACAGGAGCGACGCGCTCAAGGAGGAGGGATCTGCGGCATATCTGCCTTGCAGGAACGGGCCGAGGAGCCAGGGGGTCGCCCCGCGACCCAGCACGCGCGCACCCCATTGCTCGACGGTCTCGAGCGGCCGGGGGCGCCGCGAGCCCCGCGCAGTCGCCGTTGCGAAGCGCGCCACCATCGCGAGCGATTCGCCCGGGCCCAGGGGCCACCGCCTCGGGCGCTGGCGGTAGACATATCCAGCGCGGCTGGCCGAGCCGTTGGAGCACAGCATCCGCAGCCCGAGATCCCGGCAGACGGCATCGACGCGCGCCGAGTTCTTCATCCCGATTGCCGCGGTTTCGACGGGACCGTGGGGCGTCTGGACCGTCGAGATGAGGCCGCCGAGTCGATCGGTCTTCTCGTAGATCTCGACAGGGAATCCCACGAGCGACAGGTAGTACGCCGTCGCAAGCCCGGAGAAACCGCCGCCGACCACCGTGACGGTTTTCATGGGACGTCGGAGATGGCCGGACCGGTCACCACGAGGAGGGGCTGTGACACGCCCGGCTATGATAGGAAAAGGGTCGTCGGATTGTCACGGTCTGCTTCGGGAGCCTCCCGTCTGGACGCACCACACCCGCACGCGAACGATGGCCGGATTGGCGTGCTGCTCGCGCAGCTCGGCACGCCGGATGCGCCGACGCCGGCGGCGCTTCGTCGATATCTCCGCCAGTTTCTGGGCGACCCACGCGTCGTCGAGCGCAACCGGCTGCTCTGGTGGTTCATCCTGAGGTTGTTCGTCTTGCCGCGCCGGCCTCGCCGCTCGGCTGCTCTTTATCAGCGGATCTGGACGCGCGACGGCTCGCCGTTGCTCGTCATCTCGCGAGCGCAGGCGCGCGAGCTCGAGGCCGAGCTCAATCGTCGCGAGCCGGATCGATTCAAGGTCGCGCTGGGCATGCGCTACGGCAGTCCCTCCATCGCGACGGCGGTCCAGGAGTTGCGTGAGTGGGGAGCGGACCGGCTGCTGCTGTTCCCGATGTACCCGCAGTACGCAGGCCCAACGACGGCATCGACCTACGACGAAGTGTTCAAGCAGCTGTCGATGCTGCGGTTCGTGCCGTCACTGAGGGTCGTCGCACCCTACTACGACCATCCCGCCTACATCGAAGCGCTTGCCGAGTCGGTCCGTGAGGCGATGGCCTCCGGCCCGCGGCGTCCGGAGAAGGTCGTCATGTCCTTCCACGGCATCCCGCAAAGCTTCGTCGACAGCGGCGACCCTTACGCGTCGCATTGCGAAGCGACTGCGCAGTCGCTCGCTGCACGGGCCGGATTGGAAGAGGGGACCTACGTGCTTTCCTACCAGTCCCGCGCCGGCCGCGTGCCATGGCTGCGTCCCTACACGGATGAGACCCTCGCCGAACTGGCCCGAACCGGTGTTCGCCATGTCATGGTGATCTGTCCGGGCTTCGTAGCCGACTGCCTGGAGACGATTGACGAAATCGGACACGTCGGACTCGAACAATTTAGAGCCGCCGGTGGTGAGACATTGCAGCTCGTGGAGGGCCTCAACGACCGGCCACGCTGGATCTCTGCCTTGAGCGAGATCGCGCTCGAGCAGCTCCAAGGCTGGCGCTGACTGCTCATGCGCGCAACTCCTTGCCGGCCACGCCCATAGGAGCGGCGGCCGGGAGGATCGTACGTCGCGGACTCAACAGCCACCCGGCCAGCCCGCCAAAGACGAGATTCGAGCAGACGACCTCCACCATGTGCGCGTAGCGAATCGCGTCCGGCATGAGTGGATTCGGCACGAGCAGCGGCGCCAGCCCGCCGATGACGCACATGAGGAGCGACCCGGCGACGGCGTGCTGGGCCCGCGATGTCGGCATCTGCCAGACGAGCATCGCAATGGCCACGGCGAACAGCGGCCCGCGCACGAAGAACTGCACCGCGGCGACCAGCCCGCCCGGCGGCAGCGACCGCGCCATATAGAAGTCGCGCACGAACGGGAAGACGAACATGCCGGCGACGAAGTAGCAGACGACGTAGACAGCGGCGACGATCACGCCTCGGCCGATCAGATGTCCCCACCGCACCGGGTCGGGAGCTCCCAGCCGTGCGGGGACGTTCCACGCGCCGACGGCCCACACGATGGCGAAGGCGGCGACGACTTGGGGCAGCACGACGTTCGGCGCGAGTCCAAGCACGACCGAGAGGGTGAGCACGTGAAAGAACACCGCCTCGAGCAGCGACGTCACCTGGTTCCCCAGCAGCGTGGCGACGATCAGCGTCAGAGCCAGCGGCACTCCGTGGCGCCGTGAGGTAAGGGCCAGCCACGCGATGACCGTCGACCAGAGGAGGCCTGAAACCACGCCCCAGAGCAGCATGTCGGCAGGCGCGGCGGGCAAGTCCTTCGGCGGGAACAGCATGCCGACGACGATCTCGCACGCGGTGAGGACGAGAACCCCGATGAGTGCTCCACGCAGGATCTTCATGACTCGCTCCTTCGTGACCTTTCCTTCGGCTTGCCCCGCCCGGCCAGCGTCCTGTGGGCCAGCGACGCCCAGCGGGCATGCGCCGCGCAGATCTCGATGCCGGCCCGCAGGCCCAGGCGCCCCGACGTCGGCATGACCCGGACGGTCTGCCGGTAGTACTTCCGCAACTCCGCCACCTGCCGCTTGAGCTCGATCTCGAGCGTCCCGAGGAACCGCACCGTCTCGGCCCGGCCGATCGTCCGCGGCATGAACACGAACCGCAGCAGCAGTGCGCCGAAGTCCTCGGACATGCCGCCGGCGGCCATCGGCTCCCGCAACCAGCTTTCCAACGCCTCGAGTCCGGCCGTGGTCAGCCGATAGACCTGCCGCGGACGCAGCGACCTCGCGTTCTCGACGTTTCCCGCAATCCGCCCCTGCGTCGCGAGGCGCCCGAGAGCCGGGTAGATCGATCCGGGGCTGTCGCTGAAATTGCCCATCGGCGTCGTGGCGAACAGCTTCCGGAGCGCGTACCCAGACCGCGGCTCGTCGTGCAGCAGGCCGAGAAGCGCGCCCTCCAGCAGCGAGAGCCGGCGCTTGTTCATACGCTCCATAATAATACGTCTCGTACGATTGGCCGGTTTCAGATCAGAACCGGGTGGGACGAATTCGCGGGGACGGGCGTCGCGCCGCCGGGTCGCTATCGCTTCTTGCCGCGCTGCTGCTTGAGGCCGCGCACCTTCATCGGAAGCCCGAAGAGGTCGATGAATCCGCGCGCGGCCGTGACGTCGTAGCCCTTCATCGCGAAGCTGGCCAGCTTCGTGTCGTAGAGCGAGAGCGGCGACGTCGCGCTGACGGCGCTGGCGCGGCCCTTGTACAGCTTCACGCGGACCTTCCCGGTGACCACGTCGCTGGCCTGGTCAACGAAGGCCTGCATCGCCTCGCGCAGCGGGTGGAACCACTGGCCGTAGTAGACGAGCTCGCCGTACTTCAGCGCCAGTTGCTGCTTGTAGTGATAGAGGTCGCGCTCGAGACACAGCTGCTCGAGCGCCTTGTGCGCCTCGTAGAGAATCGTGCCGCCCGGCGTCTCGTACACGCCGCGGCTCTTCATCCCGACCAGCCGGTTCTCGACGAGCGTGATCTGCCCCACGCCGTGCTTGCCGCCGATCGCGTTGAGCGTCGCCACCAGCGCGTCGCCGGCCTTGAACCGTGCGCCGTTGACGGCCACGGGCACGCCCTTCTTGAACTCGATCTCGACGTACTCGGCCTTGTTGGGGGCCTTTGCCACCGGGATGGTCATCGTGTAGACCTGCTCGAGCGGCTCCCGTGCGGGGTCCTCGATCTCGGCGCCCTCGTGCGAGATGTGCCAGAGATTGCGGTCCTGCGAGTAGATCTTCTTCTTCGTCTGCGTGATTGGAATCCCGTGCTTCTCGGCGTACTCGATGGCGGTTTCGCGATCCGTCAGGCCGTCGGCCAGGAATCGCGGGTCTTTCCACGGGGAGACGATCGTCAGCGACGGGTCGAGCGCCATGACCGTCAGCTCGAACCGTACCTGGTCGTTGCCCTTGCCCGTGGCGCCGTGCGCCACGGCGTCCGCGCCGGTCCTGTGCGCGACGTCGACCTGCGCCTTCGCGATCAGCGGACGCGCGATGGACGTGCCCAGCAGGTAATCCGACTCGTAGGTGGCGTGCGCGCGGAGCATCGGGAAGCAGAACTTCTCGGCGAACTCTTTCCGAAGGTCGAGCACCACGACCTCGTCGGCGCCGCTCATCTTCGCCTTGCGCTCGATGCCCTTCAGCTCGCTGGCCTGGCCGAGCTCGGCCGCGAACGCCACGAGCTTCACGCCCGGATAACGCTCCTTGAGCCACGGAAGGATGACGGAGGTATCCAGCCCGCCCGAGTAGGCGAGCACGATCTTGCGAGGGTCGGACATGGGTGTGCGGTGCTCCTGCGTTCCTGGCAGGCCTGAAGGCCTGCGCTACAGACGTTGGTTCTGGAAGGCCCGTGGGCCGGCGCCACAAACGATTGGCTAATCCTCGATCGACAAGGCGGCGCGAACGAAGTCCGGTTCGGGCAGCGCACCGAGGATTTCGATCTGCTCGTTCACGACCGTCTTTGGCACGCCGGTCACTCGGAAGCGGCTCGCGAGGTCGTAGAACTCGGTCGCCTGCACGGTCGTCGCGCTGATGTTCGGGTTCGCGGCCGCCATCCGATTCGCCAGGCCGACGGCTCGCGGGCAGTATGAGCACGTCGGTGTGACGAAGACTTGAATGCGTGTCGGCGTCGTGACGCCGGCGACGAGAGCGAGGCTTTCGGCGGAGAGCTCCGAGTCACTCGCGCCCGAGATCGCAAGCACGGCATCCACGAGCGCCATGAAGTCGTAGCCCGCCGGCGCACCCAGGAACCGGATCCGCGTGTCGACCTTGTCGGCCAGCAGCGCGATCGCCGGCGCCCGGTCGACGCCATACGCCGCGGCGCGCTCCTTGTCGAGCACCAGGTTCAGCTCTTCGACCACGATCTTGTCGGTGAGCGGCGTCAGCTCATTTAGGATTCGACGGGTCTCGTCGCACGTCTCACAGCCAATCGTCTGCGTGAAGAAGACGAGCGTGACCGTCCGCGTCATGTCGTCGAACATGGCACGCAGCGTCTGCTGGTCGGTCGGAGAGAGCAAGGCCATCCCCCGATTATCCCACGTGATAGCATCCGGAAAAAGGTTGTCGATTGCCTAAGGTCACGGGACTCGTCGTATTGATCGCGGCCCTCCTTGGCGCCGCGCCCGCCAGGGCGGGCTCGATCCGGTATCGCTTTTCGTTTCCGGAGCCCGAGCACCACTGGATGCTCGTGGAAGCCACCTTCACGGGCCTGCCCGCCGGTCCCGTGGAGCTCCACATCAGCCGCAGCTCTCCAGGCCGCTACGCGCTTCACGAGTTCGCCAAGAACGTCTACGGCCTCACGGTCGCCGACGGCGCCGGCCACGCGCTGACCGCCGCGCCGCTCGATCCGAGCGCATGGACGGTCGCCGGCCACGACAGCACGGTGAAAGCGACCTATCGCGTCTTCGGCGATCGCATCGACGGCACCTACCTCGCCGTCGACCGGACCCACGCGCACATCAACATGCCGGCCGTGATCCTCTGGGCCCGTGGGTTCGACCTCGAGCCGGCGGAGGTCGCCTTCGTCCGGCCGGCAGGCCTGACCTGGCAGGTTGCCTCGCAGTTGATGCCGACCGGCGACCCGCTGGTGTTCACGGCGCCCAATCTGCAGTACTTGATGGACAGCCCGAGCGAGTTCGGGACGATCACCTGGCGCACGATTCGCGCGGCCGATCTGCCAGGAGGCACGCCCGAGGACAAGCGGGTGTTTCGCCTTGCCATCCACCACGCCGGGTCCGACGCCGACGCCGACACGCTGACCGACGGCGTCCGCAAGGTGCTCGTCGCCGAGCGCAAGGTCTTCGGAGATTTCCCGGTGTATGAGCCGGGTACGTACACCTTCCTGATCGACTACCTGCCGTGGGCCAACGGCGACGGCATGGAGCACCGGAACAGCACGGTGATCACGAGCCGTGGGCCGATCGCCACCAACCCGTCCGGCAAGCTCGAGACGATCGCGCACGAGTTCTTCCACTGCTGGAACGTCGAGCGCATCCGCCCCGCGACGCTCGAGCCGTTCGCGTTCGATCACGCCAACATGTCGGGCGAGCTCTGGCTCGCCGAAGGCGTCACGAGTTACTACAACACATTGATCCTCGCGAGAGCCGGCGTGACCCCGCTGGCCGAGTTCGCGCAGTCCGCGGGCCGCTACGCCGAGGCGGTGATGACGAGCCCCGCCACGAAGTTCCGCTCCGCCGAGGATATGAGCCGCCTTGCGCCGTTTGTCGACGCCGCCGCGGCGATCGACCGCACGAACTGGGGCAACACGTTCATCTCGTACTACACGTTCGGCGGCGCGCTGGGTCTCGGCTTCGATCTCGCGATACGCGAGCACACCGGCGGCCGCGCCTCGCTCGACGACTTCATGCGCGCGATGTGGAAGGCCCACGGACTGCCGGGCGGCTCGCGTCCCGGATACGTCGATCATCCGTATGCGGTGGCTGACATCCGCGCCCGCCTTGCGGAAGTTACCGGCGACCACGCCTTTGCCGACGACCTGATCACGCGCTACGTCGAAGGCCACGACGTCATGGACTACACCCGGCTCTTCGGATTGGCCGGATTCGTCATGCGGCACGTACGCCCGGGCGGCGCCTCGCTCGGGCCGTTGGCCTTCGACCGTGGCGCATCCTCGCTCCGCATCGCCGCGCCGACTCGCGTCGGCACAGCGGCCTACTCGGCCGGCCTGGACATGGACGACGAGATCACGAAGATCGGGGACGAGTCGGTGTCGAAGGTGGACGATCTCGATGCCGTCCTGAAACGCCACAAGCCCGGCGATCGGGTCACGATGGCGTTCGTGCGGCGCGGACATCCCGAGGCCGTCGAGGCCACGCTCCAGGAAGACGGCGATCTCGAGGTGGTGCCGGTAGAGGCCACCGGCGGAGCGCCGACAGATGCGCAGAAATCCTTCAGGGCAGCATGGCTGGGACAGTGAGAAGGTCCATGGGTGGATGGGTGCATGGGTCCATGGGGATAGCCCTTGCGCTCGCGCTGGCATTCGCTGCCACGCTCGTCGCTCGTCAGGCGCCTCCGGATCTCGCCTACGAGAAGCCGGCGGTTGCGGCCCTCGCGAAGGAGAAGCCGCCGACGGCGTTTCCGTTCGATCTGAGCCCGTTCCGCATTCCGGTCCCGGGCCGTCACGGACTGGTCGCCGTGAACGTGCAGATTCCCGGCGGCACGCTCGAGTTCACGGCCGATCCGAAGGTCGGCACGTACACGGCCGGTGCGGTGGTGCTGGTGCGCTTCCTCAATCAGGGTGGACAGGTCGTCGCCAAGGAGAGCGAGCACTTTCCGTTCACCGGTCTTCTGTCCGAGGCAAAGGCGACGCTTTCGAAGCCGATCGTCTTCTCGCGCCAGCGCGATCTCCCGCCAGGTACGTATCAGCTCCAGGTCGTCGTCTACGACGAGGCCACGTCGCGCGCGAGCGTGATGCGCAAGACGTACGACGTGCCCGAAGATACGCCCGTGATGGTCGGCGACTTGATGGTGGTCGAGCGCGCCGAGAGGATCGATCCCGCGCGGCCGCCCGATCCGACGGACCCGTTTGTCGTGGGCGAGTTCATCCTCCATCCCGCCTTTGATCCCGGAATCAACCGCGGCCTGCATCCCGACCTGAACTTCATCTTGCCAGTTGTCATCAAGGCTGGGGTGTTCCCCCCGACCATGAGACTGACGCTGCTGTCGGAAGCTGGGGAGTCGCTGGCGTCGACGCCGCTGCCGATCAAGCCGCCGGATCCCGACGGCAAGCTCTTCGTCGTCGGCCGGGTGCCGCTCGCGAAAATTCCGCCGAACAAATACACGCTGCAGGTTGCCGTGGGGACGTTTCCCGACGCGATCATCCGCAAGTCGCCGCTGACCGTCGTCGACTAGCAGGCGTGCTTGCATCGGCCTCGCGGCTGGACTACTGTTCGAACGCCATCGCCTGCCCGCTCCCTGCCGGGCTCATGCACGTACGCACCACGCTCAGCCTCGTCATCGCGGCCGTCCTTGTTGCTCGCGCCGACGCGCGTCAGTCGCCTTCGCAGGCGCCGGCCGCGCCGCCGACGTTTGGCGCGCGCACCGAGGCGGTGCTCGTGGACGTCAACGTCACCGATCGCAAGGGGCGGCCGGTCACGAATCTTTCGCAGGCTGACTTTCAGGTCTTCGAGGACAACACTCCGCAAGCCATCCTGACGTTCGATCGGCGCGCGCCGGAACCTTCGGCGCCAGTCGGACGCGCTGCCGCAGCCGCCGGCCTCGGCCCGGGGACGGGTGGTGGGAAGGGAACCAGCACCAGCACTCAGCAAGGGCCGTCGATCACGGCGCTGGCCTTCGATCACCTCTCACCCGACAGCCGGACGCTGGCGCTCCGGGCGGCGCAGCGATTCCTGTCGGAGCGTCAGGCCGACGAGCTCGCCGGGGTGTTCATCGTCGACCAGGCGCTGTTCACCCTCGCGCCGTACACGACCGACGGCCAGAGGCTGGACGCCGCGGTCAAGAGAGTCGCCGAGACCGCGACGACAAATCTTGTG
>JBKPSY010000071.1:0-25876 GCA_046735235.1 Acidobacteriota bacterium | reverse complement strand
GCAAGAGGCCAAGCAAAGAATTTACACGAGAACCCTTGATCTGGTCTGCCCACTGTCGTATAGTTATCCGCTCCGCTGCATAAAAACGCGGGAGCATGAACGCACACGACACGCTGACCGTCGGGGTGGCCGGGGCCACCGGATATTCGGGGCAGGAGCTCGTCCGCCTGCTGGCCCGGCATCCGCAGGTCCGCCTGACGACCGCCATGGGGTCGCAGAAGGTCGATAGCGCCCGGACGATTCCGGCCCTCGCGGGGCTCTGGAACGGCGAGATTCTGCCCTTCGACCTGGATCGGCTGGCCGAGTGCGAGGTCGTGTTCCTGGCGCTGCCCGAAGACGCATCCGCTGAGATCGCCCCGGCCCTGCTCGCGCGCGGCCGGCGCGTGTTCGACCTCTCTGGGGCCTTCCGCCTACGCGACAGCGCCGCTCGCAGCCGCTGGTATCACGCGGTGACGTCGCTGCCGGACGGCACGGCCTACGGCATGACCGAGCGCACGGCGGCCGCGTTGAAGACTGCGAAACTCGTCGCCTGCGCCGGCTGCTACCCGACGTCGGCCGTGCTCGCGCTCTCGCCGCTCGTGGCCGCGAACCTCGTCGCCGGCGACATCGTCATCGACGCGAAATCCGGCGTCTCCGGCGCCGGCAAGGGCCTGAGCCAGCGGACGCACTTCTGCGAGGTGGACGAGAGCCTTTCCGCCTACGGCGTGTTCGCGCATCGACACGCCGCCGAGATCGAGCAGGAGCTGGGCCGTCCCGTGACGTTCGTGCCGCACCTCGTCCCGCTCGACCGCGGGATCCTGTCGACGATCTACGTGCGCGTGCCCTCGGGCACGACCGACGCCGACGTGAGCGCCGTCTACGAGCAGGCCTACGCGGACGCGCCGTTCGTGCGCCTCCGCCGCGGCGATCTGCCGGTCATCAAGCACGTGGCGCACACGAACTTCTGCGACATCGGCTGGAAGCTGGACGAGCCGACGGGTCGGCTGATCGTCGTGTCGTGCCTCGACAACCTGTTGAAGGGCGCGGCCGGACAGGCGGTGCAGAACTTCAACGTCGCGTTCGGGTTCGACGAGCGGACGGGACTGCTCTGATGGCGCTCACGCTGCTCAAGCTCGGCGGAGAGCTGCTCGAAGAGCCGGGCCGGCTTGCCGAGATCGCCGCCGTCATCGGGGGCGCGACCGAGCCGCTGGTCGTCGTCCACGGCGGCGGACGTGAGATCGACGCCGCGTTGAAGCGCGCCGGCATCGCGAAGCGGCAGGTCGAGGGTCTCCGCGTCACGGACCCGGCCACTCTCGACGTCGTCGTCGAGGTGCTGGCCGGCGCGGTGAACACGCGGCTCGTGGCCGCGATCGTCAAGGCCGGCGGACGCGCGGTGGGGCTGACGGGCGCCGACGCGGGTCTGGTGCCGGTGGAGAAAGCACCGGCGCATCGATCCGTGGATGGCACGATGACCGACCTCGAACGCGTGGGGCGGCCGGTTGGCGCGGGACGTCCCGCGCTGGCGGCGGAACTCGTCGCAGCCGGGTACGTGCCGGTCGTCGCGAGCATCGCGGCGGACGCCGACGGGCTGCTCTACAACGTCAACGCCGATACGTTGGCCGCGGATCTCGCGGCGCGGCTTGGCGCCGCGCGTCTCGTCATCGCCGGCGCGACGCCTGGGGTGCTGGACGACGGCGGCGCAACCATCGAGGCGCTGGACCTGGCCTCCGCGGCCGCGCTCGTCTCGAGCGGCATCGCCAGCGCCGGGATGATCGCGAAGCTCACGGCGTGCCGCGAGGCCATCAAGGGCGGCGTCGAGGAAGTGTTGATGGTCGACGGGCGGCAGGGCGCCGTGCTGGCGCGTGCCCTCCAGGGATCGCAGGCGGATTTGCCGGCCACGCGTATGGTGGCCGCGCTCGAGGCAGGAGCAGGGAGCAACCGGTGACGACGACAGCCAGTGCGTTCGATGCGGGACAGATTCGGCAGTCAGAGGCGGCGCATGTGCTGCCCATCTACCGACGCGCGCCGATCGTGCTCGTGCGCGGCCAGGGCGCGCGCGTGTGGGACACCGAGGGGCGTGAGTATCTCGACTTCACGTCGGGCGTAGGCGTCGCCGCGCTCGGCCACGCGAACCCCGGCCTCGCGAAGGTCATCGCCGAGCAGGCGACGATCCTTGTCCACACGTCGAACCTGTTCTTCCATCCCTATCAGTCGGAGCTTGCCGAGAAGCTGTTCCGGTTGTCGGGCCTCGACCGCGTGTTCTTCTGCAACAGTGGCACGGAGGCTGTCGAAGCGTGCCTGAAACTGGCGCGCCGTTACTGGTTCACCAGGGGCGAGACATCGCGGACCAAATTCGTGGCGCTGGAGCACGCCTTCCACGGCCGCACATTCGGGTCGCTGTCGGTGACGGCGGATCCGCACTACCGCGAGCCGTTCGGCCCGCTCGTGAGCGGCGTCACCTTCGTGGACGCGTCGGATCCCGCCACGCTCGATGACGCCGTGACCGACGAGACCGCGGCGATCGTGCTCGAGCCGATTCAGGGCGAAGGCGGCGTGCGTCCCCTGTCGCGGGCGTTCGCCGACGCGGTGCGCGCAGCGGCCGAGCGGACCGGCGCGCTCGTCATCGCCGACGAGGTGCAGAGCGGTCTCGGCCGCACGGGCTACGCATTCTACGCCCAGGAACTGGGCCTGTCGCCAGACCTCATGGCGATCGGCAAGGCGCTCGGTGGCGGCGTGCCCATTGGCGCGGCGCTGGTGCGCGAAAAGATCGCGGCGGCGGTGTCGCCCGGAGATCACGGCAGCACCTACGGCGGCAATCTGCTCGCCTGCCGCGCGGGCATCTACGTCGTGGATCAGCTCCTCGAGGGCGGGCTGCTCGAGCATGTCCAGCGCGTCGGCGCGCACTTCGAGCGGCGCCTGACGGAGCTGGCGTCGAAGCAGCCGATGGTGAAGGAACTGCGCGGCGTCGGTGTCATGCGCGGGCTCGAAGTCGATCGCCCCGCCGCCGACATCGTCGAGGCGGCGCGCCCGCTCGGCCTGCTTGCCAATGCGACCTCGAAGACCGTCGTTCGGCTGTTGCCGCCGTTGACAATCACCGAAACGGAGATCGACGAAGCCGTCTCGCGGCTGGATGCTGCCATGACGGCCGTGGCTGGAGGAGCTCGATGACCGCGACCGCCCTGGCTTCCCTGCAACCCGCGCTCGCCGGCGCGGAGGGCACGCTCGTGATGCGGACCGCCACGCCGGCGGACGCGGCGTCGATCCAGGCGTTGATCGAGCGGCACCGCATCAGCGGCCACCTGCTGCCGCGCACAGAGTCTGAGATCGCCGGTCGCGCGGAGCGCTTCCTGGTGATCGTCGACGACGAGGTCGTGGCAGGTTGCGCGGAACTGGCGCCGTTGAGCGCGTCGGTCGCCGAGGTGCGGTCGCTGGTGCTCGACGATCAGTTGCGCGGCCTGGGCCTCGGCCGGCTGCTGGTCGACCAGCTGACTCGAGAAGCGAAGCTGGCCGGTTTCCGGACGATCTGCGCCTTCACGCACGAGCCCGGGATCTTCGCGCGGCTGGGCTTCTCGCTCGTCCCGCACGCGTGGCTGCCCGAGAAAATCGGCGCCGACTGCGCGGGCTGCGCGCTCTTCCGCCGCTGCGGGCAGTCGGCCATGCGCCTGCGCCTCGATCAGGCGTCCGCCGGGCTGGGAGCATGCGCGTGAAGGTTTTCGATGCTGCCTACAGCATTACCGCCGTCAAGGGCGGGATCACGGCCCCGGCCGGGTTCCGCGCGGCGGGTGTCGCCGCGGGCATCAAGGCGTCCGGCGCCCTCGACGTGACGCTCATCGTCGCCGACGCGCCGGTGCCGGCCGCCGGTGTCTTTACCACGAACCAGGTGCAGGCGGCGCCGGTGAAGGTGTCGCGCGCCAATCTCGTCTCGTCTGGCGGCCAGGCGCAGGCGGTCATCGTCAACAGCGGCTGCGCCAACGCGTGCACGGGCGCGGAGGGCCTGGCGACGACCGAGGCGACGGTCGCCGCGACGGCGGCCGCGCTCGGCTGCGCGCCGCAGCACGTGCTCGTCGCGTCCACTGGAGTCATCGGCGTTCAACTCTCGCGCGACAAGATTGTCGCCGGCGTGAAGTCAGCGGTCGCGGCGCTCTCGCGCGACGGCGCGACGGCCGCGCGCGGCATTATGACGACCGACCTGGGGCCGAAGGAGCACGCGGTCCATGTCGAGACCGCCAGTGGCGTCTTCCATGTCGGCGGCATCGCGAAGGGCGCCGGCATGATCGAGCCGATGCTGGCGACGATGCTGTCGTTCATCACGACGGACGCGGCAGTCCCGCCGGCGCTGCTGGAGCGGGCACTGCGCGAGGTGACGGGACGCACGTTCAACGCGATCACCGTGGACGGCGAGTGCTCGACCAACGACACGCTGGCGGTGCTTGCCAGCGGCGCGAGTGGCGTCACGATCGACGAGTCGAGTTACCCGGTGCTCGTGGCCGGGCTCGAGGCAGTGGCGCGGACGCTGGCCCTGGCCATCGTCCGTGGCGGCGAGGGCGCGACCAAGCTCGTGACGGTTCACATCACCGGCGCGGCGACCGATCAGGACGCGATGCGCGCGGCGAAGACGATCGCGAACTCGCCGCTGGTGAAGACCGCCGTGCACGGCGGCGATCCGAACTGGGGCCGCCTGGTCGCGGCGTCCGGGCGCTCGGGCGCACGCTTCGTGCTCGAGCACGCGACGGTCGAAGTCGGCGACGTGCTGCTGTTCAGAAACGGCCAGCCGTACGACGAGAACGCGTCGGAGGCGGCCAAGCTGCTGCAGGACTCCGACATCGACATTCACGTGGATCTGGGAACGGGCGGACGGGGCGAGGCCACGGCGTGGACCTGCGACCTGAGCGCGGAGTACGTGCGGATCAACGGAGAGTACCGGACATGAGCCGACCATCGACCTTGCGTGCCGGCGCGCGCGTGCGCGCGTTGAAGCCGACGCCGTCCCCGGCCCCGATGAAAGCGCGGTCGTTCATCTCGCTCGGCGACTTCACGCCGGCGGCGATCGACCACTGCCTGGAACTGGCGGCTGAGTTGAAAGCCGCGCGCGCGGCCGGCCGTCGCGGCGATTACGCGCCGCTGGCGAACCGTCACGTCGCGCTCCTCTTCGACAAGCCGTCGCTGCGCACGCGCGTGACGTTCGAGGTCGCCGTCCGCGAGCTTGGCGGGTCGCCGATTCTCCTGCCGGCGGACGTCGCGCTCGGCAGCCGCGAGCCCGTCGCTGACGTCGCCCGCAACCTCGAGCGCTGGGTCGACGTCGTCGTCATCCGCACGTTTGCGCAGCAGATCGTCGAGGAGTTCGCCAGCGCAGCGCCGTCGTTGCGGTTGATCAACGCGCTGACCGACGAGGAACACCCGTGCCAGGCGCTGGCCGACGTCCTCACACTGCGAGAGCGATTTGGCGACCTCACCGGCCGCACGATCGCCTACGTGGGCGACGGCAACAACGTCGCGACCTCGCTCGCGGAAGCCTGCGTGATGCAGGGCATGCACGTGCGCATCGCGTCGCCGGACGGCTATGAGCTGCCGGCCATGATTCGGCAGCGCGTGGCGCGTGAAGGACGCGACGGCGCGACGCTGACGCTGCTCGACGATCCGGTCGCTGCCGTGCGGGGCGCGTCGGCGGTCTACACGGACGTCTGGACGTCGATGGGTCAAGAGAACGAGACCGCCATCCGCAAACGCGCGTTCGCCGGATTCCAGGTGAACGAGTCGCTCATGGCGCACGCGAGCCCTGACGCGATCTTCATGCACTGCCTCCCGGCGCATCGCGGCGAGGAAGTCAGCGCCGGCGTCATGGACGGTCCGTCCTCGGTCGTGTTCGATCAGGCCGAGAACCGCCTGCACGCGCAGAAGGCGCTCTTGGCGATGTTGTTCGAATAGGTCCATAGGTCCATAGGTGCATGGGTGCATGGGTGCATGGGTCCATGGGGTAAGAGCTCGGTTCTTCCCATGAACTCCTGCGCTCATGGTCCTATGGACCTTTCCGTATCAGCTCTCGCGCCGTCCTTGCGCGTTCGGCGAGCCAGTCTTCGTCCACAACCCGTCCCGATTCGAAGCCCTCGTACCGAACGATTCCCTCGTGGCCTGCGACGGTGACGAAGCGGCGCGCCGGATCGATGACGAGCCGATCGATGCCGCCCCATCCGCGTGAGAACGGGCAGTCGACGATCGGCTGACCATCCAACAGCACTTTGATATCGGCAAACGACGAGGCGCCGCCTTCGCCGTGGCCGACAGGCGGCTGCAACGAGATTGTGGTCACAACGGTATGCGCGCCTGCGTGCTCGGTGCGCGTGAAGCTGCGCGGCTTGTCGGTCTCGACGATCAGCAGGCCATCGCGCTCCAGGACCGACTTGCGCGAGTCGAGCTCAGGGGTGCGCTCGAAGACGCCGGTCGTGACCTGAATCTGCCCGAGCGCGCGGACGTAGCGATACTCCACGTACGGCGCGTCCTCCGCCATGAGGGTCGTGCCGCAGAGCAGCGCGGCCACGAAGGCCCCATGGACCCATGCGCCCATGGACCCTTGCACCGACTTCATCGTCCGGCAGCCGCGAGCCCGTCCACCAGATAGAGCTCGCTCAACAGCCGCGCGTAGGAGTACGCGTACGACTTCAGGTCCGCCGTCACACGCAGGCCGAAGGCGCGCCGAAAGCCGGCCAGGTTCGTGTTCGTATAGGAGACGGTGCGCACCGGCGTCTGCGCACCGGTGGACAGGCTCGCCCGGTTGATCGTCGTCTGGTCGCCCTTGCGCGACGTGAAGAGCACCGTATCGCTGTCCAGCCACCGGATCGGCAGCTCGTGCTCGGGGATCGTCGTGACCGTCTGCGGCGCTCCTCCGCTGGTGCTCAGAATCATGAGCTTTCGATCGAGCCTGACGATGAGCCGCTGGCCGTCCGGAGAGACCGTGATCCTCGACAGCAGTCCTTCGGGCGAGACGGCGTGAGGCGTGCCGTCAAGGCTCTGCACGTAGACGCGAGGATCGTGGCCCTGCTCCATTGCGACGAACGTGACGCGTCCGTCAGGCAGCCAGGTCGCGTTCTCGTATCGAACGAACTGGCCGGGCAGAGTCCTCCCGGTGCCAACGCCCACAGGCAGCACGTGCAGCTCCTGTCCCTGGCGCGATGTGGCAAGGACCGACTTGCCGTCCCGTGAGAGGGCCTCCGCCTTGCCCGTGCCAAGCCTGACCGCCGGGGACCCGTCGCTGCGACGGATGTACACCGCGCCGTCCTTGCCGCCGGCATCGCCGATTTCGCTGAAGAGCAGCCACTGGCCGTCGTCGGACATCTCGGCGAGGCCGGATCCGTCGAGCCACGACAACTCTTTCTCCTGATCCGCGCCGACGGGAAGATAGCGAATCCCGGTCTGCCAGCTGTGGCGGCAGATGAGCGCGCGGCCGTCGGGTGACAGGTCCTGAAGGCTGATCGGACCGGGCGAGCTGAGGAGAAGCCTGAGCTCGCCGGCGACGCTGACCGCGTAGACGCCCCAGCCTCGCTCCACCGACTTGCCGGCAAACCAGATTTCCCGGCCGTTCGCCGTCCATGCCAGCCCGTCCACTTCCAGCCACCCGTCAGAGAGCGAGTGCTTCTGGCGGTTTCGATCGATCACGACGACCGAGCTCGTGCCGTGGACGATTTCCCAGAATGCGACGCTGGCGCCATCTGGCGCGACACGAATCTGATGGATGGGCCCCGGCGCCTCGTAGAGCATCGTTCCGATGGGATACTCGAGGCGATCCCCGACGCCAGTGTCCAGCGTCACGGCCATCGTGTCGGACGGACCCCAGTCGGCGTACTCCACGTGGTCCATCACTTCGCGCGGTGCGGCTCCTGCGAGCAGCGGCGCGCGGGCGAGCGTTCCCGCCCCTGGCGGGAGTGACCCGTCCGGCCGAAGCGAGAGTGCCAGCTCGCTCGACGGCGACACGGCGTAGATATCGCTGCCGGAAACGCCGAGCGTGCGCGATTCGGGGCTGTCGGCGGTGACGAGGAACGTCTCGACCGGCGCCCCCTCCCACGCCGCGCCGTAGACGACCGTCTTGCGGTCGGGAGCGAATCGCGCTGACGCGATGGTGCCGCGCCTGAACGTGAGCCGCTGGTAGGTCGGCTGCGCCGAGGCGGGCGCGCGGTGAGCCCACCATCCGAGGCCGGCGGCGGCGGCCAGCGCGACACAGGCTGACGCCCCGATGATCAGCAGTCGCGGGCGACGTGGGCCTGGCGGCGCGGCAGCGATGCCGCTCATCTGCGGCGCAGATGACGAGCCGGACGGGCTCGCGACAATCTCGGAGAGATCGAATTTCAGATCGCGCGCCGACTGAAACCGCTCGAACGGGTTTTTCTCGAGGCAGTGCCGGACCACGCGCTCGAGCGCGGGAGGCACGCCGGCGGTCGACGCGGTGAGCGGCTCCGGCTCCTCCTTGAGGATCGCGCTCATCGTGTCGGCGGGCGTGGCGCCATGAAAGGCGCGCCGTCCCGAGACCATCTCGTAGAGAATCGCGCCGAGGCTGAAGAGATCGGTCCGCGCGTCCACGGGCTGCGCGCGCACCTGCTCGGGCGACATGTAGCCGACGGTCCCGAGCACCATACCCGCGCTCGTGCCAGCGGTCACCGTCTTGCGGTCCTCGGCGGTCCCGCCGTCGGCGCCCGTCAGCTTGGCGAGGCCGAAGTCGAGGATCTTCACGCGCCCGTCGTGCGTGACGAAGAGGTTCTCCGGCTTGAGGTCGCGATGGACGATGCCCTTGTCGTGCGCGGACGCCAGGCCGCTAGCGACCTGCACGGCGTACTCGACGGCCTTCCGGACCGGCAGCGCGCCAGCGGTCAGCCGGTCGCGAAGTGTCTCGCCTTCGAGCAGCTCCGAGACGATGAACGGCGCGCCGTGCTCGGTGCCGACGTGGTGAATCGCCAGGATGTTCGGGTGGTTGAGCGCCGCGGTGGCCTGGGCTTCCTGCGTGAACCGCCGCAGCCGATCAGGATCCGTGGCGAAGTCGGCAGGAAGCACCTTGACCGCGACTTCGCGCCCAAGCGCCGTGTCGCGCGCTCGATATACCTCGCCCATTCCGCCGGCGCCGAGCGGAGCGAGTATCTCGCAGCTTCCGAGTCGCGTCCCTGGTGAGAGCGGCATCGTGCCGCAGTATATGGGAACTGTCGAGGTCGAATCACCCCGCGGATTCGAGAGAGATGCGGTACCGCAGCTGTCGCCTCGAGCCAAGGGCGGGGACGCTGATGAACTCCTCGTGCAGGACGCCTCCGTTGGCTTCGATCACCCGCTGCGATGCCACGTTCTCTGGCGTCGTCGTGATCTCGACGTATCGCAAGTGCTCTTTCGCGACATCGGGGAGGATCAGCGCGACTGCGCGGGTCGCGTAGCCTCGCCGTCGCTTCCACGGCACGACCGTGTACCCGATGTGCCCGAGGCACGTGGGTGGCAGCGCCTCGGTGCCCGGCTGCCAGCGCACGCCGATGTCGCCGCAGAATTCGCCGTCCCACATCCACAGGTGGTAACCCGGGAGCCTCGGCACCATCGAGCCGTCGGCAGTGACGATGGGCCCACCACGCGCCTCGCGATCGACAAGGCTCGCGAGGAACCCATCGGGGTCGCGCGCAATACGCTCGAGCTCTTCGCGCGCGGCCGCCTCGCCGCGCACGTTGTCGGGAGACCAGCCGCGACCAAGTGCGTCGGCGTAGCCCGGCAGGTAACGCGTGGACGGCCACACGAGCTCGAAATGGGGCACGATGACGTCCGACGATGCTAACAGGAGGGCCGGCGTCTGCGCGCCGGCGAAGGCCCTCGTTTCGCTCGAGCAAGGCCGCCTCACTTCGTTTGGCGGCGGGTTGAAGACCGTGCCTCTGCCCGCGGGGCGCGGCCCTTGCCCGAGCGCAAGCGAGAGGCCCCGCCGGCGAAGCCGGGCCCTGCCGACGCGCGAGGCGCGGCGGCCCTTCTGATAGAGTCCCTCCATGGACGCGCGCCCCTGGCTCGCCCATTACGACCCCGGCGTTCCCCCGACCCTCGAACCTCCGGCGGGCACGCTCCTCGACCATCTCCGCCGTCATGCGGCCGGACGTCCCGACGCGACGGCACTGATCTTCAAGGGACGCCACCTGTCCTGGCGCACCTTGGACGAGCTGAGCGACGCTGCGGCCGTCGCCCTCGCGTCGCTCGGCGTGCGCGCCGGCGATCGCGTCGCCCTCGTCCTGCCGACGTGCCCGCAATGGGTGATCGCGCAACTCGGCATCTGGAAGCTCGGCGCGGTCGTGGCGGCGATGAACCCCATCTACACCGAGCACGAGCTCGGGATGCTGCTGCGCGCGAGCGGTGCACGCTTCGCCATCGCGCTGACCCGCGTCTACGACCGGGTCAAAGCGGTCCAGCCTCAGACATCCCTCGAGACCGTCGTCGCGACCAATATCAAGGAATACCTGCCGAGACATCTGGCCGCGCTCTTCACCTTGTTCAAGGAGAAGAAGGAGGGCCATCGCGTCACGCTGAGACCTGGCGATCGCTGGTTCCAGGACTTGCTCGCGAAAGCCCGCGGCAAGAAGCCGCCGGCGGTGCAGCTGTCGCCGGAGGACGACGCAATCGTGCTGGCCAGCGGCGGGACGACGGGGACACCGAAGGGCGTCGTGGGCCAGCACAAGGCCTTCGTGTGCGCTGGCATGCAGATCGACGCCTGGGTGAAATCCGTCTTCGAGGCGGGCAAGGACATCGTCATGGTTCCGCTGCCGCTCTGCCACGTCTACGCCAACGTGGGTGGACTCAGTCTCGGCTTCGTCACGGGCAGCCCGCTCGCGCTCGTGCCAAACCCGCGCGATCTGCAGGACGTGCTGAAGACGATCCACCGCGTCAGGCCGGGATTCATGATGAGCGTCCCCGCTCTGTTTCAGGCGATGCTGGCGAGCCCAGACGTCGAGAAGGGCCGCATCGACTTCTCGTCGCTGAAGGTCTCGTTTTCCGGCGCCGCGGCGCTGATGGCCGCCACGAAGGAACGGTTCGAGTCGCTCACGCACGGCCGCATCATCGAGGGCTACTCCCTCACGGAAGGCATGATGGCGTGTCTCGTGAACCCGATGAAGGGCGAGGCCAAGCTCGGATCCATCGGCATGCCTCTGCCCGACGTCGACGTGAAGATCGTCGACACCGAGACCGGTCTCACGACGCTGGGGCCGGGCGAGGCGGGCGAGCTGATCCTCTCGGCGCCGCAGCTGATGAAAGGCTACTGGCGCAACGCCGAGGAAACCGCGCTCAGCCTTCGCCGCGGCGACGACGGGAAGCTGTGGCTGCACACGGGGGACGTCGGCTATCTCGACGAAGACGGCTACGTCTTCCTGACCGATCGCAAGAAGGACATGATCAAGATGAGCGGCTACCAGGTGTGGCCGCGTGAGGTCGAGGAGGCGATCTCCGCGCATGCCGCCGTCGCGGAAGTCGGCGTCGCCGGCGTGCCGGACGAGCTGAAAGGCGAAGCCGTCAAGGCGTGGGTCGTGCTGCGCGCGGGCCAGCAGGCCACCGAAGACGAACTCCGAAAGCACTGCCGCGCGACCCTCGCGCCGTTCAAGGTCCCGTCGGAGATCGAGTTCCGCACCGAGCTGCCGAAGACGTTGATCGGGAAGGTCCTGCGCCGCGAGCTCGTGCGGCAGCACGTGTCGGCGGCGTAGAGGGCCCCTCTACGGAGTCGCCGCGCGGCGCTTCAGCGTCGTCGGCGCAGCGAAGATGCCCTCGTCGTTGGCATGCGCGGAAAGCCACGTGCGCAACTCCGGCGTGGCGGCCGTGATCACCGCGTTCTGACGGCCGTCGATCGTGAGCCCCAGTCCTGACGGGGCAGATTTCGCCATCGCGTAGAAGCGGTCGTAGTTCAGCGTCGCGATCGTCAGCCCGTCGGGCGCCACCGTCAGCCGAAAGATCATGTGCACCGGCAGCGTCAGCTCCGGGATGTCGGTCCCGTCGACGGGCGTCAGATCGAGCAGCAACAGATCGTCCGCGAGGCGCGTGAGACGGGCCGACAACCGGGTGATCTTCCCGCCGTCGTCGAGCGTCAGGTGATAGGAGTGCCACTCCGCGCGGTCGAAGGTGACCGTCAGGTTGTCCTCGTCGCTCGTCCAGGCGCCGACGAGCGAGGGTTCGAAGGCAATCGAGTCGGGATCGTAAACCGGGTGGAGCGCGACCACGAGGCACCCCTGGCAGGCGACTGCGAGCGCCGCCACCAGGGCAAGGAGGGCTGCCCGACGCACGCGCGCACCTTATCACTTCTCGCCGTATGATTCCCGCGTGGAAATTCTCCTGGGCCTCGTCGCGATGGCGCTCGTCGCGGGCGTGACATTCATCCTGCCGCTCATCGCGTGGGCGCGAACACACCGGCTCGAACGCCAGCTGACGGAGCTGCGCGGACGCCTGGCGTCGCTCGAAGAGGCCGTGCGCCTCGCCGGCCCTGCGTCCTCTCCTCGGGCGGCGGCGCCAGCCGCAGCGTCCTCCGCAGCCCCGGTTGGAACCACCGCGAGCAGCGACCGAACGAGCGCGCCGGCCGAAACCGCCGCGGAGGTCTTCGTCGCGTCAGGTGGCCCCGTCGTGTCGCCCACGCAAGGCGACGCCTATCCGCGGCTGCCGCCGGGCCCGCTCGCGCAGGCCGCGGCGGCCGGCGATGCCGGATCGACGGTCCTGCCCCCGCTGCCGAAACCAGCACACGGCGACGAGCATGCGTCCCTTGAAGCGGCGATTGGCGGTCGTCTGCTGCTCTGGGTCGGCACCATCGTCCTGGTGCTGGGCGTGGCCTTCTTTCTGAAGTACGCCTTCGACAACGACTGGATCACCGAGTCACTGCGTGTCGCCATGGGCATCGCCGGGGGCCTCGTGCTGGCGGAGATCGGGCATCGCTTTGCCGCCCGCGGCTATCGCGCATACGGGCAGATCCTGACAGGCGGGGGCCTCGCGGTCCTGTATCTGTCGATCTACGCCGCGTTCGGCTATTACGAGCTGATCGGCCAGACGCCGGCGTTTCTGTTGCTCGTGCTCGTCACGATCGGCGCGGCGTGGCTCGCCGATCGACAGAACGCGCTCGGGCTCGCGCTCATGGCCGTCGGCGGCGGGTTCGCGACGCCGTTCCTCGTCGGCAGCGGCACGGACGCCCAGGTCACGCTCTTCTCCTATGACGCGCTGCTCGTAATGGGCACGCTCTACCTCGCGCGGCGGCGCGACTGGCCCGTCCTGAATCTGGTGAGCTTCCTGGCGACGTGGATCACCGTCGCCGGATGGGCCGACGAGTTCTACCGTCCCGACAAGTGGCGGATCACCGAGTTCTTCCTGACGCTCTTCTGCGCGCTATTCCTCGGCATCCTGATCGCGCAGCTCCGGCGTCATGGATGGAAGAGCCTCGTGACGCTCGTGCTGGCAACCGGGCCGTTCATCTACCACGCGAGCTCGCTGGCTGTCCTGGTCGGCCACGGGGTTGCGCCGCTCGTCTATCTGATCGCGGTCACGCTCGTGGCGGTGGCGTGGGCTACGCGCATGCATGCCACGCGCCCTCGCGTCGTCGCCTGGGGCGCCGTGATCGTGCCGCTTCTCGGCTGGCTCGGCACGCACGGGTCGCGGCACTGGCTCGTCGCCAACCTCGTGGCCGCGTGCGGCATCTTCGCGCTCCATGCGCTCGCCCAGCTCGACGTCGTGTTCCGGCACGAGCGAAAGCTGTCGAAGCTCGACGCCGTGCTGATGCATCTGAACGGCTACGCGCTCGTCGCGGGGATCTATCTCGCGATCGAGAACGTCGCGCTGGCGAATGCTCCCTGGGCCGCTGCGGCGGTCGCGGCGGTGCATGCCGGCCTCGCGTGGATTCTTCGGCAAGTGGATCGTGCCGCCGCGCTGCACGCGCTGGCCGTCGGCATCGGCGCGGCGACGATTGCGGTGGCCCTGCGACTCGACGGACCGTGGCTCACCGCGGCGCTGGCCGTGGAGGGCGGACTGGTCATCTGGCTCGGGCTGACGCTCGCGACGGGGTGGTATCGAATCGCCGGCGCCGGGCTGCTGCTGTCGGCCGTCCTCCGCTACGGCTCGCTCTCGCTGCCCGTGAAGCCGGCCGTCTTCACGCTGTTCGGCGACGAGGCCTTCGCCATGGGCGCGACGATCGCTGCGGTGTTCCTGGCGGTTGCCTGGATCTATCGCCGCTACGACCCGAACGGCGTCCCCGAAGAGCGCATGGGGCTCATCGTCTCGGTGCTGTCGGCCTGCGTGCTGCTGGTGATTGCGCTCTCGGCCGAAAACGACAACTACTGGGGTCTGCGCGGCGTGACGTCGCCCGACGCGCGGTTCGCCAGCAGCCTGGCGCTCTCAGGGATCTGGACCGCGAGCGCGGCCGTCTTCATCGCCATCGGCTTCTGGCGCGACTTCGCGCCGCTGCGCTACCTGGCGATTGGCCTCTTCGGTCTCACCGTGCTGAAGGTCTTCCTCGTGGATCTGTCGGAGCTCGGCGGCATCTACCGGATCCTCGGATTCATGGGTATCGGCGTGGTGCTGCTGGTGGTCTCGTTCCTGTATCAGCGGACGCGGAAGAAGACGCCAGAGGCAGGCCCTCCGGCACAAGAGGCAGGGCCCGCAGCCTGACACCGGTCGCGTCGAAGATCGCGTTCGCGATCGCCGGTGCGATGCCGACGATCGGTGTCTCGCCGGCGCCGGCCGACGGCAGGTCCTGCCGATTCACGAGCACGGTCTCGATGGCCGGCACGTCGAGGAACCGCGGCACACGGTAGTCAGCGAAGCGCCCGTTCAGGATGCGACCGTCGTCGAAGGCGATCGCTTCGAAGAGCGCGCCGCCGAGCCCTTGCACCACCGCGCCTTCCACCTGGTTCTTCAAGCCATCCGGATTGACGATGGCGCCGCACTCGAACGCCACGGCCACACGCGTCACGCGGACGTCCCGGCCATCGATCAGGACTTCAGCGCAGGTGGCCACGTAGCCGCCCTTCTCCGTCCCGCAGGCGAGGCCGTAGCCTCTGCCAGTCGCACGCTTCCGCGAGTGCCACCGGAACGTCGCGGTCGCCGCGTCGAGGACACCCACGATCCGCTCGTCGCGAAGGTGCTTTCGCCTGAACGCCAGCGGATCGACGCCGAGCGCGGCCGCCATCTCGTCCATGTGCACTTCGCGGGCAAAGTGGTTCGCCGTCGCGGCCAGTCCACGATACGAGCCCTGGCGCAGCGGCGACTTCGCGCCGTGGAACTCGATGCGCTGATTCGCGATCTCATACGGCGATCGAATACCCGACGGCCCGGAGTTGTAGTTGTGAAACTCCCACGCCGTGATCGTGCCGCTCGCATCCACCGCCGCCCGCACGTCGATCACGCCGGCGGGCCTGAAGTAGGCCCACGTCAACTCTTCGTTTCGCGTCCAGACGAGCGATACGGACCGCCGCGCCCCGCGTGCGAGACGCGCGGCCTCGATCGCCGCCTCGCCCGTGTGCTTCCCTCCGTAACCTGATCCGGTATCGGGCATCATGACCCGCACCCGCTCCGGCGCCAGGTGGAAGGCCTCGGCCAGTTCGCCCTTGACGCCGAACGGCCTCTGCGTCCCAGTCCACACCGCGAGATCGCCGCCGGTCCACTCGGCAACAGCGGCGCGCGGCTCGAGCGGGCAGTGGGCGATGTAGGCGACGCGATAACTCGCTTCGAATCGTCGCGAGGCCGACGTGAGCGCGGCGTCTACGTCGCCCGCGTGAACGCTTCCCTGCCCCACACCGGGCTCTGCCGTCGACTTGAGATCGTCGAACAGCGTTTTCGACGACTGGCTGCCGCCGCCCGCCCACGTCACTTTCACCAGGTCCGCCGCACGGGCCGCGCCCTCGGTGGTGTCCGCAACGACGCCGAGGAAGTCGCCGTCGTGAACGACGGCGACGCCGGGCGTCGCCTCGGCGGCCGACGAGTCGACCGAGGCGATCGTGGCGCCGTACTTCGGTGGCCGGATTACGCGGCCGTGCCCCATCCCCGGCCGTCGGATGTCGGACGTGTATTCGTGCGTGCCGGTGACGAACGCGCGGCCCTCGACCTTGAGAACCGAGCGTCCGGCCACGTGCCATGCCGACGGCGCGGCCAGCGCGACGTCGTCGGTCACCGTGGCAACCAGCGGCGGCCCGCTGAGAAGCTCGCCAAGCGCCACCGAGCGATGCGACGCCTTGTGAATCACCCGGCCATCGACGACGTCGATGCCGTCAGCGTTGACCTGCCACCGCTCGGCCGCCCGTGTCGTCAGCGCATTCCGGGCGGCAGCGGCAGCCCGGCGCAGCTGCAGGTTCATCGTCGGCGTGGTGCGGCTGCCAAAGGTGCCCATGTCGAAGGGCACGCGGCTCGTGTCGCCCATCACGAGCGAGATGGACTCGAGGGGCACGTGCAACTCTTCGGCGACGGCCTGAGTGAGCGAAGTGCGGATGTTCTGTCCGACCTCCACCTTCCCGGTGAATGCCGTCACGGCGCCGGTGTCGGCCATGTGGAGCCAGGCGTTCACGTCCAGCGGCAGCCGATCGTCGCCGCCGCGGGCGCGGCCGCTCTCCTGGCCTTCGAGACGAGGCGTGACGAGCAGGATCAGGAGGCCACCCCCGAGCGTCTTGATGAAGTCGCGCCGATCGAACTCGAACCGGTACCGCGGATCCTCCGTGAGCTCGTAGCGCTCGACGTCGACGGTCATCGTCCGCTCCTGGCGTGGCCGCTGGCCTGACGAACCGCCGCGAGGACGCGCAGGTACGTGCCGCAGCGACACACGTTGTGATTCATCGCCTTGGCGATTTCCGCGTCGGTCGGCGACGGCGTGGAGCGCAACAGGCCAACGGCGGCCATCACCATGCCGGTCGTGCAGTAGCCGCACTGCAAGGCTTCGTAATCGAGAAAGGCCTGCTGAACGGGGTGCAGCCGATCGGCGGCGGCAAGGCTTTCGATGGTTTCGACGCGGCGATTGGCGATCAGCCACACGCGCGTCGTGCATGAGCGCACGGCCTGGCCGTCGACGAGGACCGTGCAGGCGCCGCACTGCCCTTCGCCGCACCCGTACTTCGCGCCGGTGAGATTCAAGGTCTCGCGCAGCACCCAGAGGAGCTTCGTGTCTGGCTCGACCTCGACCGTGCGCGGCGTCCCGTTGACTGTGAGCACGACAGCGGGCATGAAGCCACTATACCCCCCGCGAGTCGGACGGGTCGGACAGGTCAGGCGGGTCTGGCAGGTCGGGACCGATCAGACCGACCGGATCGACCCGACCGACCTGCTCGACCTGCTCGACCTGCCGGACCTGCTCGACCCGTTTTTGACCCGCTGTCATTCGTCACCATATGTGTGATAGATACATATACCGATGACCCTCTTCAGTCCCGCCGTCAAGAAAGGCAGCGCCGAGCTCCTGGTGATGGCGCTCGTCGAAGACCGACCGCGCCACGGCTATGAGATCGGCAAGCTCATCGAAGAGCGATCCGGTGGCGCCCTGGTGTTTCACGTCGCGTCGCTCTATCCCATGCTGTACCGACTCGAGCGCAAGGGCCTGCTCGAAGGGCGCTGGGTCGAGAAGGCGGGGCAGCGCCGTCGCCGCTACTACAAGCTCACCGCGGAGGGCCGACGAGTGCTGGCGCGCCAGCGGAGCGTCTGGCGTCAATTCATGACGGCGCTCGATCAGGTCGCCGGCCTCGGAAAGGTGTAGCCCCAATGGATATCGCCGTCCTCGTCCGCGAGCGCCTCCACGCGCTGGGCGCCACCGCCGCCGACGCCGAGCTCGTCGACGAGCTCGTCACCGATCTCGCCGACCGCTTCGAGGATCGCCGCCGTGCGGGGGCCGGCGATAACGCGGCCCTCGCGGCCATCCTGGCGGAGCTGGACGATCCGGCCGTCCTGACACGGCTGCGGGCGGCGCGCGCGACGAGACGCCGGCGGCCGCCTGCTCCGCCGGCCGAGCACGGATCGTCCTGGCTCGCCGGCACGGCGCGCGACGTCTCGTACGCCGTCCGCGTGCTGCGCAGAAGTCCGGGGTTCCTGGCAACCAGCGTACTGACGCTCGCCGTCGGGATCGGGGCGCTGTCGGCGATTGTCGCGGTCGTGCAGGCAGTCCTGCTGACACCGCTGCCCTATCCGGACGCCGATCGGCTGCTGGCGATATGGGAGACGGATCGGGACAGCGGCACGGTTCGCGAGCCCGCCTCGATTCCGGACTTCCTTGATCTTCGCGCACGATCACGCAGCCTTGACGGCCTGGGTGGATTCGCGGCGGGAGAAGCCACGCTCGGCAATCCTTCAGGAGAACCGCTTCGGATTGCGACGCTCGAAGTCACCTCGGGTCTGCTCCCGATCGCCGGCGTCCGTCCCATCGCCGGCCGCACGTTCACCGAGGCCGAGTACAACTCCGGCGCCTCCAGCGTGATCATCAGCGAGCGCCTGTGGGCCCGGCAGTTTCAGCGCGCCCCGGCAGCGCTCGGGCACATCTTGACCATTGACGATCGCCCCTGGACCATTGTCGGCGTCGCGCCAGATGCGGCGGACGTCGGCATCCTGCAATGGCTCGCGGCCGCCGACTACGGCCGGGGGTTTGCGGATCGCGACGTCCGCTCGCGGGTGGATGCCTGGGTGCCGCTCGCGCTCGATCCGAAGGCGCTCCCCAGGGACACGCACCCCCTGCTCGTGCTGGGCCGTGCAGCCCCAGGCGCGACCGCGGCGCAGGTACAACAGGAGACCGCCGCGATCATGGCGGACCTGGAAAAGGCGTATCCCGAGAACAAGGCGCGCGGCACCCACGTCGAGGCGCTGACGACGGTGATCGTGGGCCCGGTGCGTCCAGCGCTCAAAATCCTTCTCGTGGCCGTCGTGCTCGTGCTGCTGCTGGCCGTGGTGAACGTCGCCAACCTCGCGCTCGTGCGTGGGCGCGGACGTCTTCGTGAGGCCGCCGTCCGCAGCGCACTCGGCGCGAGCGTTCGACGGCTCGTCCGCCAGCTCGTCATCGAGCACGTCGTCCTCGGCATGTGTGCCGCGGTTGTGGGAGTGGCCGTCGCCTGGGTGACGCTGCGAGCCCTCGTGCTCATGGCGCCAGCCGACGTGCCGCGTCTCGCGCAGGCCACCCTCGATCCGTGGCTGCTTGCCGGGGGCCTGCTCGTGTCCGCCGTGATTGGCGCGCTGGTGGGCTGCGTTCCCGCGTGGCAGGTGACGCGGGCGGATCTCGCCGCGGCGCTCGGCGAGGACGGCGGACGATCCGGCACCGATTCAACGCGGTCGCTCGCGACGCGTCAGCTGCTCGTCGCCGTCGAGATCGCGCTCGCGGTCATCCTGGCGGTCGGCGCGGGCCTGATGATCCGCACGTTGTCACGTCTCGACGGGGTCAATCCGGGGTTCGCGCCGGACGGGGTGCTCAAGGCCGAGTTCCAGCTCCCCGCGAGCCGATATCCGCGAAGTTTCAAGACGTGGCCGAACTTCGCCGAGATGCATCGCTTCAACGAGGCCCTGATCGGCGACATCCGCGCGCTGCCGGGCGTGCAGGACGTGGCGCTTGCCGGGAATCATCCGCTCGACGCAGGCTTCACCAACTCGTTCACGGTGATCGGACGCGAGGCCGAGGCCAGGCATTGGCCGGAGATCGCGGTTCGCCGTGTCACGCCAGGGTATTTCGCTGCGCTCCGTGTGCCTCTCGTGGAGGGCCGGTTGATTGGTGACGGCGATACCGCCGCGGCGCCGCCAGTGCTGCTCGTCAACGAGGCGGCGGCCGAGCGCTTCTTCCCGCGCCAGGATCCGATTGGCCAGCAGATCGGATTCTGGGGCATCGCGCGGCGAGTGATCGGCGTTGTCGGCAACGAACGGTTCCACGGCGTCGCCGAGGCCGCGCCGCCTGCCGTCTACGCGCCGCTCGATCAGACGCCGTCGATCACCGGGGCCGAAGTGCTCCTCGTCCGCGCTGCCGTCGATCCAGGCGCCCTCGCCACAGCCGTCCGTGGTCGTATTGCCGGGCTCGATCCCGCGCTGGCGATCTTCGGCGTCGAGGACCTGCGTGCGACGCTCGAGGAGTCGCTGGGCCGGCGGCGATTCGTGATGCTACTGCTGACGCTCTTCGCGGGTCTGGCGATCGGGCTGGCCTCGATCGGCATCCACGGCGTCCTGAGCTACGACGTGGCGGCGCGCCGCCGCGAGTTCGGCATCCGTCTCGCGCTGGGTGCACGGCCGTCGGACGTGATGCGGGACGTGCTCGGCCGCGCCGCGCGGACGACGATCCTCGGCCTGGCGGCCGGTACGATCGGCGGGCTCGCGGTCACGCGTCTCCTGACGAGCCTGCTCTACGGGGTCGCGCCCAACGACGCCTGGAGCTTCCTGGCTGCGGCGCTGCTGTTGGCCGGAGTCGCCCTGGCGGCCAGCCTCGCGCCCGCGCGCCAGGCCGTCTCGGCGGATCCTGCGACGACGCTGCGAGAGGGCTGAGGCGCGACTGAAGTCGCGTCCGACGATAGTCCGCAGAAATCGCGCCCTCCGATACGCCACCGCATCGCGCGCTACGACAGGCTGACGACCTCTACACCGGCATCGTCGAGCGCGGCGCGAACCAGTCGCGCGAGCTCGGCTGCCCCGGGTGTGTCGCCGTGGAGGCACAGCGTGTCGGCATCGATGTCGAGGCGATGGCCGTTGGCAAGCTGCACACGATGTCTGATCGCGATCGACAGCGCCTGTGCGACCGCTGTCGGACCGTCCGTGTGCAGCGCGTGTGCCTCCGTCCGCGGCACCAGCGTGCCGTCCGGGCGATAGGCCCGGTCGGCAAATGCTTCTGCCGCCGTCGCCAGCCCGGCCGCCTCGCCGGCGCGGATGAGCTCGGAGCCGGCCAGCCCGACCAGCCGCAGCGCCGGAGACAATTGACGCACGGCCTCGGCGATCGCCAACGCAATCTGCGGGTCGCTCGCCGCCTGGTTGTAGAGCGCTCCGTGCGGCTTCACGTGCCGCAGCTCCACGCGATGCGCGCGCGCGACGCTCGTCAAAAGATTCACCTGTTCACGTACCAGCGTAGCGATTTCAGACGTCGCGAGGTGCTGCTCGCGTCGGCCCAGTCCGTCGCGATCCGCGTACCCGGGGTGCGCGCCGATGGCCAGCCCGGCCGCAGCTGCCGCGACCACGAGCTCATGCATGGTGTCGAGATCGCCCGCATGGGCGCCGCAGGCGATGTTGACGGACGTGACCGAGGAAAGCAGCGCGATCTCTACGGATTTTCCGTCGGGAGTCGAGGCCTCGCCGACGTCGGCGTTCAGATCGATGCGCACCGAAGTCTCGCGGCGCCTGGTAGAAGTCTGGCGGAAAAAAGAAAAGGGCACCGCGAAATCGCGATGCCCTTTTGCCAGCGACCCGGCTCCCCAGCACAATCACGGCGCCCTTGCCGTAATATCGGACCGCTGACGGCCTTAAAGAGGAGCAAGGTCCGTGCCGCGATCATTTTCTGAGATTTTCTCGGATCCTGCGGGAGCCCTCTCACAAGACCGTTCCAAGAGTTACAGTTGCGTGTCGAAGTTACATGAGGGAACTACACGGGGTTCACGGTGCAGGGTGCAAAATGCGGGGTACAGCGTAGCGTCACGAGCATGATGCGTTGACGCCTGACCCTGAACGCCTAGCCCCTGATCTCTAGATTCAGATTCCCGCGCCCTCCGGATACTGCAACGCGAGGCGCAACTCCTTCGACAATTGCTCCACGGATGAGCCGTTGCGCTTCCAGGCGCCTTCGGTCTCGAACCGCAGGTCGCCGATCCGACGGCCCCACGGCGCGATGACCCGGCCGATGGCGCGAAAGTCGGCGCGGTCCGCGCGTTCCTGATCCAGCCGCCGGATGACGTCGGGCGCCACGCGCACGAACGCACGGAGCGCCGGCGCGCTGCGAATGCTGTACTTGCGTCCGTTCCACGCCGCGCCGAACACCTGCGCGACCTGCTTCATGTAGTTGACGAAGAACCGCTTCGAGTCCTCACGGAAGTCGTCGCCACGGCGTCCGGTACCGAACGCGTCGCTGGCGAACAGCTTCTTCAACTCCTGCGCGAGCGGCGCCTGCGCGACCTTGCCCTTGCCGACGCCGAGCAGCTTGATCTGCTGGTAGAGCGGTGAATCCTCGCGATCGTTCAGCGCCCGGACGACGTCGTGCGCCGCGGCGAGGTTGTCGTCGCGATAGAGCTGACGTCCCGACAGCGAGACCAGATGCGACGCGTTCAGCCGCGTGTGCTTCGCGTTGATCGTCACAAACATCTGGACGATATGGTCTTCGGGCAACTGGTCGAAGATGATCGCCGGGACCGTGAACGACTCCTGGCCGATCTGCTCGAGCGCGGCGTGGAGCGCCAGCAGGCGGTGCTGTCCGTCAATCGCGCGGAGGATCCCTTCTCGCTCCGGCACCTTCAGCGTCCCGACGGTCGCGCCGTCGTTGACCGGCTCGAACTTCAGCCGTTCGTCGGCGGAGATGATCACCGCGCCCGGAATCGACGGCAGATCGCGCGCCTGACGGCACTGCTCGTAGTACTGGACGAGCTCGTCGATTTTCTTGCGGATGATTTGCCGCTGATACGCGCGATCGCTCGACGCAATGCGGCGTTCGAGCAGGTCCCAGTTGATTTTCGGTCCGGTGCCCTTGCGGCCACCGCGTACCGGCGGGTGCGCCGCGTCGGCGTAACTGAGCACCTCGAACCGCACCAGCTTGTCGATGTCTTTGGCCGTCAGCGAGGCCTGGTAAAACGTGACGCCGAACTGCTGCATCCGAATGGCCGCAACGTTGATCATGGCGATGTCGCTGTCCAGCGGGCGGGCGGATCCCCTGAACGGTCCGCGCACCAGCTCAAAAGAGCGGCATTGTAACGGCCCATCAACGGGATCTCAAAGGGGAGCGAAAATTTGTCGGGAAGCCGTGTGAAGCCCGGCTAGCGCCCTGCCACGGGCCTGGTAGTCCAACTATCTGATTTCATGAGCTTTACGAGTTCGTCTGCGAGCCACCGTCGCGAAGGCCTCGAGGCGTTCCAGCCCAGCAATAGCGCAAACATCGCCAGCGAGAACGCCGCCCAGGCGACGACGCACTGTTCCAGCGTCAGGGCATGACGGAGAGGCCTCGTGGCGAAGCCGTAGACCAGCTCGACGTGGACCCAGTAAACAAAAAGCGACCCCACGCCGAGCGTCTCGAGCGGACGCGCCGCGTCGGGCCGTGCCCATGGCCGAACGGACCACGCCCATGCGACGACGACAAGGAGGAGCAGGAGTCCGGCGCGCAGCATGAAGTACGCCGGCGATGTCGTCCAGAACGTCGCGGGGAAGATGGCAGGTTGCTCCGACGCCCAGACGCCGAAGGCGACGAGCGCGAGGCCGGCCGTAAGAATGCCCGCCTGAAGCCGCGCGGGGCGCCACCAGGCCGACGAGCCGGCGCCGTCGATCGCCAGACCCAGCAGGGCCCCTGCCGGCACGAACGCCGCCCACGGGAAGAGCGTGAATGTGCCTTGGCCGACCGGCGGCCGGATGTACCACTCGATTGGGTCCGGCAGTTGATCCAGCAGCGGCGTCGTGCGGATCCACGGGGTGACAAGGACCACCGCCATGGTCGCGAGGGTGAGCCAGGCCGCGCGGGCCCGGTGCGAACCGCCCGCGCCCCAGAGCCGTGCCGTGAGCGCGACGGCCGGCCCCATCACGTTCAGGATGTCCACCTTCAACAGGCTGCGCGGCGCCTTGAAGCCGCCGAGCACGAACGACTGCAGGCGGAACAGAAACGCGAGTCGGAAGAGCTGCCAGCCGCGCTGCTCGGCGCGATGCGCGGCGACGTCCGTTGGTGCGCCGCGCCGAATCTGCGAGGCCGCGGAAAGCGAGATCGCAACGCCGGCGAGAAAGAGGAAGAGCGGCGCCGCCATGCCCGCCAGCAGCATCAGCCGCCCGAACCATGGCCGCACGCGCTCGGAGGCCATCGTCCAGGAGTCGAACGTGTGGGCCTCGATCATGACGAGCACGGTGATGCCGCGTAGCCAGTCGAGGTATCCGAGCCGTTGAGACTGCGAGGCCGTGCTCACGCGGGCGTAATGACCGTCGTCACTTCGAGCGGGATGTCGGGCCGCATCGAGTGCCACACCGAACAGTATTTCTCGCGCGAGAGCGCGATCGCGCGATCGAGGTGCGCCTGGCTCACGTCGCCACGCACGGCGAAGTGCAGGCGCGCGGCGACGAAGCGATGCGGGTCGTCGGGCGCGCGGTCGGCGACGAGCTCGACGTCGAGGCCCACGAGGTCCTGGCGCCCGCGCGCGAGGATATGCGCGACGTCGGTGCCCATGCAGGTCGCAAGCGACACGCCGAGCAGCTCCACCGGCGACAGTCCGGTGCGGCTGTCGCCATCCACGACAATCGCGTGATCGCGCGCAGTGGCGACGAAGGCCAGATCGCCGTTCCAGCGCAGGCTCACGCGGGTCGGGGGCTTGGACATAGGAAGCGGGTTCCGGGGTTCCGGGTTCCGGGGTTCCGGATTCCGGGGTTCCGGGTTCCGAGTTCAGTGTACGGCGTTCAGGCTATGACGCCTCTGCACTTGCACAACTGAACCTCGAACCTGGAACCCGGAACCTGGGCCCCTGCGTTTCAAATTTTGCCCGTAGTATATCGGGATGCTTTCGGGCGTCGTGCTGGCGATCCTCGTCGTGGTCTCGACCGCGCCGCAGGTGCCTACCGACGTCATCCGCGAGCAGGCGGAACGCGAGCTCGCGCTCGTCCGACATCTGCATCGTCACGTGCTCGAACCGTCCGACGGCCTGGCGCTCGCGGCCGATCGACTGGACCTTCAGCGTCGAGGTCCGGGGGCTCCGGCGGGCGCGGCGCTCCCGGCGGGGGCGTCCGACGTGGAGCTGCTTGGCCAGCTGACGGTCCTTACCGACCTCTGGTACGCGCGCGTCATCGGCCGGACGCCATTCCATCGGATGCCGCCCGAGCAGATCGCAGCCATCGCTGAAGCACAACGGGCCGTTGGCGTGCTGCAGTCGCGCGCCGATCCCAAGACGCGCGACAGATTCCTTCCGGATGTGCAAGCCGAACTCGAGACCATCGTGCGCCTGCCGAGCAGCCACGCCGACATCAGCGAACCGGACATCGATCTTGCGCTGACGATCGCCGATCAGGCCGCCGCGGGACGGCCGCTCTCGACATACGGCATGCGTCCGAGCGGCGCCCCATACAGTGGAGGCTCGTCTGCAGCCTCTCCCGCGTCCGCTGCGCCGACGGCCGCATATGCGACCTCATCTCCGACGGGCTGTCAGACGCTTCGCCTCTCGGCGGGCACCTCTTCGTCCTCGGCCGGCATGCTGCGGGCCGTGGAGTGCTGGACGTCGATGCAGGCATGGCCGGGATGGGTGGCCCAGGTGGTCGAGTCGCTGGACTGGGCCGAGACGTACGCGAAGGTCGATCGCGACTGCTCGACTCTCGGGGACGTGCTCGATCGCGTGAAAGCGTTTGGACGTCCGCTGGCACCTGGCGTCAAGCCTGAGGACATCGCGAAAATCGCCGAGCGCGCGGACTTCGATCGCCGGCAGCTGCGTGCGACGGGGCGATGCAGGTAGTCAGGGATCAGGGATCAGGGAGATCCAGGGGTCAGGGATCAGGGATCAGGGATCAGGGATCAGGGAGATCCAGGGGTCAGGGGTCAGGGGTCAGAGATCAGGGGTGAGGGATCAGGGGTCAGTAGGCCGGGGCTTCAGCCCCGGCAAACCTGTAGTCCGAAGTCTGGAGTCAATTGGATGAGCGATCACGCGATGAGCTCGGTGGTGTGTGTAGCGGCCGTGATGATGCTGGCCGCCGTGACGATGGGCGCCGGGTCGGCGGACCCCGACGCGTTGATGGCTCGCGCGAAAGCGCTGCACAAGGCCGTGCCCCTGATCGACGGGCACAACGACTTCCCGTGGGC
>JBKPSY010000070.1:0-4235 GCA_046735235.1 Acidobacteriota bacterium | reverse complement strand
GTAGAGCACCTGGCTCAGCATGCCGAGCTCGGGACCGAGCACCGCGCCGGCGAGCAGCACCACCATCGGCTGGAACGTAAAGGGTACGGGCGTGAACGGCAGCGGAAAGCTGACCTGCGCCGCGGCGGCGGTGAGTACCATCATGAACAAGGTGGCGGCCAGCTTGAGCGGCGTGGAAAGGCCCGACACCCCGACGGAGACAAGCGCGGCGTCCACGAAGACCGTCGCGCGGCGAGTGACCTGCATGACGGCGAAATTCTAGCGTATGCCCACGGCGCTGACAATCGCGGGCAGCGATTCGGGCGGCGGGGCCGGGATCCAGGCGGACCTCAAGACATTTGCCGCCCTGGGCGTGTACGGCACAAGCGCCGTTGCTGCGGTGACCGCCCAGAACACCGAGCGGGTCACGGGGGTCTACCTGTTGCCGCCCGCCTTCGTCGTCCAGCAGATCGACGCCGTGGCGTCGGACATCACCGTAGACGCGGTGAAGACCGGCATGCTCGGCACGGCCGCGATCGTGGACGCCGTGGCCGGTGCTCTCGAGCGCTGGACGCTGCCGCGTGTCGTCATCGATCCGGTGATGATCGCGAAAAGCGGTGACCGGTTGATGGCGGAGGACGCCATCGCGGCCGTGCGCGAACGGCTGCTCCCGCTGGCCACCGTGATCACGCCAAACCGCCTCGAGGCCGAAGCGCTGCTCGGCGCCGGCGTGAAGACCCGGGAGGACGCGGCAGGGGCCGCGCGCGCGCTCGTGGCGCGCGGCGCGAAGGCCGCCGTCGTCAAGGGCGGACACTTCGATGAGCCCGAGGTCGTGGACCTGCTGTTCGACGGACGCTCGTTTCACGAGTTCAGGCATGCGCGACAGGACACACGGAACACTCATGGCACCGGATGCACGTTCGCGTCTGCCATCGCCGCGTGTCTCGCGCGCGGCGCCGAATTGCCCGCCGCCGTCCAGGAGGCGTCGGACTACGTCGCCGGGGCAATTGCGCACGGGCTCGCGATAGGGCGCGGACACGGCCCGCTCGATCACTTCTGGGCGCTCCGGCCGCCAAAGTGAGAGGCGATATACTGAACGGCTGGCAGGCAGTGAACCATGGCAGGCCTGACCGCCTATGCTATGGCGAGTCCGCCGAAGCGCTCCGCGCGAACGCGGAAGCCCTGCGCTACAGTTGAAGGATGGACGCGAGCCGACTGGGCCTCACCGCGGACGTGCTGTCGGTGGACTCGCTGACGCGCACGGTACTGGATACGGCGGCAGGCTCCATCGGGGCCGTCGTCACGTTCGTGGGCCTCGTGCGCGGGGAAAACCTCGGACGAAAGGTCGCGTTCCTGGAGTACGAAGCGTACGATCCGCTCGCCCTGAAGGCGTTCGCACGGATCGACCAGGAAGCGCGGGACGCGTGGCCGTCGATCACGCTTGGCCTGCACCATCGCACGGGCCGGCTCGAGATTGGCGAGGCGAGCATTGCGATCGTCGTGGCGTCGGCCCATCGCGGCGAGGCGTTCGCCGCGTGCCGCTACGCCATCGAGCGCGTCAAGCAGATCGCGCCGATCTGGAAGCACGAGCACTTCGACGGCGGCGAGGTCTGGATCGAAGGCGCGACTGCGGACCCGGACGACGAAATGGCGCGCGGAGAGGCGCGGAGGCGCGCATGCGCGTAACGGTGCGGTTGTTCGCGAGGCTGCGCGAGATCGTCGGCGCACCGGAACTGACGCGCGAGGTGCCCGACGACGCGACGCTTGGCGTGGTGTGGGATCGGCTGGCGGCCGAATACCCCGCGCTCGAGCCGTACCGCACGTCGATTTCCGGTGCCGTGAACGCCGACTACGCGCGCATGCAGGCGCAGGTGCACGATGGCGACGAGGTCGCATTTCTCCCGCCGGTCTCTGGCGGCTGAGACCGACCTTACCGACCCGGCAGACCTGATCGACCTGACCGACCTGACCGACCTGATCGACCTGACCGACCTGACCGACCTGATCGACCTGATACTGACCTCATTCCATGTTTGACAAACTCAACGCCGTCGAGTCCCGCTACCAAGAGCTATCCGCCCTGCTCGCGAACCCGGCCGTCCAGAGTGACGCGACGAAGTACCGCGAGCATGCCAAGGCGCTGTCAGAGCTCGAGCCGGTCGTCGACAAGTATCGCGAGTACAAGCGCGTCGCAGCGCAGGCCGACGGATCCCGGGAGCTGATCCAGTCCGGGGACGCCGACATGGCGGCACTCGCGAAGGACGAGCTCAAGGAACTGGAACCGAAGCTCGAAGCGCTCCAGGGCGAGCTGAAGGTTCTGCTGTTGCCCAAGGACCCGAACGACGAGAAGAACGTCCTGCTCGAAATCCGCGCGGGCACTGGCGGCGACGAGGCGGCGCTCTTCGCGGGAGAGCTGTTCCGCATGTACAGCCGCTTCGCGGAACGCCAGGGCTGGAAGATGGACGTGATGACGTTCAGCGAGACCGGCATCGGCGGCATCAAGGAGGCCATCGCGTCGATCGAGGGCAAGCGCGTGTACAGCCAGCTGAAATACGAAAGCGGCGTGCACCGCGTGCAGCGCGTGCCGGCCACCGAGGCCAGCGGCCGCATCCACACGTCGACCGCGACGGTGGCGGTGCTGCCCGAAGCCGAGGAAGTCGACATCCAGGTCAACGAGAAGGACATCCGCGTCGACACGTTCTGCTCGAGTGGCCCGGGCGGCCAGAGCGTCAACACGACGTACTCGGCGGTGCGCATCACGCACTTTCCGACCGGGCTCGTCGTCTCTCAGCAGGACGAGAAGTCGCAGATCAAGAACCGCGCGAAGGCGATGAAGGTCCTGCGGGCGCGCCTGTACGAAATCGAGATGAACAAGCAGCAGGAAGCCATGGCCAAGGACCGCCGCAGCCAGGTCGGCACCGGCCAGCGCTCCGAGAAGATCCGCACGTACAACGTCCCGCAGAGCCGCATCACCGATCACCGCATCAACTTCACGACCCACCAGCTGGTGAACGTGCTGAACGGCGACCTCGACGAGCTGATCGAAGCCGTGACGTCGCACTTCACCGCTGAAAGATTGAAGGAAGCAGTCGGGTCGGACAAGGCCTGATCGCTGTCACGCTGCGATCGAACCAAGAGCGTAGGAACCACAGATTACGCTGATTACGCAGATGGTCGGACTCGCGCTGCAGCGACCGACGCCGGCCGCGCAGCGGCCGGCCGGAGCGAGACCGAGCTGGAACCGATCGCAATCCTAGAAATCCATTAAATCCCGAAATCCCGGTGTCTTTTTGGTGGCGGCCACCGGGATCGTTGCTACGGTGGCGTAGCGTGATCCGATCGGCGCAATCCGTGTAATCTGCGGTTCCTTGACGTTCTGGTTTCTGTCCATCGCGGCCCGCGAGCGATTCATCCGCGCGGGCATTCCCGCCGATCAGGCGGCCATCGACGCCGAGGTACTCGCGCGCGCGGCAGCAGGATGGGATCGCGCGACATGGCTCGCGCGGCGTGACGAGCCGGCAGCCACCGACGCGGCGGCGCGCTTCGAGGCCATGGCCTCCCGCCGCGAAGGCCGCGAACCAGTCGCCTACATCACCGGAGTCCGCGAGTTCTGGGGGCTCGATTTCATCGTCTCTCCAGCAGTGCTCATCCCTCGTCCCGAGACCGAGCTCATCGTCGAGGCCGCGCTCGAGCGTCTCGCGGATCCGGCACGGGCCTGGCGCATCGCCGACGTCGGGACCGGCAGCGGCTGCATTGCGGTCGCACTGGCCAGTGAACGGCGCGCCGCGATACTGACGGCGACGGATATTTCCGAAGCCGCGCTCGAAGTCGCCCGCCAGAACGCGACACTTCGCGGCGTCGGCAGTCGCATCGGCTTCCTCCGCACGTCATTCCTCAACGACGCAGCCGGCCCGTTCGATCTGATCGTCGCGAACCCGCCGTACGTGCCAACCAGCGCGCGTGCGACACTCGCGCCAGACGTCAGGGACTTCGAGCCGGAGGCCGCACTCTTCGGACACGGCGCCGACGGCCTCGACGAGGTCCGCACAATCCTCGCGCAGGCGGCGACGCGCCTCACGCCGGGGGGCTGGCTGCTGATGGAGTTCGGCTACGGACAAGGCGCGGCCGTAACCGAGGCCGCGGCCGCGGTGGACGGGCTGACCGTCGAGACAATCCTGAAAGACCTGCAGGGCCACGACCGCACGCTGGTCGTCCGAGCGCGCTGACTCACTGGCCCTGATCGAACAGCACGATGT
>JBKPSY010000069.1:0-43190 GCA_046735235.1 Acidobacteriota bacterium | reverse complement strand
GCGCTGTCCCAGCTGGCGGGAGGCGAACGGCATCACCGCGCGCCGCGAGCCGTGCTGGCCGGTCCGGACAAGGTCGCGCCCGTCGCTCCGCCGGCGGCACTCGCGGCTCCGTCGCCGGCGCCCGCGCCGGCGCCTCTGCCGCGCTAGCGGTCAAGCAGCTTCGGTCGCCTTCTCGATCGACACGAGCTCGGCCCGGTTGACGAGAATCCGCACGTTGTTGCTTGCGGAGTCAACCGGCACGACGAAGAAGAACGCGCCCGCAGGGGGAAAGCGGTTAGCGAACGCCACCAGGCGTTCGCCGTCGCGAAACCGCATCTCGATGAGATGTGAGCCCCGGGCGCGTGGATCCGCCGGCGCGGCTGCCATGGCCTCGTTGTGGGCGGGATCTCCATCCAGCGACTTCACGAAGAACAGGGCCTTCAGGTCGGCCAGCCGGACCTCCGCCATCTTCCCGTCAGACGTCCGGACGTGAATCGTCGGCTTGGCCACGTCGACGTTCATCGACGTGCCTTTCACGATGCTTCCGTCCGCCTGCCGCGCCACCACCTTGTTCATGCGCCGCCGCACCCGGACGGTGCGGCCCTCCAGTCGCGTTATCGGCTCACGCGACCGGAAGGTTGAATCCGCTCGAAACTACTTGCCGTTGGCGCTCTTCGGCACCTTGACCGTCGCCGTCGCGGTCGCCAGGTTGCCGGCCGCGTCACTGCACTGCACCGTCAGCGTGTAGCAGCGCCCAGCGCCATTCGACTTCGACGCGCGGAGCTGCGCGGAGAGCGGCCCGGTCTGCACCATGTCGGCAGGATTCGGATCGGTGCTCGCCAGGCCGACCAGGCTGCAGGACGGCGCGACGCCCGAGTCGTCGCTGGCGCTCACCGTCAACGTCACCGGGACCAGCTGGTTGTTTGGCGACCACAGCGTGTCGGGCGACGCGTGCACCCACGCGATGGCAGGCGCCGTCGTGTCCGAGTTGTCCTCTTGTGTGATCGTGAGCCGGAAGGCGCGCGCGGCTCCGTTGAACGTCCCATCGCCGACGATGACGCCGGTGTTGTTCAGCGCATACGCGGTGCCCAGAACCCAGCCGGAGCCGGTGGACAGCAGGTCGTTGAGGTCCGTCAGCGTGCCGTTCTGCCAGAGGAACGCGTGGATCTCATTCGCCGCCGTCAGTGACCAGCCGACGACATCGCCGGTGGTGTTGACGGCCATCGCCTGACTCATCACGCCGCCCAACGTGCCCAGGCTCTGGGGCGTCGTGTCGCTCGACCAGCGAGTGGCCAGCAGATGGCTGTTGCCCGTGTCTTGCGACCAGCCGACGATCACGCCGCTGTCGTTGATGCCGTTGGCCTGCGCGTTCGTGCCGCCGAGTGACGTCAGCGCGTGCAGCGTGCTGTCGAAGCGGATCGCCTGCTGGTGCAGGGCCGCATCCTTCGCATAGCCGACCACGACGTTGGTGGCGTTGATGCCGGTGGCCGCGCTCGATCCGCCGCCAAGGTCGCCGATGTCCTCGGCCGGGTCTGCGCCAGACTGCCGGAACCCATGAGCCTTTCCAGCGGCGGTGAAGCCCGCGACGACGCCCAGGGCGTTGACGGCGGTCGCCGTCGCGCTGGACGCGCCTGAGAGATACGGCACCGCCGTCAGCACGTTGCTCACGCTGTCGTAACGGTACGGCTGCCGGAAACCGCTCGAGGGGATGTAGCTGCCGACGACGACGCCGGCGTCGTTGACTGCCAGGGCCTGCAGTGCATCACCGGAGTCCGGCGGGGACACGAACGCCAATGTCGCGCCGTGGGTGAATCCAAAGTCCAGGGTCCCGTCGTTGCCGAAACCAACGGCAAGCGAGGACGCGTTGACTCCGCGTCCGTTCGTCACGACTCCGGTCGGGCCAAGGTCCTCGACGGTGACGGTCGGGCCGGACGCGCGAATGACGGCCGATGGGGTAGTGGCAACCATCGCCAGCACCATCAGCGTGGCAAGCTTCGATCGAGCGTGCATCGCAGACTCCTGCGACTGGGGGCGCAGAGGGTAGGGGCAAGGGACGTACCCGCGGTCGAGGTAATCGGAATTGCCTGCGGATGCAGGGACTTGCGTGACCCGCCGCCCGAGGGGCCGACGCGGCCCGCGTGCCGAAACGGAACACCGGGCCTCAGGATTGAAAGCGGCGGCCGGCTACGCGTTGCTCGGGGCGGACGTTTCTGGAGCGGGCAGCGCGGCCGGATCCGTGCCGGCCAGGATCTGCCGGAGCTCCTCGCCTTCCATGACTTCACGCTCCAGCAACCGTCGAGTGACCGCCTCCAGCTGATCGCGCTGGCGCGTGAGCACGTCGCGCGCCATGTCGTGCGCCTCGGTCATGATGCGCTTGACCTCCGAATCGATCAGCCGCGCGGTGTCCTCGGCATACGCCGTGCGCTCCGACGGCAGGCCGATGTCGAGGAACCGGTTGCGCTTCTCGCCGGCGTAGTTGATCGCGCCCACCGAGTCGCTCATGCCCCACTCGGTGACCATCGCACGCGCGATATCGGACGCGCGCTGCAGATCGTTCTGAGCGCCGGTCGAGATCTCGCCGAGGGCGATTTCCTCGGCGGTGCGGCCGCCGAGCAACACCGCGAGCTGGTGACGCAGATCCGTACGGGTCATCAGGTACTTGTCTTCGAGCGGCAACTGCATCGTGTAGCCGAGCGCGCCGAAGCCCCGCTGCACGATCGAAATCTTGTGCACGGGATCGAGGCCCGGCAGGGCAGACGCCACCAGCGCGTGGCCGGCCTCGTGGTAGGCGACGATCTCCCGCTCGCGCGCGTTCATCACGCGCTTCTTCTCGAGACCGGCGATCAACCGGTCGATCGCCTCGTCGAAATCGCGCATGTCGACCGACGTCTTGTCCTTCCGCGCGGCGAGCAGCGCGGCCTCGTTCACGAGGTTGGCGAGGTCGGCGCCCGCAAAGCCGACCGTGCGGCCAGCCACGACCTTGAGATCGACGCCCGGCGCCACCTTCACCTGCCGCGTGTGAATCTTCAGGACCTGCTCGCGGCCCTTGATGTCCGGCTTGTCGACGAGCACCTGACGGTCGAAGCGACCCGGACGCAGCAGCGCGGGGTCCAGGACTTCTGGCCGGTTGGTGGCGCCCATGATGATGACGGCCTTGCGGGAATCGAACCCGTCCATCTCCGCGAGCAACTGGTTCAGCGTCTGCTCGCGCTCTTCGTGGCTGCCCATCGGGCTCTGCACACGGACCTTGCCGAGCGCGTCGAGCTCGTCGATGAACACGATGCACGGCGACTTGGCTTCGGCCTGCGAGAAGAGATCCCGGACGCGGGCGGCGCCTACGCCGACGAACATCTCGACGAACTCCGATCCGCTCAGCGAGAAGAACGGCACCTTGGCCTCGCCGGCGACGGCGCGTGCCAGAAGCGTCTTGCCCGTGCCGGGAGGGCCGACGAGCAGCACGCCCTTCGGAATCCGTCCGCCGAGCGTGGTGTACTTCTTCGGCGTCTTCAGGAACTCGACGATCTCGCGCAGCTCGTCTTCGGCCTCGTCCACGCCGGCCACGTCCGAAAAGCTGACCTTCACGTCGTCGTCGGCGTAAATTTTTGCGCGACTGCGCGCGAACGACATCACGCCGCCTTCGGCGCCCCCCATGCGGCGGAAGAAGAAGCTCCACACCGCGACGAGCAGCACGAGCGGGATGATCCAGCCAAGAACCTCCGGCAGCCAGCGGCTGACCGTCTCGCCCGAGTACTTGACCTGGTGCGCCTCGAGATCCTCGACGAGCTTCGGGTCGTCCACGCGGGTGGCGACGAACTGGTCCGTGCGCTGACGTCCCTCGCCCTGTGCCTCCCGGAGCTTCCCATTGATGGTCTGGTCGCTCACCGTCGCCTCGACGACCTGACCGCTGCGGACGAGCGACTTGAACTCGCTGTAGGTGATCTGCCGGCCCGCGGGCGCGAGGAACCACGCCTGGAGGACCGCGAGGACCACGAGCAGTCCGAGGACGTACCAGATCGAGAAGGTCGGCCGTGACGAGCCGAGTGTGCGGCGCTCGCCGGGCTTCCTGTCTCGCGGGCCGAGAGTGGGCTTGGTGGCCAAGAGTCTCCTTCGTTACGCCGACGGGGCGAGCTCGCCCCTGCGGAATGCGATTCGATCGCCGTCGGCGTCGATGAGCACGCGGTCGCCCTCGTGAAACCGGCCTTCGAGCACCTCACGCGCGAGCGGATCGAGCACGAGGCGCTGGATGGTCCGCTTCAGCGGCCTCGCGCCATACGCCGGATCGTAGCCTTCCTGCACGAGCAGGGTGCGCGCCGCCGGCGTGAGCTCGACGTGGATCTTCCGATCTTCGAGACGCTGCAGCAGCCGCCGGGCCTGAATGTCGATGATCGCCGCCATGTCGCTTCGGCTCAGCGGATGGAAGATGATCGTCTCGTCGATCCGGTTCAAGAACTCGGGACGGAAGTGCGCGCGCAGCGTGTCGAGCACCTGCCGACGGAGGCCCTCCGGCAGCGCGCCGCCGCTTGCGGCGTGGTCGGTCAGATACTGGCTGCCGAGGTTCGACGTCATGATCACGACGGTGTTCCGGAAGTCAATCGTCCGGCCCTTGCCGTCCGTGAGCCGGCCGTCGTCGAGCAGCTGCAACATCACGTTCAGGACTTCCGGATTCGCCTTTTCGATCTCGTCGAAGAGCACCACGGCGTACGGACGCCTCCGGACAGCCTCGGTGAGCTGCCCGGCTTCATCGTATCCCACGTAGCCCGGAGGCGCACCGATGAGCCGCGACACGGTGTGCTTCTCCTGGTATTCCGACATGTCGATCCGGATCATCGCCTGGTCGTCGTCGAACAGGAAGTCGGCGAGTGCGCGGGCCATCTCCGTCTTGCCCACGCCAGTCGGTCCAAGAAACAGGAAGCTGCCGAGCGGCCGGTTCGGATCCTGCAGGCCCGCGCGGGCGCGACGAATCGCGTTCGACACCGCGACGACGGCCTCGTCCTGGCCGACGACGCGAGCGTGGAGGCGGTCTTCCATCTTGAGCAGTTTCTGGACTTCGCCCTCCAGCAGCTTGCTGACGGGAATGTGCGTCCAGCGGCTGACGACGTCGGCGATGTCTTCCTCGTCGACTTCTTCCTTGAGCAATTGCGGCCCCGAGGCCAGGCGCGCTTCGCCCTCGGCGATCTCGCGCTCGAGCGCGGGCAGGCGACCGTACTGCAGCTCTGAGGCTTTCGCGTAGTCGCCCGATCGCTGTGCCTGCTCGATCTGTCGGCGCACGGATTCGAGCTCTTCCTTCTGCTTCCGCGTCTGCTGGATTGCGCCCTTCTCCTGCTCCCACTGCGCCTTCAGGCGGCCGCGATCCTCCTTCAGATCCGCAAGCTCGCGCTCGAGGCGCTGCAGGCGTTCGGCAGACGCCTTGTCGGTCTCCTTCTTGAGCGCTTCGCGCTCGATCTCGAGCTGCATGACGCGGCGCTCGACCTCGTCGAGCTCGGCCGGCATCGAGTCGATCTCCATGCGCAGACGCGAGGCGGCTTCGTCGATGAGATCGATGGCCTTGTCGGGCAGGAAGCGATCCGCGATGTAGCGATGTGACAGCACGGCGGCCGCCACCAGGGCGGCATCCTTGAACTGCACGCCGTGGTGGATCTCGTACCGCTCGCGCAGGCCCCGGAGAATGCTGATCGTGTCCTCGACCGATGGCTCGCCGACCATCACGGGCTGGAATCGCCGTTCGAGGGCCGCGTCCTTCTCGATGTGCTTGCGGTATTCGTCGAGGGTCGTCGCGCCGATGGTGTGCAACTCGCCTCGCGCCAGCATGGGCTTCAGCATGTTGGACGCATCGAGCGAGCCTTCGGCCGCGCCGGCGCCGACCACCGTATGCAGTTCGTCGATGAAGAGGACGATCTCGCCCTCGGCGTCGAGGATCTCCTTGAGGACGGCCTTGAGGCGCTCCTCGAACTCGCCGCGGTATTTCGCCCCGGCGACCAGGGCGCCCATGTCGAGCCCGATGATCTTCTTGTTCTTGAGCCCCTCCGGAACGTCGCCGCGGACGATCCGCTGCGCGAGGCCCTCGACGACGGCCGTCTTGCCGACGCCAGGCTCGCCGATCAAGACGGGGTTGTTCTTCGTGCGGCGAGAGAGGACCTGAATCACTCGGCGGATCTCGTCGTCGCGCCCGATGACGGGATCGAGCTTGCCCTTCTGCGCGAGCGCGGTCAGATCGCGACCGTAGCGCTCGAGCGCCTGGTACTTGCCTTCCGGGTTCTGGTCCGTCACGCGCTGGCTGCCGCGAATCGTCGTGAGCGCTTCGAAGATGCGATCGCGAGTGAGGCCGGCCTGCTGCAGGATCCGTGCGGCAGGGGAGCGCCCGGTCTCTCCCGCGATGGCGATGAAGAGGTGTTCCGTGCTGACGTAATCGTCCTTCAACCGGTCGGCCTCGGCCTCGGCAAGATCGGCGACGAGCTTCAGTCGCGGAGAAATCGACGCGGACGATCCCCCGTGCACCGTCGGCTGCTGGCCGAGCGCCTTCCGTGCCTCACGGGCAATCGTCGCCGGGTCGATCTGCAGCTTGCGCAGCAACGCCGGGACGACGCCGTCCTGCTGTTCGGCGAGGGTGACGAGCAGATGCTCGGGCTCGATTTGCGGATGGCCGTCCGTCTCGGCGAGCTTCTGCGCGCCGAGGACGGCTTCCGAGGCCTTTTCGGTGAATTTGTTGAGATTCATTGGCGTCTTCCGAGCGGCGGGGCTGAAGCCCGGCCCTAGTGACGTCGACCGTAAGCCGGGCCTTCAGGCCCGGCGAAGTCTTGCCTCACGCTGCGGGGTGCTTCTTCTTCTGCAACTCCGCCAGCGCCTCATAGTGTTCGCGCTCGTCCGGTGAGAGCTCTTTGGGCAACTGCACCGCGAGCGTGGCGTAGAGATCGCTCTTCTCTCCAGGCTTCCCCGCGAGCGACAGGCCCTGTCCCCGCAGCCTGAACACCTGTCCGTTCTGCGTGGTCGGTGGCACTTTCAAGCGCAGCGTTCGGCCGCCGAGCGCCGGCACTTCCACCTCGCCGCCGAGCACCGCGACGGTGACGGGCACGTTGACCTTCACGTACAGGTCGCGGCCCTTGCGCTCGAACAGCGCGTGGGGTACCAGCCGTACCCGGAGGTACAAATCTCCTGATGGCGCGCCGCTTTGTCCGCGTTCGCCTTCGCCGCTCACACGGACGCGCGACCCGTCGCCGACGCCCGGCGGGACGCGCACATCCACGGTGCGCGAGTGCCCGTCGTGCTTCATCGAGAGGCGTCGTGTGACGCCCTGGTCGGCCTCGTCGAGCGTGAGCTCGATTTCGTGCTCGAGATCGCGCCCCTGTCGCGCTCGCGTGCGTCCAGCGCGCGCGCGCCGTCCACCGCCAGGCTCTGCCGTGGCGCCGCCGAAGAACGTGTTGAAGAAGTCGGAGAAGGGATTGTCGGTCCCGAACATCTCCTGCATTTCTTCTTCGGTCATCGTGCGGTAGCCGCCGCCGCCCGTGCCCATGTTCACGGACCAGCCACCACCCTGCTCGAACGGATTCGGTCCGCCCGCGCGCTCGGCCTGCTCGTAGGCGCGCCAGTTGGCGCCAAGCTCGTCGTACTTGCGGCGCTTGCCGGGATCGCCGAGCACCTCGTAGGCCTCGTTGATCTCCTTGAAACGCGCCTCGGCCGACTTGTCGCCCGGGTTGACGTCGGGATGGTGCTTCCGCGCCAGCTTGCGGTACGCCTGCTTCAGTTCCTTGTCGGTGGCGGTCTTGGCGACGCCCAGCGCCGCGTAGTAGTCCTTGAAATCCATCGGTCAGAGCCCCAGCAAGCGGCTGAGCGCATCCAGCTCGTGTACGAGGCGCTGCCTCGCGTCCGTCCGCGTCGTCAACTCGTCGTGGAGGAGCGGCCGCATGCGCTCGACGGCCTCGGCCACTTCGAGTAACCGCTGCACGCCGGCCAGGTTCACGCCGACTTCGTCCACCAGGTGCTTGATCAGGCGCAGCCGATCGAGTTCCCCTTCCGTATACACACGCATGCTGCCCAACGTGCGTCCCGGCTGCACGAGCCCGAGGCGCTCGTACTTCCGCAGCGTCTGAGGGTGCATCCCCAGCCGCCGGGCCGCCATGCTGATCAGATACAAGTCCTCAGAGGGCGCCATGGTCAAGCTTGCGTCACATCAACTGTAGACATTGATATGATGCGAGTCAACGTCAACCGTTTCCGCCTTCGCGCGGTCGCGCCTCCGTGAGGCGAGCACCCGGCGCACCTGGGTCATACTGATCTTCCGTGTCCGCTGTCCCCTCCGATTTCCTCACAGTCGCCCTGCTCGTCCTGCTCGAAGGCCTTCTGAGCGCCGACAACGCGATGGTGCTGGCGGTGCTCGTCCTCGGGCTGCCGACCGACCAGCAGCGCCCGGCCCTGCGCTACGGCATCCTGGGGGCATTTCTCTTTCGCACGATCGCCACGCTGACGGCCCTCCAGATGATGCGGCTGGGGTTCGTGAAGCTGCTGGGCGGGGCGTATCTCCTGTGGCTGCCGTATCAGCACTTCTTCCTGCATGGCGACGCCGCCGCACGCCGCGCGCCGAAGCCCGCGAAAGGCTGGCTGGGCCTGTCGCCGTTCTGGGCCACGGTGATCAAGGTGGAACTGACCGACATCGTGTTCGCGGTGGATTCGATTCTCGTGGGCGTGGCGATGTCGTCGAAGACGTGGGTCGTCCTGACCGGCGGCATTCTCGGGATCGTCGCCATGCGGCTGGTCATCGGCCAGCTGCTGACGATCGTGCGTCGCTACCCGCCAATCGTGGACGGCGCGTTCATCATCATCGCGTGGGTCGGCGCGAAGCTGCTCCTGGAGTGGATGCACCTGCGGGGCTGGGTCCATTTCGAAGTTCCGCAGTGGCTCTCGCTCGGGCTCATCGTCGTGATCTTCACGGTGTCGTACTTGTACGCGCGCAGTCACGGGCCTGTGGTGACGGCGGAGGACGAGGCGAAGACGGCCGACGCGACGCGCGCAGTCGGCGGCCGACGATGAGGGAGATCGCCGCACGGCTCGCGGCCCGAATCGGTGACCGGCGCCGGCTCCTGTACGCCGCGGCGATCCTCGTCGCGGCGGCAATTTTCACGATGCAAATCGTGGGGCTCGTCTGGGTCGGTCGCTATGCGCTCGCCGTCAACCGTCTGGCCAGCGGCGTCGGCGACGTCACCTTCTTCGGCGCGGACGGCAAGCCCTGGTTCACGCTCGACGAGCACCGCCACGACGTCTCGCTCGACGCGGTCTCGCCGTACCTGCAGAACGCGTTCATCGCGACCGAGGACCGACGGTTCTACTACCACCCGGGCATCGATCCGCTGGGACTGGCGCGGGCGCTGCGCGACAACGTGCGTCAGGGCGAAGCACGCGAGGGCGCGTCGACGCTGACGCAACAGCTCGCGCGCACGCTGTTCCTCACGAACCAGCGAACGGTCGGCCGGAAGCTCAAGGAAGCCGTGATCGCGGTCATGCTCGAGACGCGTCTCAGCAAGTCGCAGATCCTCGAGCTCTACCTGAATCGCGTGTATCTCAGCGCAGGTCTCTACGGCGTCGAGACGATGTCGACGAGCCTGTTCGGGAAACACGCGCGCGATCTGACGCTCGCCGAGGCGGCGCTGATCGCAGGGCTCGTCAAGGCGCCATCCGCGCTTTCGCCGTGGACGAACCTGGATGGCGCGCGCAGGCGCAGCGAGCACGTGCTCGATCGGATGGAGGCGTCGGGCTACATCACGGCCGCGGACGCCGCCTCCGCGCGGCGTCAGACACTGCGCATCCGGCCATACCCGGCCGACGCCTCTGCACGCTACGGCTACGCGAAAGAGTGGCTGCGGCAGCAGTTCCGCGACGAGTTCGGCGGCGACCGGCCGCCCGACTGGGAGGTGCACACGACCGTCCTTCCGGCGCTGCAGGACGTGGCGGAGCAGTCCGTGGCGAACGGACTGTCGCGCCTGGGAATTCGAGATCTGCAGGCGGCGCTCGTCGCGCTCGATCCCGCCACGGGCCGTGTGCTCGCGATCGTCGGCGGCCGCGATTTCAGGACGTCCACGTTCAACCGCGCCTGGCGCAGTCGTCGTCAGCCGGGATCGGCGTTCAAGCCCTTCGTATATGCGGCGGCGCTCGAGCACGGCATGACGCCCGTGACGGTGCTCGACGGCCTGGCGGCGATGGCGCCGCAGGGTGCCGAGGAGTGGACGCCGCGCAACGTCTCGGGCAGCGTGGACGACCGCCTCACGATCCGCCAGGCGTTCATCGAGTCGAACAACCGCGCGGCCGTTGCGGTGCAGCGGCGCGTCGGCGCCGGCAGCATCCTGTCAATCGCCGCCTCGCTGGGGATCCGCGACCAGCCCAACGTGCCGTCCCTCGCGCTGGGCCCCGGCCTCGTGACGCCGCTCGATCTGACCGCGGCCTATGCCGCGTTTCCAAACGGCGGCCATGCCGTGTCTCCGCACGGCATCCTCCGCGTCGTCGACGACACCGGCGATGTCGCCTTCGAGGCGTCCGAGGATCAGCGACGCGTGCTGCCCGAGGACGTCGCGTTCCAGCTCGTGACGCTGATGAGCGACGTCGTGGCCCGTGGCACCGCCACGGCCGTGCGCGCGTGGGGCGTCCGCTTCCCTGTGGCAGGGAAGACCGGCACGACGAACGACTTCAAGGACGCGTGGTTCGTCGGCTACTCGACGTCGATGGTGGTCGGCGTCTGGGTCGGGATGGATCAACCGGAGCGCATTCGCGAGGGCGGCACCGGAAGCCGGTTGGCGTTGCCGATCTGGGCCGAGTTCATGCGCCGGGCGAGCCGGATCGAACGGCCCGGAACCTTCACGCCGCCCGACGGCATGCGCGCCGTCGAGCTCTGCCACGTGTCGTACGTGCGGCCGGTGGACGGCTGTCCGATCTACACCGAGTACTTCAAGGCGTCGGATGCGATACCCTCAGCCCACTGCCAGATTCACAGCGGCAGCATCAAGCAGCGCGCCGAGCGCGTCATCGAACGCGTCGTCGGGGGCCTGCTCGGCTCGCTGTGGAAGAAGGTCACGGGGCACCAATAGACCGGGAGTGCATGATGGCGCGCGGCTGGGAGAGCAAGGCGATCGAGTCGCAGCAGGACGACGCGCGCGGCGCGAAGAAGCCTGCGCGCCCTGTGCCACAAGTGGATCCTGAACGCCGCGCGCTCGAGTTGGCGCGCGCCCGTGTGCTCGCAGATCTCGAGCGGGCGACACAGCCGCCGCATCGCCGGATGCTGGAGCAGGCGCTCGCGGATCTCGACGCCAAGCTCGCGTAGGAAGTTCGGGCCGCGATCAGGCCACCTGGGCCGCGGTTCGGCGCAGCCTATCCAGCTGCGACCGGAAGCACCGGAAGCAGAGCGTGTGATACCGATCCCAGCGCACGACGCCGTGGTAGCGGAAGAGCGCCCGCTGACGCTCGCAACCTCGGCAAACCTTGCGCACCGATCCCCGGCCTGACCGCGCCGGCCTGCCAAATCCACCCGACCGTACCGTTTCGAACGCCTCGCTCATCATCAGCGCCAGCATGACCGACCTCCTGATGCCGGGATCGTGGCGCGAGCAGCCGTCAAGATAGGTCGCGGCTATTTGCCGGGAGGCTGGCGCGGCTCGTCAGGGGGCGTGGCTGGCTGTGATTCCGCGAGTTCCTCCATCCGTTGCGTCAGGCCGTACAGATCGGTCTTCTGGGCGAGAGCGCGGATTTCGCTGGGCCTCACGGACGTCTGGACCTTGAAGTGGGTCGCGATGTCCTCGAGCAGTTGGAGAACGGCCGTCATCTCGCGCTCCGCCAACAGGTTGACCTGCAGATCGAGGTGTGCCCGCTTGTCCGACTGGCGCGAGAGGCGGTTCTGGCTGGCCAGCACGAAGAGCGCCAGGAAGATCGCCTCGAGCGAGACCGTCATGGTCAGGAACGCAAAAGGAAACGGATCGAACACCAGGCGCGGGAAGAGTCCGGCGTTGACCACAACCCAGGCAACGAACCACACCAGGTGGAACAGGAGGGACGGGCCACTAGCGATCGTCGTAGCAATCCAGTCGCTGAACTGTTCGGCGGGCGATCGGGCCGCGAGATTCGCGTTCTCCCAGTTCTTGATTACCTGGAGGTCTTCTTCCAAGGCGGCTTCAGGTCCTGGCGAGTCGGTCACTCCGGCGCGTGAACGCGATGGCATGGCTGTATGTCCTTCCGACACCCGAGCGTGAGGCACCCTGTGTCCACTGGCTGCCTCGGCCGTTGATGTCTGACCAAGCACATGTCACGCCAACCGACGGTCCATTGCCAGGCGGCCGGGTTCCGGATAGGCTCGCGCCGGGAGGACCGGCGAGTTGCCACCACGCGCACGCAGTCAGGAAGTGATCCGCCACTGGCGCATCCTGCGTCAGCTCTGGGAGTCCAAATACGGCCGGACCGTGCAACAGTTGGCTGACGATGTCGCGATCGGCAAGCGCACGATTCAACGGGACATCGTGGCGCTCCAGGAAGCCGGTTTCCCGCTGGAGCAGAGGGAGCGCGGCGATCGGCTGGTCTGGACGCTGAACAGGGACGCGTTCACGAGCCTCATCGCCGCAGGATTGACGCTGCCCGAGCTCTGCGCGCTGTATTTCAGCCGCGCCCTGCTCGAGTACCTGACGGGCACGTTCTTTCAGAAGGATCTGCAGACTGCCTTCGAGAAATTCGAAGACTGCCTGACGCCCGCGCAGCAGGCGTATCTGGACCAGTTCCCGAAGATCGTCTCCGCCAAGCCGGAGCCGAAGAAGAAGGCGCCAGTCGGCGTGCCGGCGTTTGTCGGGCGTCTCATCGCCGCGGCGCTCGACAATCGGCCAATCACGATGACGTACGACTCGCGCAGCAGCCGTAAGGTGAAGGCTTACGCTGCCGAGCCCTACGGCGTCGTCTACGGCCTCGGCGGCCTGTACCTCGTGGCATTTGTGCCGGCGTATCAGGAGCTTCGTCTCTTCGCGGTGGAGCGAATCAAGAAGCTGAGCGTCGGGGAAGGGCGCTTCGCGCCGAGCAGCGCGGCGCAGCAGAAGATCGCGAGCCTGGGCGACTCGCTGGGCATCAACCTCGGTGGACGCCCCGAGCCGGTCGCCATCGAATTCCAGCCCGAGGCCGCGCCCTACGTGCTGGAGCGCGAGTTCCACGCGTCGCAGTCGGTCGAGACAATGCCGGACGGACGGGTCATCCTCAAGATGAAAGTCGTCGTCGATTGGGGGCTGACGGCGTGGGTGATGGGATTCGGTCCGCGTGCCCGGGTGCTGACGCCGCGACGGCTCGCGCAGCAGGTGTTCGAGCAGGTCGAGGAGATGCGCGATATCTACGCGCCGAAGATGCCGCTCGACGTGCCGACGGCGAAGAAGCCGTCAGCAGGGCAGGGCGGCTTGCCGTTCAGGAAATAGAGGTCCGCCTTCGCCCTTCGGGCTTCGGCGCGATTGGCTTCGCCGACCCGCAACCATCAATCCAGTTTGTACGTCTTCTTCGCCAGTTCGTACGTGAGCGCGCGCATCATCTGCCGCGCATCGTCCATCGAGACGATGTGCCGCGCGACGAGGTCGGCGAGGAAGTTCGCGTCGACGCGACGAGACACGTCGTGCCGCGCCGGAATCGACGGGAACGCCCGCGTGTCGTCGTTGAAGCCGGCCGTGTTGTAGATTCCGGCCGTCTCGGTGACCTGATAGCGGAAGCGCGTCATGCCCTCGATGCTGTCGTAGAACCACCAGGGCGGCCCGAGGCGCAGGCACGGGTAGTGGCCCGCCAGCGGCGCGAGTTCACGCGAGTACGTCGTCTCGTCGAGCGTGAAGAGCACCAGCGTGAGGCGGGTGTCGTTCCCGTACTTGTTGAGCAGCGGCTTCAGGTTGCGCGTGTACTCCGTCTGAATCGGGATGTCGCAACCGCGATCTGGCCCGAACATCTCGAACACCGCGGAATTGTGATTGCGATCGGACCCTGGATGCAGCTGCATCACGAGCCCGTCCTCGGTGCTCATGCGCGCCATCTCCATGAGCATGTGGCCCGTGAAGACACGTGCGTCTGCTTCAGTGGCCTTCCCGGCGAGCGCCCGCCCGAAGAGCGCATCCACGTCAGCGGCTGACAGTTCGGCTGTGAACGGCGTCTCGGCCGCGTGGTCGGTGGCCGTGGCTCCCATCGACTTGAAGAACGCGCGCCTGCTCTCGAGAGCGCGGATATAGGCCGCGTATGACGTGATGTCCTCGCCCGTGGCCGCCGACAGCCGAGCGATCTCCGCCGCAAACTGCGGATGCCTGATGTTGATGGCCAAGTCGGGGCGGAACGTCGGGCGGACCACGCCGCTCCATCCGGAGTCACGAATCTGTCGATGGAACTCGAGCGTATCGGTGGCCGCATCCGTCGTGCAGAGCACTTCGATCTTGAAGCGCTCGAAAAGTGCCCGGGGCCGGAACTCAGGACGCCGCAGGCTCGCGGCGATTCGATCGTAAATGCGCATTGCCGTGACGCTCGTCAGCGGCTCGTCGATGCCGAAGACGCCTTCGAACTCGTGCGCCAGCCACGCGCCGCTGGGCGTGCCACGGAACAGGTAGAAGTGGTCCGCGAACCGTTGCCAGATCGCGCGCGGGTCGCTTTCGACTGCGCCGCCGTCCAGGCGTGGAATGCCGAGCGATTCCATCGGCACGCCCTGCGAGTAGAGCATGCGGACGATGTAGTGATCCGGGATGACAATCAGCGCGGCCGGATTCGAGAAGGGCTCGTCGAGCGCGAGCAGCTTCGGATCGACGTGACCATGCGGGCAGACGAGCGGCAACGATCCGAATTCGTCGTACAGCGCCTGCGCGGTGGCGCGCACGGCCGGAATCGGAGTGAAGTAGCGGTCGGGAGCGAGCATGGCGCGAGTATATCGCCGCCCGCGCCGGCCCAATTGGTCAGGGCGACGCGAGAAACCGGTAGCCCACGCTGCGCACGGTCAGCAGGTGCTTCGGCTCGGCGGGATTGTCTTCGACGTACCGCCGGAGCCGGACGATGAAGTTGTCAATCGCGCGGGTGTCGGTGTCCTCGTGCACGCCCCACACTTGCTCGAGGATCTCCTTTCGCGAGACGACCTGCCCTTCGCGTTGCACGAGAAACCGGAGGAGGTTGGCCTCCATGAGCGTGAGCGGAACCACGCGCTCCCCGCGGCGAAGCTCGAGAGCCGCGAAGTCCACTTCGCGCCCGGCAAACGAGAACTTGTCGCCGACAGGCGGATCCGGAGTTTCGCTTGCCGGCGCCGGACGCGCCCAGGTCACGCGACGCAGCAGCGCCGCGACGCGGGCGATCAGGACGGACAGCTCGAACGGTTTCGGCAGGTAGTCGTCTGCGCCGGCCTCGAAGCCCTTCACCACGTCGTCGGCGCGCCCGCGCGCGGTGAGCATGAGCACGGGCAGGTAGCGGCCTTCCTGCCTGAGACGCGAGACCACTTCGAAGCCATTCAGCCCCGGCAGCATCACGTCGAGGACGACGAGATCCACCGGATCCGCCTCGGCGCGAATGCGAGTGATGGCGGCCTCTCCGGTGTCGACGACTTCGGCGTCGTGCCCTTCGGCCTCGAGATTGAATCGAAGGCCATCGGCGAGATGCTGTTCGTCTTCGACGACGAGGATGCGGCTCATGCCGAGGGCGCCGTCGGGAGCTGCAGCGTGAACGTGCTGCCCTGGCCCGGGCCCGGGCTCTCCGCGAATACGCGGCCGCCGTGCTTGCGCGCAACCGAGCTGACGATGAAGAGCCCGAGTCCGGTGCCTTTGATGCGCATCGCCACGGCCTCGGGTATGCGATAGAACCTGCGGAAGATGCGCTTCAGCTCGGCCTTCGAGATGCCGATGCCCTTGTCGCGCACACGCACCGCCACACGACGCTCGTCGACGCCCGCGAGCTCGACGCTCACGTCCACCTGGCCGTTGGAGTACTTGATGGCGTTGTCGACCAGGTTCGAGACGGCAGCCTTCAGCTCGTCCGGATCGCCAAGCACGCGTGCCTGATCGGCCGTCGCGAGGGCCTCGTGATAGGCCAGCGCCTCGGTGGGCAGGTGGTGCCGGACTCGGGCCAGCTCCAGACACTCGGGCACCATCTGCCGCAAATCGATCGGCACCTGGTGCAGGACGCGGACACGCGAGCTGGTCTTGCCAGCGCGCAGCACCTGCTCGACGAGCTGCAGCAGGCGATCCGTGTCGTTCATCATCACGCGATAGAACTCGCGACGCTTCTCGTCAGGGAGGTCGCGCCGCTCGAGCGTCTCGAGATAGAGGCGGATCGACGCGACGGGCGTTTTCAACTCGTGCGTCACGGCATTGATGAATCCGTCGTGCTGCTCGCTGCGCCGGACCTCACGCACCAGGAAGATCGTGTTCAGCACGACGCCGGTGACGACGATAGGAAAGAGAATGATGCCGGTGAGGTAGAGAAGCCCTTCGCGCCAGTTCACGACGACCCACCCGACGTTCAGGGCGACGGCCGCGATCGCCAGACAGGCCCCCAGCAGCGCGAAGACGACAGACTTCCGCTTGGGAGCCGAGATCATGGAGTCAGGATAGCAATAGGGAATAGGAAATAGGAAATAGGGAAACGGGGAAACGGGGAAAAGACAAAGGGCACAGCGACTTGTGTCGCTGTGCCCTGAACTTGCAGTCGATCGTCCGCGCTTTTGCTGCGACTTTCCAGTGCTAGGCGGCCTGCTGGCTCTCGCCACGGCGCTTGCCGTTCACGTCGACGACACGCACGCGCTGGGCGACGCCGAAGCGCTCGAGCAGGCGAATCTGGATCCAGGTGAGGTCGACCTCGTACCAGGCGAGCCCGTGACGTGCCGACGTCGGGTGGGCATGGTGGTTGTTGTGCCAGCCCTCGCCGAAGGTCAGCATCGCCACCCACCAGCTGTTCTTCGAGTCGTCCTTGGTGTCGAAGCGTCTTCCGCCCCACATGTGCGTTGCCGAGTTCACCAGCCACGTCGCGTGCAGGCCGACGGTCACTCGGAAGAACACCAGCCAGAACACCATCGGCCAGCCGCCGAGGGCGAGGACCCCGAAGCCGAACACCGTCAGCGGCACCCAGTGCCAGGTGTTGAGCCAGCGGTAGAACGGATCCGCGGCGAGGTCCGGTGCGTAGCGCGACATCAACTCGGTGTCGTTGTGGTGGCCCTCGCCGAAGAGGATCCATCCCATGTGCGCCCAGAAGCCGCCGTGGTGAGGCGTGTGCGGATCGGAATCAGTATCGGAGTGCTGGTGGTGCAGGCGGTGCGTCGCGACCCAGAAGATTGGGCCGCCCTCGAGCGTGAGCGCGCCGCAGATCGCGAAGAAGTACTCGAGCAGCTTCGGCACTTTGTAGGACCGGTGCGTGTGGAGCCGGTGATATCCCATGCCGATCCCGAGGCCGATGCACATCCAGTAGAAGAAGGCGGTCACCGCGACGGCCTTCCACGAGAAGAAGAACAACGGGGCCGCGATCGCGCCGAGGTGAAACGGCACCATCGCCGCAAAAGTAATCCAGTTGATCGTCTCGTATCGGTCAGCTCTCGGCCGGTAAAGGCTCGTATCGGCGCTTGCCACGCATGTCCTCCGCAACACTCTTGAGTACGCAACAAAGGCGGGACCAGCGATTCGACCGCTCCCGCCTTGGTTCATCGGCCTTGGGGCAAGAAGACAGTAGCAAGCGGACGGACCAGTTTATGTAAGACTTCTGTAATTCACCGCGTTTCATGGACTTCTGGTCTGTAAGAGTTTTGTAATCGCCTCTCTTCCTATGCGCCCACTGCCTGTTGCCCTCGTTTGGCTGGCCCTGACTGTCACCGCGCCCGGCGTCGTCTCGCCGTCCGCTCAGGCGCCCTCGGTCACGCCGACTGTCACACTCACGCCGCAGCAGGCGATTGCCGTCCGCCGGCCTGGGGACTTGCAGTGGTCGCCGGACGGGACCCGTCTGGTCTTCACGATCGACGAGCCGGCCTCGGGCTCGGAGCGCCGAACGCACCTCTGGGTGTACGACCGACGCGACCCGGGTGTCCGGCAGTTCACGAACTCCGCGAAGACGGAACGCCATCCACGCTGGTCACCCGACGGCACTCGCCTGGCCTTCCTTTCCGATCGCGAAGGCCCCGCACAGATCTACCTGCTGGACAGCGCCGGCGGCGAGGCGTGGGCCCTCACAAAGGGCAAGCGCGCGGTCCAGGACTTCGAGTGGTCGCCCGATGGACGGTCGATCGCCTTCCTCGCGCCCGAAGCGAAGACGGACGACGACGAGAAGAAGGAAAAGGACAAAGACGACGCGCGCGTCGTGGACAAGGACGACCGTCCGCCGCACCTCTGGACGGTGGACGCCGGCACCGCCGCCGTGGAGGCTAAACGCCTGATTGGCGCGCCGTGGAAATTCAGCGAGCTTGCGTGGACGCCCGCGGGCGATCGGCTGATGGTGGTCGCCACCGATCGCCCGCAGTCGGATCAGCTGACCGAGCGCATCTTCGGCGTCTCGATCGCGACGCCGGCGATGACGGAGGTGCTTGCGCCGGTCGGCCCGTTCTCGGACATTCGGGTGTCGGCGGATGGCGCCTCGCTGGCGTACGTCGCGTCGCGCGTGGACGGTCCGTCGCCCCACGACTTGTTCGTGACGTCGCTCGCTGACCGCCGTCCGCGCAACGTCAGCGCGTCGGCGATCGATCGCCCTGTGCAGGACTATCGCTGGCGCAAGGACGGCAGCCTCTTCGTGGTCGCCGAGGACGGCTTCCGCGATGCCATCTGGACGCTCGACGCGGCCGGCAAGGGCACGCGCCTTCCCTCGCCTGGGCTGACGTTCAGCGCCGTGTCACTCGATCCTGACGGCCACGCCTGGTTCGTGGGCCAGCAGATGCACCGCGTGCAGGAGATCTACGAGTGGGACCTCGCGTCCGCGCCGGTCTCGAGGACGGCCATCAACGAGGCGTTCGCGAAGGTTCCGCTCCTCACGCCCGAGGTCGTGCGCTATGCGAGCTTCGATGGGCGTAGCATCGAGGGCGCGCTGCTCCTGCCGGGTGGCAAGCGGCCGGTCGCGCCGATGCGGACCGTCATCCTGATTCACGGCGGGCCCACCGGTGCGTGGCGCGACACCTACGAGACGTGGGGGCAGCTGCTGGCGGCGCACGGATTCGCGGTCTTCTATCCGAACGTCCGCGGATCCACCGGTTACGGGCACGATTTCATGGTGCTCAATCGCGGCGACTGGGGCGGCGGCGACTTCAAGGACGTGATGGCTGGCGTGGATTGGCTCGTCAAGGAGCGCGTCGCCGATCCGGAGAAACTCGGGATCGCGGGATGGTCCTACGGCGGCTACATGGCCTCGTGGGCGATCACGCAGACGAACCGCTTCAAGGCGGCGGTGACGGGCGCCGGCATGTCCGACCTCGCCATGGAGTTCGGCACCGAGGACGGTTCCGCGTACGACGAGTGGTTTTACGGTCTGCCGTACGAGAAGCCAGACGGCTTCCGCAAGAGCTCGCCGCTGACCTACATCACCAACGCGAAGACGCCGACGCTGATTCTCCAGGGCGAAGACGACGTGGTGGACCCGCTTGGACAGAGCACGGCGCTCTATCGCGCCCTGAAACGCTACGGCGTCGAGTCGGAGCTGGTGCAGTACCCGCGCGAAGGGCACGGCCTTCGGGAAGAAAAGCACCTGACCGATCGGCTCACCCGAATCGTCGCGTGGTTCGAGAAGTACCTGCAGTAGGGCGGGGCTTCAGCCCCGCCCCCCACATCGCACTTTCAACGTCGCCTGATTCGAGTAGGCCGAGGTGCCGTTCGCGTTGAATGCGCGCACGCGATACACCCACTGGCCGGCCGTGACGGTCTGCGAGAACGTCGTGACGTTCGCGCCGACATTACCCACGGCCGTGAACGACAGCGTCTTGGCTTTCACCGCGCGCTCGATCGAGAACCCGGTCTCGTTGCTCGACGGATCGGTCCAGCGCAGCGTGACCAACCGGTTCGCGCCCGCAGTGGCCGTGAGGCTCGTCGGCGCTGCCGGCAGCGCAGGGCCGACGCGGTGATCGTCAATGACTTCGTCGCGGTCGAACCGGCATTGTCGGTGACCTCGGACGTGGCGGTGAACGTCCCGGCAGTCGTGTACACCCGGCGTTGCCGAGTCACCAGCTCGTGTAGCGAACGCACGACGCCTGTGGGCGTGCGGATCCGGTGTGTTGAAAGTCGGTCGCCCCGAGTCTGCCCGAGACGGCTGAGCTTTCGCCGATCTGTGCATTCCGCGCGAGGTCACTGGCGCCGCGGAGGGTTTTCGGGCACACTCCTTCTCAGATTCGGCGCCGAGCGGCGCCGAGACCGATGTGCCCGGCCCGACGTTCCGGGGGTTGTCATGACCAAAGCGATATCCAGCGCCTCCGCCGAGGCCCGCCTCCGGGCCGCCCTCAGCTTTCTTTCCGGCGCGTCTCCGGCCAGCCCGATCACGATCGTCGCCGCCTCGCGTGGCGCTGCGGACGATCTCGCGCGCGGCCTGGCCCGGCAGAGAGGCGCCACATTCGGCGTTCGCCGATACGGCTTCAACGAGCTGGTTGCGAAACTCGCGGCCGTCCCGCTGGCGCGTCAGAACCAGGCGGTCGCGTCGCCACTCAGCGTCGAGGCGATCGCCGCCCGCGCCGCGTTCGAGCTGGCCGATGATCTCGAGTACTTCAATCCGGTCGCGGCGACCCCGGGATTTCCCCGCGCCGTTGCGCGAACCCTGACGGAGGTGTCGCAGGCGGGCGTGGGCTCTGCCGGTCTGGCTGATATCGGCGCGGCGGGCTCGGATCTGGCCGCGCTCGATCGTCGCGTGCAGGCCGACACGGCGAAGGCTGGCCTGGCGGCGCGCGCGCAAGTGCTGGCCACCGCAGCTCGCGCGGTTGCCGTCAGCGCTCTCGTCGGCTCAGGGGAGCCGCTCGTTTTGCTGGACGTGCCCGTCAGCAGCCCGCTCGAGGCCGATGTCATCGCCGCGCTGCTCGACCGGGCGGCGGCGTCGCTCGTGACGCTGCCAGCCGAGGATCGCGAGACACACGACGCGCTCGTCGCGCTCGGTCTGGTCATTGAGCCTGTCGCCGACGATCGGCCCGCGGCAGCGCTGACGCGGCTCGGGCGGTACCTGTTCTCTTCGGATACGCCGCCGCAGACGGAGCGCGACGTATCCGTGCAGTTGTTCTCCGCGCCCGGAGAAGGACGCGAGTGCCTCGAGATCGCGAGGCGGATCCTCGCCTGCGCCGCCGACGGCGTGCGCTTTGACGAGATGGCCGTTCTCGTGCGATCGCCGCAGCAGTACATCGGGCTGCTCGAACACGCCTGTGCGCGCGCCGGGATCCCGGCGTGGTTCGATCGCGGCACTCGCCGGCCCGATCCTGCCGGGCGGGCGCTGCTGGCGCTGCTGGCGTGCGCGACAGAGGACCTGTCGGCACGCCGATTCGCCGAATACCTGTCGCTCGGTCAGGTGCCGACCGCGGACGAATCGCGCGCCGCCGCCGAGACGTGGGCGCACTGGACCGACGAGCAGGAGGGCGAGCCGACTGACGACACGAGCGAGGCGATCAGGCAGGCCGAGTCCGCCGATGCGGGCCGCGACGGACTGGATGCCATTGCCGCGGGCACGCTGCGCACTCCGTGGCAATGGGAACACCTGTTGATCGACTCGAAGCTCATTCACTACCGCGACCGATGGCACCGGCGGCTGAGGGGCCTCGACGCCGAGCTCGCACGGAAGCTCGAGACGCTCATCCGCGACGAACCGGAGTCTCCTCGCATTCCCGCTATTGAGCGCGAGCGCGCGAACCTCAGCGGCCTCCGTGACTTCGCGCTGCCGCTCGTCGACGAGCTGGCCGGATGGCCGGAGCGGGATCTCTGGGCGGCCTGGCTCGCGCGGCTCCATGCGCTCGTGCCGAAGGTGCTGCGGCGTCCGACGCGGGTGCTGCGCGTGCTGTCGGAGCTGACTCCGCTCGCCGACGTCGGGCCCGTGACGCTCCGCGAGGTGAGCGACGTGCTCGCCGAACGCCTGCGGTTGCTCGCGGTCGAGCCGCCCAATCGCCGATACGGCCGCGTCTTTGTCGGCAGCCCGCATCAGGCGCGCGGCCGCAGCTTCCGCGTGGTCTTCCTGCCGGGCCTGGCCGAACGACTGTTTCCGCGACGGCCGCACGAGGACCCGCTGCTGCTCGATGAGCGGCGCGCGGCGCTGGGCAGCAATCTGGCCGTCCAGTCAACGCGCGGCGCACGAGAGCGCCTGTTGCTGCAGCTGGCGGCTGGCGCCGCGACCGAGCGCGTCTACGTGTCGTTCCCGAGCCTCGAGCTGGGCGAGTCGCGTCCCCGCGTGCCGTCGTTCTATGCCCTCGATGTGATGCGCGCGGTGACGGGCACGCTCCCGAGTCACGAGGAGCTTGCGCGGGCCGCGGCTGCCGCATCAGGCGCACGCCTGGCGTGGCCCGCGCCTCGCGATCCGCGCGAAGCCATCGACGACCTCGAGCACGATCTCGCGGTGTTGGCCGGCCTGTTCAGGCAGGACGGCAAGTCCGCGGCAGGGCACGCGCACTATCTGCTGAAATTGAACCCGTTTCTGCGTCTCTCGGTCATCGACCGCTGGAGTCGCTCCCAGGTTCAATGGTCACCGCACGACGGCATCGTCCGGGCCACGGATGTCACGCGCCCCCTGTTGGCCGAGCGACGGCTGACGCGCCGCGCGTACTCGCTCTCCGCGCTGCAGCACTACGCCGCGTGTCCCTACCGCTTTCTGCTGTCGGCCGTCTATCGGCTCTCACCGGCCGAAGAGCCAGAGCCGTTGCAGCGCATGGATCCGCTCACCCGCGGGAGCCTCTTCCATGCGATTCAGACGCAGTTCTTTCGCACGCTGGCGGCGGAAGGCCGCCTGCCGATCCCGTCTGCCGCCGCGGTGCGCGACACCCTCGCCCGCACGGTCGGTGACGTCGCCGACCGTTACCGTGATGACCTTGCGCCAGCCGTGCCGCGCGTGTGGGACGACGAGGTCCGGACGCTGGAGCGAGACCTGCTGCGCTGGCTCGAGACCATTGGCCCGGAACCCAACGGCTGGGAGCCGTGGCGTTTCGAGTTCGCTTTCGGCCTGCCCGAAGATCCCGAACGCGATCCACACAGCCTCAGTGAGCCGGCCATCGTGGACGGCGGCTTTCGCCTGCGTGGCTCGATCGATCTCGTCGAGCGGCATCCGCCGACCGGGCGGCTGCGCGTCACCGATCACAAGACTGGCCGGAACCGCAGCACGCGCGACCAGGTCATCTCCGGAGGCGAGGTATTGCAGCCGGTCCTGTATTCGGTCGCGCTCGAGAGCCTGCTCCACACGCCCGTGCAATCGGGGCGACTGTATTTCTGCACCGCGGCCGGAGGATTCGAAGCGCACGAGATTCCGCTGGTCGAGCGCACGCGGGCGCTTGGTGTCGAAGCGCTTCAGGTCGTGGACCGCGCGATCGAGCTCGGGCGGCTCATGGCGGCGCCGGGTCCTGATGCGTGCACCTACTGCGACTTCAAGGCGGTGTGCGGTCCGGCCGAACACCGGCGCACCGCCCGAAAGCACCCGGCGCTGCTGCAGGACCTCGCCGAGCTGAGGAGCCGGCCATGACGCCGCTCCCGGATCAGCGAGAGCGCGATCTCATTGCGACGGCCCTCGACCGCACGCTGGTGGTGGAGGCCGCCGCCGGCACCGGCAAGACGACTGCGCTCGTCAACCGGATCGTCAACGTCATCCGAGCCGGCGTCGACGTGGATCAGATTGTCGCCGTCACGTTTACGGAGAAGGCGGCCGGCGAGCTGAAGTTGAAGCTGCGCGAGCGCATCGAGCTGGAGCGGCGCGTCGCACGGGCGCAGGACGACACGGCGGCTGTGGCCGCGTTCGAGCGCGCGCTGGGCCATCTCGAAGAGGCGCACGTCAGCACCATCCACACGTTTTGCGCGGACCTGCTGCGCGAGCGGCCCGTCGAGGCGCGTATCGACCCACTGTTCGTCGTCTTGAACGAGTCTCAGGCCGAGCGCATCTATGACGAGGTGTTCCGGACGTGGCTGCACGGCCAGCTGCTGTCGCCAAGAGACGGGGTTCGCCGGTCCCTGCGCCGGACCGCGAAACGGAACTTCGGCCGCGACGTAGACGAGGACGGTCCGGTGCAGCGGTTATGGCACGCCGGCTGGACGCTGCTCCAGTGGCGCGACCACGCCGCGCCCTGGTCGCGGGACCCTGAGTGGGACAGAGAGCGAGCCATCGAGGCGCTGCTGCAGGCCGTCGAAATCGTCGGCGCGCTCGCGGAGCGCGCGTCGTGGCGCGACGATCCCGTGTTCAAGAATCTCGCGGCGGCGCGCGCGCTCGCCATCGAGATTGGACGGGCCCGGCAGGAAGGACCGCTCGACTACGACGGCTGGGAATCGACGCTCGTCGACCTGTCGAAGAACCGCGAGCTCGCGCGGCACAAGGGAGGCCGACAGGCGTACGCGCCCGGAATCTCGCGCGACGACATCCTCAATGCCAGAGCGCAGTTGATCGAATCGCTTGGCGAGTTTCAGCGCAGGGCGGACGCCGATCTCGCCGCGCGCCTGAGAGACGACCTCGCGGATCTCATCGTGGCGTACGACGAGGCCAAGCAGGCGCAAGGAGCGCTGGACTTCCTGGATCTCCTGGTCCGGGCACGCGACCTCGTGCGAGATGACCGGGAGGCGAGGCGGAGCTTCCAGGGCCGCTTCACGAAGCTGTTCGTGGACGAGTTCCAGGACACCGATCCCCTGCAGGCCGAGCTGCTCGTCCTGCTCGCGGCCGACGAGTCGAGTCTCGACACCGCGCATCCCGACTGGCGCGCGGCCGTCGTCCGGCCGGGCGCGCTCTTCATCGTCGGGGACCCGAAGCAGTCGATCTATCGGTTCCGACGGGCCGACGTCGGCGTTTATCGCGACGTCTGCGCACGCCTCGAGGCCGGAGGCGCGACGCGCGTGCCGCTGCAAGCGAGCTTCAGGGCGTCGGCGAACATCCAGCGTGCGGTCAACGCCGCCTTCGCGGCCGTGATGACCGACGATTCGGTGACGCTGCAGGCGACATACATGCCGCTCCTGAAGGTTCGCGACGACCTGCCGACCCAGCCCTCAGTCGTCGTCCTCCCTGTGCCGCGGCCGTACGGACGGACCAAGCAGGTGACGGCCTACGCGATCGAGGATTCGCTGCCGGACGCGGTTGGCGCCTTCGTCGCGTGGCTCGTCAACGAGAGCAAGTGGCAGGTCACGGAACGCACGGGCGAGCCTGCCGTGCCGCTCGAGGCACGTCACATCTGTCTGCTGTTCCGCCGCTTCACCAGCTGGCAGAACGACATGACCCGGCCGTACGTGCAGGCACTCGAATCCCGAGGCGTCCCGCACCTGCTCGTCGGCGGCAAGCAGTTTCACAACCGCGAAGAAGTGGAGACGCTGCGGCTGGCGCTGACGGCGATCGAATGGCCCGACGATGAGCTGAGTGTCTACGGAACAGTGAGAGGCTCGCTGTTTGGCGTCGGTGAAGAGGAGCTGCTCGAGTATCGCCTGACTCTCGGCGCCCTTCACCCGTTCAAACCGGCCGCTGACGTCCCCGAACGACTGAAGCCGGTGGTCGACGCCCTCGACGTGCTGGCGGAGTTGCACCGCCGCCGCAATGAGCGCCCCGTCGCCGACACCATCACGAGCCTGTTGACTGTCACTCGGGCGCACGTCGGTCTGGTGTTGCGTCCGGCGGGTGAGCAGGCGCTGGCGAACGTGCTGCACCTTGCCGAGCTGGCGCGCCAGTACGAAGCCGACGGCGGCATTTCGTTCCGTGGATTCGTCGAAGAGCTCCGCGAAGCGGTGGATCGCTCGGAGGCGCCGGAGGCGCCGATCCTCGAGGAAGGCAGTGACGGCGTCCGTCTGATGACGGTGCACAAGGCGAAGGGGCTGGAATTTCCCGTCGTGATTCTGGCGGACATCACTGCGCGGATGCGGCCGGGGGAAGCGTCGCGGCACCTCGATCCCGATCACCAGAAGTGCGCAGTCCGCCTGGCAGGGTTGGTGCCGCAGGATCTCGCGGATCACCAGGACGAGGAGCGCGATCGTGAGGAAGCCGAAGGGGTCCGCCTCGCGTACGTCGCGGCGACGCGTGCGCGCGACCTCCTCGTGGTGCCAGCGGTTGGCGATTGTCCGTACGCGGAGGGCTGGATCAATCCGTTGAATCAGGCGATTTATCCAGGCCTCGCTGTGCGCCGGAGTCCGGAGGCGCCGCCGGGCGTGGGCCGCGTGACGTTCGGACTCGACTCGGTCGTCGAGCGTCCGGAGAACGACCCCGCGCGCTCGGACACGGTGTGTCCCGGTTTGCATCAGATCGGCGACGCCGCGCCGTGCCACGTCGTCTGGTGGGATCCGTCGTGCCTGTCGCTTGGCGTGGAGCAGCGGTTCGGCCTTCGCCGCGACGACCTGATCGCCCGCGACGTGCCAGCGGACATCGTCGAGGAGAAGCTGCGGGGGTATCGCGAGTGGCAGCAGTGGCGAGACAGCGCACTGGAGGCCGGTGCGCAGCCGTCGGTGCAGGTGAAGACGGCGGGCGAGTGGGCGCGATCGGGACAGTGGCTCCCGGGGATCGACGAGCTGCCGCCGGTGGACGAGGTGTCCGTCGCACGCGATCTGCTGACGCCGTCGGGCCGCCGGTTCGGCAGCCTCGTGCACGCGGTGCTTGCCAACGCGGTGGGCGACGGCGGCGAAAGCGTGGAGGCGCTCGCGCAGGTCCAGGCCCGTCTGCTCGGCGCGCCCGCTGAGGAAGCCGCCGCTGCGGCCGGGATCGCGAGGGGCGTGCTGACCCACCCGATTCTGCAGCAGGCCGCACGCGCCGCGGCGCGCGGCACGTGCCGTCGAGAGATGCCCGTCACATTCAGCTGCCCCGACGGCACGGTCATCGAGGGGGTCGTGGACCTCGCCTTCGAAGATGATGGACGCTGGACGGTCGTGGACTTCAAGACCGACATCGAAATCGGCCGCAACGGATTGCAGACCTATCGGCGCCAGGTTGGCTTCTACGGAGCGGCCATCACACGCGCGACAAGTCAGCCGGCTCGCGGCATCCTCTTGAGAATCTGACCATGGCCGACCGCGACTGGGTCTCGCAGGGCATCGGAGAGCAGGCCTTCGCCGCGCTCGCGGATGGACTCCCCGCGGCCGAGGTGTGGTCGCTCCTGCTCGAGGCGTTTGCTCGCCGCGCCTCCGCGCGAACGCCGGCGGATGTCCGGCAGCAATACGCGCGCGACGGCTTCACTCAGCCCGCGCCAGTCGGCCAGCGCACGCTCCTCGAGCTCGACGGTCATCTGCTGGCGGCGGCACCTGAATTCGAGGCCGTCGAGCTCGCGCCGTTGGCGCCGCTCGGGGTCTGCTCGGCCGTTGGTCGCACGAGCCAGAACCGGATCGTGTCCGCGCTGCGCGGCACCGAGGTCGTCTCGGACCCGACCAACGTGCTGGCGCTCGAGTGCGCCGCGCGACTGCAGGCGGACGCGGCGGCGGTGGTCCGACTGGCGACCTCGCACCGTGCTGTCCGCGCGCAGCCCGTGCCCAAGCAACCGGGCTTCGCGCCGCACTTCCGGTTGTTCTGCCTCGCCAGCGGTGGGCGGGAGCAAGCGAACCAGGCGTTCGTGGCGGGCGAAACGCAGCGCCACATCACGACACATCTGGCCGCGCTCGATCGACTCGAAGCCAACGGCTACGCGTTTCCGAGCCGCAGGCTCGCTGTGCTGGCGACGGCCGAACGCGCCGAGGTGGCGGATCGAATCGCCGGCAGCGTCTCCGGAATCGCGGTGTCGAGAGGCGAACTGACCCACGAGTACTACGACGGCCTGCGCTTTCAGATTGCCGTGGGTGGTCGGGACGGCGGCATCCCATTGATCGACGGAGGCGCCTTCGACTGGCTGTCGACGCTCACCTCGAACCGCAAGATGGCGTATGTGGCGAGCGGCATGGGATCGCAACTGGCCGCGTTCGCGTTCAGGCGACACATGCCTTGAGCGGGCGCGATACACTTTTGATCGTCCGGAGGTGAATGGATGAGCCAGACTGCAAAAGCGCACTGGGAAGGGGACCTCAAGAGCGGCAAGGGCACCATCGCGCTCGGCAGCGGAGCCTTCCAGGGGACCTACTCGTTCAAGACGCGCTTCGAGGGGGCGCCAGGCACGACGCCGGAGGAATTGCTCGGCGCCGCCCATGCCGGCTGCTTCACCATGGCGCTGTCAGCAGCGCTCACGACGGCAGGACACGCGCCGACCAGCCTGGATACGACCGCCGCGGTGACGCTCGCGAAGACTGGCGACAAGTTCTCGATCACGCGGATCGATCTGACGACGCGCGGGGTCGTGCCGGGGTTGGCAGAAACCGAGTTTCAGCGCCTGGCCGAGGACGCAAAACAGAACTGCATCATTTCGCGCGCCATCGCGAACGTGCCGATGACGCTCGACGCCGCGCTCGCCGTCACCGCGTGAGCCGATGATTACCGGAGTCCACGCGCTGCTGTACTCCACGCAGCCCGAGGAGGTCCGCGCGTTCTTTCGCGAGGTCCTCCAGCTGCCGTCGATCGACGCCGGTCGAGGCTGGCTGATCTTCGCGCTGCCTCCGGCGGAGCTCGGCATTCATCCGTCCGAAGACGAGAACGGGCCGGAGCTGTACCTGATGTGCGACGACGTGCACAGGACCGTCGAGGAACTGCGCGGCCGAGGGGCCGTGTTCGCGCGGCCCGTGGCGGATCAGGGGTTCGGCCTTGTCACCGCGATTCGTTTGCCTGGCGGCGGCGAGCTCGGTCTCTACCAGCCCAAGCATCCTGTGGCCCTCGGCCTCGGAGCCGCCACGCCGTGACGCGCCGCGAGCTGTTGGCGAGCGGGTTCGCCGGCGTTGCCGCGCTGCGGGCGCGAGGGAAGGCCATGGCAGAACCTCGCACCATTCGCGAGTCGGTCGATCACCTCCTGCTCGGCGCGCGCGATCTCGACGAGGGCATTGCGTGGCTGGACGCCCGCACCGGCGTGAAGGCGCAGCCAGGAGGCAGTCACCCGGGCGTCGGCACGCGCAACGCCCTCGTGTCGCTCGGCGGCCGCCAGTATCTCGAAATCATCGCGCCAGACCCCGCGCAGACTGCCTTCACCTTCACAATCGATCTGCGCGCCATGGCGTCGCCGCGCCTCGTGACGTGGGCCGTCTCGACGCCTGACGTCGATGCGGCCGTTGCCGCCGCGCGCCGACACGGGCTCAATGTCGTCGGCCCTCGCGACGGCTCGCGCACACGACCGGATGGCTCCGTGCTGCAGTGGAGGAGCGCTGGCCTGGTGGCGTCCTTCGCCGAGCCAGACGTCGACCCGGTGCCGTTCTTCATCGAATGGGCATCCAGCTCACATCACCCCTCATCGGACGCGCCCGCGGGATGCCGGCTGGTGGACGTCGCGATTGCCGGACCCGAACCGGCGAAGCTCGAGGCCGTGCTCGCGGGCCTTGGCATCGAGGCGAAGGTGATAAAGGCCGCGCATGTGCGAGTGAGCGCGACGCTCGACACGCCGAAAGGGAGAGTGACGTTGCAGTAGGACGGGCCTTCAGGCCCGTCGAGCCACGCCGGGGCTGAAGCCCCGACCTACTGCGTACTAATCCAACCGTCCACGCGCGCTTCGAGCACCGACAGCGGAACGGCGCCGCTCGAGAGCACCAGGTCGTTGAACGCTCGCAGACTGAACTTGTTCCCGAGCTTCTGCTCGGACCGCCGCCGCAGCTCCTGAATCTTCAGCTCGCCGATCTTGTAGGCGAGGGCCTGGCCCGGCCAGCCGATGTAGCGATCGATCTCGTTGGTGACGTCGAGCTCGGTCTTCGCGGCGTTCTCCATGAAGTATTTGATCGCGCGCTCGCGGTCCCAGTGCATCGTGTGCATGCCGGTGTCGACGACCAGTCGCACCGCTCGCCACATTTCGTAAGTCAGCCGTCCGAATCGCGAATACGGGTCCTCGTCATAGAGACCCATGTCTTCGCCGAGCGATTCTGAGTAGAGCGCCCAGCCCTCGACATATGCGGTGAAGCCGGCGTTGCGCCTGAAGGCCGGCATCCCGCCGAGCTCCTGCGCGACGGCGCCCTGCAGGCAGTGGCCCGGCTCGGCCTCGTGCAGCGTCAGCGCGAGCATCTCCCACTTCGGCCGCGTCTCTGGTTTGTAGAGGTTCACCATGTAGTACGAGGGCCGCTCGGCCTCCGCCGACCCCGGATTGGCGTAGGCCGTGGTCACGTTCGGCGCGATGGCATCGGGAATCGGCCGCACGCCGTACGGCATGCGCGGCGGCGTCCCGATCACTTTCACGAGCTCAGGATCGATCCGCTTGGCCAGCGCTCGATAGCCGTCGAGCAGGTCGGGGCCGGTCTTGTAGAAGAACCGCGGATCGCTCCTGAGGAACGCGAAAAACTCGGCGAGCGTCCCGGCAAAGTGCACCTGCTGCTTCACGCGTTCCATCTCGGCACGGATACGCGCGACTTCCTTCAGGCCGATTTCGTGAATCCGCTGAGGCGTGAGGTCCGTTGTCGTGTAGAGCCGGGCGAAGTACGCGTAGCCGTCCAGGCCGCTGCTCGTCTGGGACCAGCCAATCTGGTCGTAGCTGGCGGGCAGATATTCACGATCGATGAAGTCGCGCAACTTCGCGAAGGCCGGGATGACCGCCGTGCGGACACGCTCGAGGCCCGAGGCGGACAATCGCGCCCGCTCGGTCTCCGTGACGCGATCGGGGTAGTGCTTGAACGGCCGGTAGAAGCCGCTGGCCGCCGGATCGCCCCGGACCTGCCCGTCGATCTGCGTCCGCACGCGCGAGACGATCACCTTCGGCAGAAGGACGTTGGTCCGGATGCCCTCGCGCATGAGCGCGATGCTCTGGTCGACGTAGGCCGGGAAGGCCGAGAGCCGCGCCAGCCAGTCGTCGTAGTCCCTCGTGGACGTGAACGCCAGCACGTCCACGAACTGCTCGCTGTTCTGCACGCCGGCATAGGTGTCGGTGCGAATGAGGTGGTAGCCGTAGCGGAAACCCTCCACGGTCATCCGATACTGATACCGGAACACGTCGTAGTGGACCTGATCGTCCGGGCCCAGAGACGCGCGGGGAAACGACTCGATCTCCGCGAGCACCTCCTCACGGTGCTTCTGGCGCCGCTCCAGCGCAGCCATGCTCAGGTCGTCCCAGCGATCGTTCCAGCGCTTGTCGCCGAGCGACGAGGCTGTTTGTGGGCTTTCGCCGAGCTCCCACTCCCATTCGCGATCGAAGATCGCGTGCAGCCGGCGGCCGGCGTCGTTGGACGGTGCCTGCGCGGTGAGCGTGACGGCGAGTGCTGCGAGCGCCACGGGCAGGATCCAGAGTGCATGACGGAACATGGAATCTCGGGTGCGCATGAGGAACTCGGGATATCATACGCGCCGCCCGCATGAGCTTCGACGCCTACACCCTCATCGGCTGCGGCGTCATCGCGATCCTGTTCGTGACGGCTGCCAGCATCCGTCGCAGCCCGACGTTTGGCGGCTTCGCATTCACGGTGAGCATCTTCGGCGGCGTCGCCGCGGCGCTGTTCTTTCCGCAGCAGTTCATCAGCTGGAACGGCTTCAAGCTCAGCGCGCTCATTCTTCCCCTGATTCAGATCATCATGTTCGGGATGGGCACCACGCTCAGCGTGGGGGACTTCGCCCGTGTCCTGCTCGTCCCGCGGTCGGTGATTATCGGCGTCATCCTGCACTTCGGGATCATGCCGACAACGGGGTTCTTACTGACGAAGCTGTTCGGGTTTGAGGGGGAGCTCGCGGCGGGCATCGTGTTGGTCGGCGCCATGCCGAGCGGCGTCGCCTCGAACGTGATTACCTATCTCTCGGGCGGAAATGTGCCCCTGTCGGTGACGATCACCGCGGTCTCGACGCTGATGTCGCCGTTTCTGAGCCCGCTCGCCGTGAAATACTTCGCTGGTCAGTACGTGCCGGTGGACGCCGCGCAGATGATGTTCGAGATCCTGAAGATGATCGTCGTCCCGATTATCGCGGGGCTGATCGTCAACCGCCTGTTCTTCCAGCGCATGCGCTGGCTCGATCGCGTGCTGCCGATCGTCTCGATGGCGGCGATCTGCGTCATCCTCACCATCATCACCTCGCTGTCGCGCGACAAGCTGCTGTCGGTGGCCTTCGCGCTGATTGCCGTCGTGATACTCCACAACGGCGCGGGGTACCTGCTCGGGTACTGGAGCGCGCGGCTGGCGGGTATGGTCGAGGCCGATGCCCGGACTGTCGCCATCGAGGTCGGGTTGCAGAACGCGGGGATGGCGTCGGGCCTGGCGATCAACGTCCTCCACAGTTCGGACGCCGGACTGGCGGCGGCGCTTTTCGGCCCCTGGATGAACATCTCGGGTTCGGTGCTCGCGTCGTGGTGGCGCCGGCGTCCCGCGGGCGGGCCGCAGGGCGACGCGCCACCTGGCGCATAGCAGGGAGGCTGGCGATGAAGGGCGCAGTGCGACAACTCTTCGACAGGCGTGGCTTTTTCCAATCGGTCGGCGCCGCGGCAGGCGCTGCGGCCGCGGTGTCGCTCGACTCGGCCGACGCGCGGGCGGCGGACGCCGCGGCGCTCGTGCAGTCGAACGTCAAGCGTGCGTCGGAGCCTTCGGCGCTGAAGATCACTGACGTTCGCGTCGCGGTCGTCGTCAAGGCGCCGATGACGTGTCCGATCATCCGCGTCGATACCAATCAAGGCCTCGTCGGCTGGGGCGAAGTGCGCGACGGCGCGAGCGAGACGTACGCGCTGATGCTCAAGAGCCGCCTCCTCGGCGAGAACCCGTGCAACGTCGACAAGATCTTCCGGAAGATCAAGCAGTTCGGCGGGCACTCGCGGCAGGGCGGCGGCGTGTGCGGGATCGAGATGGCGATGATGGATCTTGCCGGCAAGGCCTGGGGCGTGCCGTGCTGGCAGATGCTGGGCGGCAGGTTTCGCGATCGCGTGCGGTTGTACGCCGACACCACGGAGACCGAGGACCCCAAGGAACAGGGGCTGCGGCTGAAGGCGCGCATGGATCGCGGCCTGACGTTCCTCAAGCAGGACTTCGGCATCGACCTCCTCAAGGACAAGCCGGGCATGCTGAGCATGCCTTCTGGCGAGGTGCCCTGGGGTGGGGCCATGACGCCGCATCCGTTCACGGCCGTGTCAATCACCGACAAGGGCATCGAGTTCCTCTCCGACTGGATCGGGACTATTCGCGGCGTCATCGGGATGGACATCCCGCTCGCCTCCGATCATTACGGCCACATCACCGTCAACAGCTGCATCAAGCTGGCTCGCGCGATGGAGACGTGGAGCCTCGCGTGGATGGAAGACATGGTGCCGTGGCAGTACACGTCGACGCTGAAGCAGATCCGTGACGCGGTGGACATCCCGCTGCTCACGGGCGAAGACATCTACCTGAAGGAGGAGTTCATCAAGCTGATCGACGCCGGCGCGATCGACATGATTCACCCGGATCTCGCGACTTCAGGAGGCCTGATCGAGACCAAGAAAATCGGTGACTACGCGCACGAACACGCCGTGCCGATGGCCATGCACTTCGCCGGCTCGCCCGTGTCGTTCATGGCGAACGTGCACACGGCGGCCGCCTCGGAGAACTTCATCGCGCTCGAGCACCACTCGCTGGATGTGCCCTGGTGGGAAACGCTGGTGACGACCGCGGACGGCAAGTCCCTGGTGGATCACGGCTTCGCGCCGGTGCCCAACACGCCTGGTCTCGGGGTGGAGCTCGCAGAGGAGGCCGTGAAGGCGCACCTCCGTCCCGGTTCCGACTACTTCGCGCCGACGACGGAGTGGGACAAGGAGCGCAGCTGGGATCGCCTGTGGAGCTGAGAAGGGGTTTGCGAATGGCCGAGTATCACGGCGTCATGAGCAGCGCTGCGTCGGTCTCTATCGCGTTCCAAAGGTGACCGATCCGCAGGTTCTCGTTCGCGCTGTGCTGGCTGTTGTCGGGATTCGCGGTGGGCACCAGGACGGTACGCGTCTGCAGCTCACGCTCGATGAGCGACAGCGGCACGCTGCCGCCGCTGGTTGGCTGCAGCGCCAGCGGGGTCCGGACGCCGCTCAACGCCGCGATGATCGGCCGGACGACCGGGAGATCGAGGGGAGTTCGCACGGCGTCGTAGCCGCCGGGCTCGACGACCACGCGGGCGATCCTCGAATGGGCCGCTCGCTCCTCGGGCGTCGGTTCGGCGTTCGTGACGAAGTAGCCCTGCGCGCGGATGTGGTCGATGATCCGCTCGGCCTGACCATCGTGCGTTAGTCCTTTCACCAGCCGCAGGTCGATCGAGGCGGTCGCCGTGGACGGGACCACGTTCGTCGCGGCGTCCCCCACGTGACCACTCGCGAGGCCGCGGATGTTGAGCGACGGCTCGTTGATCAGGGCTGACAGCGACGCGCCGGAGCCTTCCGTGCGTGCAAGCCCGAGATCCAACTTCAGTGCCTCGTCGTTCCTCGGCAGCTCCGACAGCGCCTGTGTCTCCCCCTCGGTCAACGGCACGACGTCGTCGTAGAAGTGCGGGACGAGGACGCGACCGTCTGCGTCCTTCATCGATGACAGAAGTTGCGCGAGCATCAGGGCCGGATTCGGGGCCCAGTTGCCGTAGTGGCCGCTGTGCAGTTCTCGCGTCGGGCCGTAGACGGTGATGTCCAGGCCTTGAAATCCGCGCGCGCCGAAGGTGATCGTCTGGCGGCCGCCGTACTCGGGGCCGTCGCGGATCACCCAGAGGTCCGCGCGTAGCAGGTCCCGATTCGCTTTCAGAATCCCCGGCAGGTGAGGGGATCCCAACTCTTCCTCACCCTCGAAGACGAATTTGATCGTGGCCGATGGGACCATGTGCGCCGCCCGCAGTGCGTCCAGCGCCGTGAGGATGGTAACGATTGGCGCCTTGTCGTCCGACGCTGATCGCCCGTAGATCCGCCAGTCGGGATCGATAGGCCCTGCGGAGGGGAGCGCCACGATGGCCGCCCCCTTGTCGAGTCGCCCCGCGCGAACGACCGGTTCGAACGGCGGAGTGGCCCACTGCGGCGGATCCACCGGCTGGCCATCGTAGTGTGCATACAACACGTAGGTGTGTGTGGGATGCGGCGCGACCAGCTCACCGTAGACGACGGGTGGCGCGTCCGGGACCGTCAACAGGCGGGGGTTGAGACCCCGCGCGGCCATCGCTTTCATGATGGCGTCGGCGTTTTGCCGGATATGCCCGCTGTCTTTCGCGACGTTGGGCAGCCGCAGGAAGTCCAGATAGTCGGCCACGATCTGGCGCTCATGCGCCTGCCGCCACGTTCGCGCGGCCTGAGCGGCGCCCTGTCCTCCGACGTGGGAGGCCAGAGCCACACAGACGGCAATCGTCCCAGCGAACGTCCCTCGCATCAACGCTCGTTGTCGAGGCGTTCTGGCGGGGCTCACAGCGCAGCGATCCATGCGGCAACGCGATCGGCGACCCGATCGAGTATGTCGGCTTCGGAGTGGCCTGATGACTTCGGCACGGCAAAGCTGTGATCGCCGCCTTCGATGAACTCGTAGTCCACGCGCGTCTTCAGCGCGGCGAACACCGGCTCGACCTCCTCCCGCGCGCCGAACGTGTCGCGTGTGCCCTGGACGAGCAGGATGGGCATCTCAATCGCAGGCAGGTGGGCGACGCGCGGCTTTTCGGGCTGGCCCGGCGGATGGAGCGGATAGCCCAGCAGCACCAGGCCGCCGACGCGGCGCCAGGCCTCGCTGTCTGGCTTCGAGGCCGCCACCTGCGATGCGATGCGGCCTCCCATCGACTTGCCCCCGATGGCGACCGGTTCCGTCGGATTAAGGCGACCAACCACGGCGTCGAGCACCGCCGTCCAGGTCGCTTCGAGAATCGGCGCGCGATCTGGCGCCTGGCGTTTTCGCTCTGTGTAAAGAAAGTTGAAGGTGATCACCGAGACCCCGCGATCGGACAGGCGGCGCGCGGTTGCCACCATGAAGCGGTGACGCTGGTCGGCCCCCGCGCCGTGCGCGAGCACCAGGAGGGGAGTGCTCGTCCCGGCGGAGAAGTGTCGCGCGGTCGTCGATCCGCCGGCGACCTCAACCGTGAACTCGACGGGGTCCGTCGCCATGTCCGCGTCACGCTACCAGAGCCATCAGCCCAGGTAAAGCCGCGCGATTGGCGATAAACTGCGCCGATGCGGCTTCTTCACACACAGCAGGCCCACGAGCCTCAGGTGGATCTCCTTAAAACCTACGACGCCGTCATCGTCGGCTCTGGCGCGGCCGGCGGCATGGCGGCCTACGCGCTCACTCAGCGCGGCCTCGACGTGCTGCTGCTCGAGGCCGGCAAGCGCATCGATACCACTCAAGTGCTGCACTCGATGGAGTGGCCCTACGACCACCCGCGTCGCGGCGACATGCCGTCGAAATTCCACGCGCTGTCTCGCAACGAGTACAACATCCGCCAGCCCCCGTATGCGACCTCGCTCGGCAAGTACGAAAAGGTTTTCTCCTATGTGCAGGGCTGGGGCGGATCGGATTACAGCACCTCGATAGTGGTCAACGAGAAGGAACATCCGTACACGGGCACCAACTACGCATGGGTCCGCGCGCGATGTCTCGGCGGGAAGACCAACATCTGGGGCCGCCTCGCGCTACGCCTCTCGGACTACGATTTCAAGGGCAAGTCGCATGATGGCTACGGCGAGGACTGGCCGATCAGCTATGCCGACATCGAGCCGTACTACGACAAGGTCGACTTGCTGCTCGGCATCTCTGGCGTGAAAGAGAACTTGCCGCAGCTGCCCGACGGAAAGTTTCAGCGGCCGTACAAGCTGAATGCCGCCGAGGTGCAACTGCGGAACGGGCTCAAGAAGATGGGACGGACGGCGACGCCCTATCGCGCCGGTGTCACGACCGACGGGCTCGTGCACAACAAGTACCGCAGCAAGTGCTACGGCCGTGGCGCGTGCAGCCGCCACGTCGGCGGCTGCGACATCCACGCGGCGTTCGATTCGCCGACCGGCCTCATCTATCCGGCCCGGGACACGGGAAAGCTGACGATTCGCACGAACGCGACGGCGCATGAGGTGCAGGTCGATCCGGCGACCGGCAAGGCCAAAGGTGTCGGCTTCGTCGACACCGCCACCGGCAAGTCGTACTCGGTGAAAGGCCGGACGGTTATCCTTGCCGCCTCGACGCTCGAGTCCGCTCGCTTGATGCTTTTGTCCAAGTCGGCTTCGCATCCCAACGGCATCGGCAACTCGACGAGCGGCCTGGTCGGCCATCATTTCTGCGAGCACCTGATGGGCCCGCACGTCACCGGGCTCGTCAAGGAGCTCGTCGGCAAGCCCCACACGCTCGATGATGGGCGGCCGGGCGGCTTCTACGTCCCGCGCTTCCGGAATCTCACCGACAAGCAGCCTGACTACATCCGCGGCTACGGCTTCGAAGGAGAAGGCGGGATGTCGATGGGGCCCGGCAATGGCACGAGCGAGGCGGGCTTCGGCAAGGCGTGGAAGCAGCACGTACGCGACTACGCTGGCGCGTACATCAGCATGGGCGGTTTCGGCGAAGTGTTGCCACGATACGAGAACAGCGTCAGCCTCGACCCCGCCGTGAAGGACAAGTGGGGCATCCCGGTCCTGCGCTTCGACTACAGGTTCGGCGAGAACGAGAAGAAGATGGCCGAGGACATGGCTGTCGCCGGGCGCGAGATGTTCGAGGCCGCCGGCATCCAGGTCGTCAGCGTCGGCAAGAACCTGCTCACCGAGGGCTGGTCGATCCACGAGCTCGGCACCGCCCGGATGGGATCGGATCCGAAGACTTCGGTGCTGAATCAGTACCAGCAGTCACACGACGTGAAAAACCTGTTCGTGGTGGACGGCAGCAGCCACGTGAACGCGTCGTGCCAGAACCCGACGTGGACGATCATGGCCCTGGCCTGGCGATCGTGCGAGCACCTGGCTGATGCGCTCGGCCGAGGAGAGCTGTGATGGCGGACCGAACCAACGGCATGACGCGCCGCGAGCTCTTGAAGGTGGCCGGCGCGGCGGCGGCGGCCGTACCGCTGGCGGGCGGCGATGTGCTGGCGGCGGTCGCCGCAACCGCGGCGGCCACGCACTTTTTCACGCCCGCCCAATTGGCGATGGTCGATGAGCTGTCCGAGATCATCATCCCGGCCGACGACCATTCAGGCGGCGCCCGCGCCGCGAAGGTCGCCGCCTACATCGACTCCCGGCTTGCCGAGTCGGTCGACGACGAGCCGCGAACGAAATGGACGGAAGGCCTCGCTCGCGTCGACGCGCTGTCGCGTGAGAAGAAGGGCGCCTCGTTCATGCAGCTGTCGGCTGACGATCGGGTCGAGATTGTCTCCGCGATGGCGGCCGAGGAGAAGAGCCCGACGACGGTGGAAGGGAAGTTCTTCGACGAGCTGAAAGAGCGAACGTCGGACGCCTATTACTCGTCGAAAATTGGGCTGCACGACGACCTCGAATACAAGGGCAACGTCCTGCAGGAGGAATACTCGGGCATCGACGTCTCGAGCTCGTAGGGCCGGTTCAGTCGCACGTGTCGGGCGGCTTTCAGCCCGCCGAATCCGCCGCTATCCGTGGCGAGCTTCGGTTTCGGCTGGCGGGGTCGTCTGGGGCGAATTGGCCGGCGTGGCTGCCTCGGGCGTGGCAGTCGTGCTGGCCTGCCGGTCCTCCTCGATTTCCTGCTCCAGCCGGTTCTGCAAGTCCTTCGAGGCGCGCTTGAACTCGTTGATCCCCTGCCCGAGTGCCTTGCCGATCTCAGGCAGCCGGCGCGGTCCGAACACGATCAGCGCGATCACGAAGATCACCAGCAGCTCAGGAAATCCAATCGAACCCATCGGGCCTCCGTCCCGGTCAGTGCAAGGCTCGTTCCGGCTCAGGCATCGACGAGACCGTGAAGGCACCGGACGGTCCGGTCGGCGTCTTCGCCGTCCACCACCAGGCTGATCGAGCACTCGGACGAGCCCATTGCGATGGCGATGACGTTGATCTCCTCGGCCCCGAGAGCCCCGAAGACGCGACCCGCGATCCCGGGCGTCTCTTTGATGGCGCCGCCTACGACCGTGACGATCACGACCTTGTCGAGCGTCCAGATGCTCTCGATGTCGCTCCGCTCGAGCTCGTGGCGGAACTCGTGCTTCAGCGCGTCGACCACCGTGGACGCACTCGCCGTCGACACCAGGAAACAGATGCTCTGCTCGGACGATGCCTGCGAGATCATCGAGACGCTCGTGCCGGTGCGCGCGACGGATCCGAACGCGCGCGCCGCAATGCCCGGCACGCCCAGCATCCCCCGGCCCTCGATGGTGACCAGGCTCTGAGCCCGGATCGCGGTGACGCCTTTCAGGAGGCGATCGTCGCCGTCGGTGCGTCCGACCACGAGCGTCCCTGGATGCGACGGGTTGAACGTGTTCCGAATGCGGATCGGGATGCCCAGTTCGAGCGCCGGCATGACCGTCTTCGGATGCAGCACCTTCGCGCCGAAGTACGCCAGCTCGGACATCTCGCGATACGACAGGGTGTCCAGCGTCCGCACGCCCTGCACGACTCGCGGGTCGGCGGTCATCACGCCGTCGACGTCCGTGTAAATCCAGACCTCGTCCGCCTTGATCGCCGCGCCGAGGATCGCGCCCGAGTAGTCGCTGCCGCCACGTCCGAGCGTCGTCACGACGCCGTCGGACGTGGCGCCGATGAAGCCCGTGATCACCGGGACGCCGCCGCTGTTCATCAACGGAGTGACGACGTCGGCGGCCTGGCGCGCGGTGACGTCCATCACGGGCACGGCAGCCTGAAACGTCGCGTCCGTCCTCACCACGGTGGCGGCGTCGATCGGCCTGGAGTCGAGGCCGCGCGCACGGATGGCCGCCGCCAGCAGATGGACGCTCATGCGCTCGCCGAGCGAGCCGACCGCGTCGAGCGCGCGCGGCGAGGCTTCGCCGAGGACGCCGAGCGCATCGCAGAGCAGGGCGAACTCGTCGAGCCTGGTCTCGATCGGTGCCTTGACGGCCCTGTGCTCGTCCGGCGACAGGTGCAATTCCTCGATCGCCTGCTCGTGCGTGGCGCGGACGGTATGCGTGAAGCTCCTGACCTTGTCGGGATGGCCCGACGTGGCCGCGCTCGCGCCGCCAAGCAGCGCATCGGTGACGCCGCTCATCGCCGACGTCACGACGGCGACCTTATGGCCCTCGGCTCGAAGATCACGAACGATGTCGGCCGCCTGGCCGATGGCTTTGGCGCTGCCGACGGAAGTGCCGCCGAACTTGACGACGAGACGTTTCATAAGACGGGATCAGGGGTCAGGGATCAGGGGCCAGGATCAGGAAGGGCAAAGTGGAAAGTGGAATGAGAATCCGAAATCCACGCCAGATCATACACGGGCGAAGCGCGAGAGCCGGAACGGAGCCAAATCCGAGAAGGGCGCTCGTCCCGCGATCTCGTCGGCCACGAGCTCGCCGATCGCGGGCGCAAACTTGAAACCGTGACCCGAACAGGCACTCACCAGGTACACGCGGTCGTGCCGCGGATGCCGATCGAGGATGAAGTGCTCATCGGGGGTGTTGGTGTAGAAGCAGACGGCGGTCGCCGACGGCGCGCCGAGGCCCGGGACGAACGGCGCCGCGAACTCCACAAACTGCTCGGGCTCGACAGGTGACACCTGGCGCCGAATCGCATCGGCGGTCGAGATCTCGCCGTTGTGGTGCTCGGCGAGCTTCAGCCCATGGCCCTGATCCGGCAATCCGTACAACATCCGGCCGTTGGGTGCCTCGAGCAGGAAGATCGGCAACGCCCCCGGTGTGTATCGCGCGTCGCCGGCCGTCTGAAACCAGTACTGCACGGCGCGCTCAACGACCAGCGGCAGCGCCAAATCCGGCAACAGCGTGGTCATCCAGCCGCCCGCGGCGAGCACGAGGCGTTCGGCCGCGAATCGCTCGCCGGCCTCCGTGTGCACCACCACGCCGTCGTCGGCAGCCTCGAAGCCTGCGACGGGCGCGTCGAATCGGAGATCCGCGCCCTGTGCCGCCGCGCTCGACAGGAGCGCCGACACTGCGCGCTCGGGATCGAGCACGCCGGCACGCGGTTCGAATAGTCCGATCGCGTCGGCTGGCGGGGTCAGCGCGGGCACTCGCGCGGTGAGCTCCTCATGGGACCACACCTGGACGGGCACGCCGTGGCGTGCGGCGCTGGTGCGGGCGCCGCTGACGAGCGGACCGTCCACCGGACCGATCATCAGCCCGCCGGTTGGCTGGTACAGGCGCGTACGCGATTCCGCCTCGAGCTCGGCCCAGAGACCGAAAGCGCGCTGCACGAGCGGCACGTAGTGGGGGTGCTCGTAGTACGCCTCGCGAATGATGCGCGAACGCCCGTGCGTCGAGCCGAGCGCATGCGGCGGATGGTACCGATCGAGGCCGAGCACGCGGACGTCACGCCTCGCAAGGCGCCAGGCCAGGGCGGCGCCCATCGCGCCAAGACCCACCACGATGACATCGGAATGCTGCCCGGACATCCAACGGATCATACGGGATTGACGGGGCGTGGTGTACCGTTGGACGAACGGGAAGGTGACATGTCGCTGCTCTGGTCTTATCTCCAGCGTTACCGCTCACTCGTGGCGCTGGCCCTCGTACTCGCGGCCATCAACCAGGTCTTCTCTCTGCTCGACCCGCTGATCTTTCGGCATGTGATCGACCAGTACGCCACGCGCTACAAGGAGTACACGACGGCCGAGTTCTTCCGGGGCGTCAGCGTGCTGCTGCTGGCCGCCGTGGGTGTGGCATTCGTCTCGCGTGTTGCGAAGGCCTTCCAGGACTACTTCATCAACGTCATCACGCAGCGGCTGGGCGCGCAGATCTACGCGGACGGTATCCGTCACTCCCTCGCGCTGCCGTATCAGGTCTTCGAGGATCAGCGCAGTGGCGAGACGCTCGGCCTGATGCAGAAAGTGCGGAACGACGTCGAGAAGCTGATCTCTCAGGCGATCAACGTCCTCTTTACCACTCTCGTGGGCATCATCTTCGTTCTCGTCTACGCCTTCCACGTGCACTGGTTGATCGCGCCCGTGTACCTCTCGACCATTCCTTTGCTGGGCCTTCTGAGCTCGACGCTGAGCCGGCGCATCAAGAAGATTCAGATCACGATCGTCGCCGAGACGACGGCGCTGGCGGGCTCGACGACGGAGTCGCTGAGGAACATCGAGCTGGTGAAGAGCCTGGGACTGGCGACGCAGGAAGTGGCGCGCCTGAACTCGACGACCGACCGGATTCTCGCGCTCGAGCTGAAGAAGGTGCGTTACCTGCGGAGCTTGAGCTTCATCCAGGGCACTGCCGTCAATGCGCTCCGGACGAGCATCATGTTCCTGATGCTCTACTTGATCTACACCCAGGCGATCACGGTGGGGCAGTTCTTCTCGTTGTTCATCTACTCGTTCTTCATCTTTGGCCCGCTGCAGGAGCTCGGCAACGTCATCAACGTGTACCGGGAGACCGAGGCGTCGCTGCTGCGGTTCCAGAAGATCCTCGACACGCCGATCGAGCCGAAGCCGGCGAACCCTGTCGCCGTGACCAATCTCGAGACGCTGTCGTTCGAGCACATCACGTTCACGCACCTGACCGGCTCGGCGCCCGCGCTCACGGACGTCTCGTTCTCAGTCCACCGCGGCGAAACCGTCGCGTTCGTCGGTCCCTCTGGTGCGGGCAAGTCCACGCTCGTGAAGCTGCTGGTGGGGCTGTATCGCCCGCAGGACGGCCGGATTCTGTACAACGGCCATGCGCACGACACGGTGGATCTCGACGGGCTGCGCGAGCGCATCGGCTTCGTCACCCAGGACACGCAGCTGTTTTCCGGGGCCATCCGGGAGAACCTGCGCTTCGTCCGGCCGGATGCCAGCGACGCCGACTGCCTGGCCGCGCTGAAGGAAGCGGCCTGCGACAGCCTCCTCGCGCGTGCGGACAAGGGGCTCGATACGGTCATCGGCGAGGGCGGAGTGAAGGTCTCTGGCGGCGAGCGTCAGCGCCTCTCGATCGCGCGCGCGCTCCTCCGGCGGCCGCACCTGCTGATCTTCGACGAGGCGACGTCGTCACTCGACTCGATCACCGAGGAAGGGATCGTCGAAACCATCCGTGACGTGGCCGCCCGCGGTGACGCGATCACCATCCTGATCGCCCATCGCCTGTCCACGATCCTGCATGCGGACCGGATT
>JBKPSY010000068.1:0-6043 GCA_046735235.1 Acidobacteriota bacterium | reverse complement strand
CACACCACCAGCGGGCCGCGGCCACGCGTGATCCAGTCCGATACGAGCGCGGCTGGGTTCGGCTCGTGGATGACGGTGATGTCGCGCGGCGTGCGCGCGAGTACCGCCGGGAACGTCGGGCAGATGCCGACCGAACCGATTGACGCGACGCTCGCCACGCGCGTCACCGGCACGCCGTGCCAGATCTCCCGCACGGTGTGCGGCGACGTGTTGGCGGCCAGCACGACGCTGTCGATCTCGGGCCGCTCGTTCTCGCAGAGCAGCTGAACGACGCGCTCCATGCCCCCTGGCGCGGGCGGGTAGAACTTGCCGACGTGAAGCACGCGCATCAGGACGCAAGGCTCCGGTAGACGTCGACGCTCGTGGCGGCGCACGCGCCCCACGAGAACCGGGCCGCCTGGGTGACAGCGCGCGCGACGCCCGCGCGCCACGCCTGGGAATCCGCACGTCGTTCGTGGAGCAACTGCAGGATCGCAGCGGTCCATTCGTCGATGCTCCCCTGCGCGCAATACGTCGCGGCTGCGCCGCCGACCTCCCGGCACACGGGCAGATCGCTGACGACCACGGGGCAGCCGGACGCCATCGCCTCGATGATGGGCAGCCCGAACCCTTCTCGTTCCGAGGTGAGCAGCGTCAACGCGGCGCGTCGATACACGGCCGCCAGCGTGCCGGCGTCCAGAAACGGCAGCTGTACGATTCCGTGGTCGATCCCGAGGTCGCGCGCGAGCGCGGCCTGGGCGTCGGTCAGCAGCCCGCCCACGCGCAGGAGTCGCACGGACGGGCGTACAGCGCGCACCGCGGCGAACACACGCAGCAGAATGTCGATCCGCTTGCGATCGATCGTGCTGCCGACGTGCAGCAGATCTTCGACCGCGCCGCACGGTCCCAGCAGCCGGCTGGCGTCGCCGTCCGCGGTCGCGCTCGGCACCGGCGTGAAGGACGAGTCGACGCCCAACGGCACGACCCGCGAGCGCGCCGTGTCGATCCCGGGAAGCCTGTTGAGCGCCGATCGCGTCGATTCGCTGATGCAGAGAATCGCGGCGGCCCGTTGCAGTCCCGTGAAGCTGCGACGGCTCAGAAAGATCGGCAGCAGCGACTTGCGGCGGTCCTCGCCTGCGGCGAACGGCAGAAACGCGTCGACGTCGTGGCACGAGACGACAGCGCGTTGCGCGGGAAGCACGTGCACGAGGTGGGCGTAGCTGTGATCGGCGACGTGGAATACGTCGAATCGCCCAACCTGATGCCGCAGCCAGCGTGGGTAGTCCCAGTACCGGTTGATGATTCGATCGCGGACCGACGGCTGGTTGCCGTTCCGGCTCAGGCGACGCTGAAACGGCGGACGCAAGACTTCCGATCGGACGTCAGCGCCTGCGGCCTCGGGTATCCAGCGGCCCAGCATCTCGGCCACCAGATCCATACTGTGCCAGCCTTCCTCGCGGTAGTCGGCGACGACTGCGACACGCAGCGGTCCAGTCAGGCTGCCTCCCGGGCCGCGCGCGGCGAGACGTCGGCGATCACCCGCGCGAGCTCGGCGAACGCGCGCTCGCGCGACCAGTCGCGGACGACCATCTCGCGGCCTCGCGCCGCCTGCGCGCGCGCGTCCTCGGCGTGCGCGGCGATCCACTCGAAGGCCGCAGCCATGGCGGCAGGATCGCGTCGCGGCACGAGTTGCGCGACACCCTTCAGCTGCGCCGCCATTCCTCCGACGGCCGTCGCAACAACGGGCGTGTCGCAGGCCAGCGCCTCCAACGGCGAGAGTCCCAGGCCTTCCGCGTGCGAGGCCTGAGCGATGACATCGGCGGCCCGGAAGTAATCTGCCACGTCGATCATCGGATGCGCCGCCGGCCGCCCGAGCACCCAGCTCGAGGCGTCCTTCAAACCGAGCGGATCGGCGAGCGCCATGAAATCGCGGTAGCCGCCGCCGAGGTTCAGCACGACGGCGTTGAGACCACGCTCTCGAGCGATGGCAGTGGCGCGCAACACGGTTTCCGGGTCCTTCTCGTGGCTGACGCGGCTCGCGAAGAAGATCAGGAAGGCGTCGGCCGGCAGGTTCCGCTTCACACGGAGTCGGCGGCGCTCGGCGGCGTCGGCCGGCGTGAAAAGAGATGTGTCCACCCCGTAATAGAGGCCCGTGTCAGTACGCTCGCTGTACCGCGCCGCGATCTCCCGGAGATACGGTCCGAGGGCCACACTACGCGTGGCCAGGCGGCCATTGAAGGTCATCATGCCCCGGATGGCCGCCTCCCCGAGGAGCGCGCCCGCCCAGCCAATCTGTCCGCGTTGGCGTCGACAACGGAAGTATTCGACCGGCGCGATCGCCATGTACGTGATGACCGGCACGCCGCGCAGCCGTCCGACGAGGGTCGCGTTGACCGAGCCCCGGAGCACCTCCTGCGACACGATCGCGTCGAACTCCCGCGCGTGGCGCCACAGCCACTGCAGCGACCTCACCTGGAATTGCGCACGCGAGCCTGGAATCTCCACGACGTGCAGCGTGGCGCCGCTGTCCCTCACGCGGTCGCGCAATCCGCTGGAGCCGTATGCGTCGGCGGGAACGCACAAGGTCAAATTGGAGATCTGGCTCAACCCCACCACGAAACGAATGTCGGTGAAGCCCTCGACGAAGAACAGCACCTTTCGAGTGGGGCTCATGCGAGATGTTCCCGGCGGGCTCTCATCAGGGCGTTCTCCAGTTCGGTCACATGGCGCTCCATCGACCAGCCGGTCGCATGCGCGCGGGCGGCTTCGGCCAACCGGGGAAGTCGCCCCGAGTCGGCGCACCAGGCGATTGCCTCGGCGAGGGCTTCGGGGTCCAGCCGCCCTCGCTCCGCGAGCCGACCGGTTCGTCCATCAACGAGCCACTGAGGTGTTCCGCCGTTGTCGAAGGCCACCGCGGGTACGCCGCGCACCGCAGCCTCCGGGCCAACCAGTCCGAATGGCTCGGGCCAGAGGCTCGGCACGACCAGCAGATCGGTCCAGTCGAACCACCCATCACGATCCGACGGGTCGATTTGCCCGATGAACCTGACCCGCAGACGGTCCGAGACATGACGGAGCGCGCGCGCCTCCCATAGCTGCCGACGCCCTCCATCGCCCGCGAAGACCAGTTCGATCCCGCCGCTCACGCGGCCGGCCAGCGCCGGCAACGCATCGATCAGGATTTCGCCGCCCTTTTCAGCCTCGTGCCGTCCGATGAACAGCAGGCGGAGCGACTCGCGCTCGCTGCCGGCGAGACGGGCCCGCTTCGTGTCCGGCAGGACGGCGTCAGCTGGTCCGTCAATCGGCGGCGCCAGCACGGTGACGGCATCCGCGGAAACGCCGTGACGTACGGCCTCGGCCTTCATGTGCTCCGAGAGCACCACCACGTGGCGATACCGTTCGAACATCGCCTTGTGCGCGGTCTCTGCGGCGTAGCGCTTCCACATCGAGACGGGACTGAGGCCTCCACATCGACGCGGAAAATACTGCGCGAGGCAGCCCGGACCAAGCACCCGCACGCACGGCGACGTTCCCGGGAACGCATGCGTCTTCGTGCCGCTGATGCAGGTGCCGTGGTACGAGTGCAGGAACAGCGCCGCCGGCGCGATCGGCACGAGCGCCGCCTCGTACCGCGCTTCGCTCATCCCCTGAAGAAAGACGACGTCGGGGCGCCATGCGGCAAGTGCGCCAACCGCCCGCTCGAGCGCTCCCGCCGAGAGCGTCTCGAACGTCGTGCGATCCGGGAGCGCGATCGGGCGCGTCGTGCCGGCGTCCTCGCTCAGGAGCAGCAGGGCATGCCCACGGCGATCGAGCGCCGGCAGCAGCGTCTCGAGATACGACTCGACGCCGCCGACGCGCTGACGATACCGCGTCGCGATCGCTATTCGCACCTCGCGATCCCTCAGGCCGCCGCGCGCGGCGCAGCCGCCGACAACGCGCGTGTCGTGTGGCGCACATCGAAGACGCGCTCGTACAGCTCGACCGCGGAGCGCGCCCGCGCCTGTCGCTTCGCGGGATCGTCGAGCAGTCTCTGCACCGCCCCCGCGAGGGCCGCCGGATCCAGCGTCACCGCGTCGACCGCGCCCGACTCGGCCCACAGGCCCTCGCTGAGATGCCCGAGGGTGGTCACGACCACTGCCCCGTGGGCGAGGAGGCTGACCGCGGTCGACCGGCGTGCGCTGACGCCGTCGGGATAGGGCTGCAGCAGGACGTCGCACGCCTGGATGTGCAGCGACAGTTCATGTTCATCGAGGACGCCGGTCGCGAACACTCTGGACGCCAGCTCCGGACGCCTCGTCATCCAGCGATCGCGGAACTCGCGACTGCCAAGACCCATGAGCGCGACCGTCATATCTGGCCGGCTCCCGAGCAACCGTTCCAGGGACGGCGCCAGCAGCTCCGTGATCATCTCCCCATAGGTGCCGTAGTGGCCCACGACCGGCGCATGACCCGGCGTCAGCCGATTTCGCACCGTTCTGACGGCGGCCGCATCTCGAACGACCGGCAGGAGGCCCGGTACCGGCAGCCAACCGATCTCGACCGCCGGCGCCAGCCGGCGGATCAGTGGCAGCCACGCCGGAATCGACACCCAGATCCGGGTGGCCGACCGGGCGAGGACCCACGCCATGAAGCGGTGCACGAGCGCGGCGACGGCCACACGTGGCCGGCGTAGATCGATCTCGAGCCACGGCTCGTGCACCATCAGCTCGAGCCGATCGCGATCGCGCCACACGCGCCACGCCAGCCACGCGACCAACGCGACGTTCAAGGAGCGGTAGCCGTACCCGTGAGGCACCCACTGCACGAACAGCGTCCGCGGCGCGGCACACTCTGACAACTCGCGGCCGACCGTCCGGAGATCCAGGAGGCGCCACCGGTCGGGCGCCGCATGCACCATGATGCCGCGGTCATTTCGATCCGCGGCGCCCGGGCACCAGACGTGCACCACCGCGCCGCCGCGACCAAGCGCGTTCGCAACGGTCGACGAGTAGCTGGCCAGCCCTCCGATCGCGGGGGGATAGCTGCACGTCACGAAGTGCCAGGCGTTGCTGGAAAGGTCTCTCGGCATCATCTACGTGCCTGGCGGCAGCGTGGCGTCGACGAGCCGCTGCAGTTCCACGCCGGCGTCCCGCGTCCTCTCCTCGGCGATTCGACGGCCGTGGCGTCCCATATCCCGCAGCCTCGACCGATTCGCGGCTGCCGTGTCAATCGCGGCCGTTAGCGCGTCCTGACTGCCGGCGGGCACGACCCATCCGCTCACGGCAGGCTCGATCCACTCCGCGGCGCCGCAGCAGGATGTCGTGACCACAGGCACGCCGCTGGCCATCGCCTCGGCGATCACGTATCCGAAACCGTCGTGAAGCGTGGGGAGGACCAGCAGGTCAGCCCGCCGGTACGCCGCTACCGGATCGCCTGGCGCCAGCGTGATGTTCACGTTCGAGCGCAGCCCGTCGAACAGCCGGCGACACCAGGGGTCGCCGGTGCCGCCGACGATCTCGAGCGCGATTCGGCGCGTGCGAAGCGCGCGAACCGCCGTCAACAGGTAGGCAAACCCCTTCCCGAGGGTGAGGCCTCCGACGAACACGATGCGGAGCGTCTCCGACGCGGCTGCCCGGGTCTCATCCGGCCTGAAGCGCTCGAGGTCCACCGAGTGCGAGACGGCTGACACTCGATCGTGGGCGACACCGCGATCCGACAGGGTCTGCGCGGCCCAATGACTCGCCACTCGAATGTGAGCCGCAAGACGGTATTCCTCTTCCACGCGATCGACCATCGCGAGCGTTGGATGTCCCGGATACGGGCCGCTCAGCCAGAGCGCCGCTTCCTGCTGTACCGCCTCGCGGAAGTGCCGGATGTGACCGTTGGGACTGTCGAGCAGGCTTGGAATGTTCCAGCGATTCAGTGCGAGCAGCGCCTCCGACGCAATCTGCGTGAAGAGGTAGCAGCCGCTCAGGTCCTGTTCCACCTGGCTCGCCAGCCACCTGCCGAATCGCCGGTCGGACAGGAACTGATACCGGCCGTGCAGATAGCGCAGCCACGTATACCGACGCCTCCAGCCCGCGAC
>JBKPSY010000067.1:0-7278 GCA_046735235.1 Acidobacteriota bacterium | reverse complement strand
GACTGACACCATCCGAGTTCGAGAAGATGAAGTTGCATGCCGCGATTGGCGCCGACATTCTTTCTGCCATCCACTTTCCGTATCCGGTGGTGCCAATCGTACGGCATCACCACGAAAATTGGGACGGCACGGGTTATCCGGACGGTTTATCAGGAACGGATATTCCGATTGGCGCGCGCATTCTCTCAGTTGTTGATTGCTTCGATGCTCTGACGTCGGACAGACCGTACCGCCCTGCACTTTCAGATGACGAGGCGATCAAGATCCTCCTTGACCGCCGGGGTTCTATGTACGACCCTTTGGTCGTCGATACCTTCATCCGGGTTCACGGAGAAATCGGACCTGATCCGGTTGGAGTGCAGCCTCCGCCAAAGGTTATCTCTGACATTGCGCGCGGCATCGCGACGGTCCCAACAGATCCGGGTCCAGCGGTCGTGACTGCTAGCTCTGATCATTCCGAGCGCTTACTAATCTTCTCGTCGTTGTTGACGAACGTACCCGCTCGAATCGGAAGTGGTGATATCGCGGAGCTGAGTTGGTACCATCTGCGACAGATGGTACCAGTAACCGCGCTGGCACTGTTCGGTTACGACAAGGCTGCAGACGAACTTGAGGCCCTGGCGCTGGTGGGACCGACGGGCCCAGTGCAGTTTAGGTCGCGAACCACAGTTGGGCAGGGGCTCTCCGGCTGGGTGGCGGCATCCCGCCAGACGATTCTCAATTCAGACCCGCGACTGGACTTTGGCAATTCAGTTCCGGAGCTCACAGCGGGTCTTGCCTCGGCTGCTTCGATACCACTTTGCATCGAAGATCAGCTGGTGGGAGTGCTCACAATCTATTCGAGCACTCCCGCCGGCTACACCGAGCAACATCTAAAACTGCTTCACGTTGTCGCACCACGTCTGGCCACCGCTTTAGCCAGCTCTCGCATCTTCGACGAGCACGCTACCGCTCACCTCTGGGACGGTGATACCGGATTGCCAAACGATCGATACCTGCGGGAGTATCTCGCGTCATCTGTTTCACGGGGAATTGGGGCATCCAACTCAATCCTTCTAATTCGGACCGCTCCGAGTGACAGCGCGGGAAGGTCGTCGTCGGCCGAGAACTTGAAAGGCATAGCTGATGGAGTCCGCTCGTCGTTACGCCTCGGCGACTTGGTCTTCCGTCTCCAAGGTGACGAGATCCTCTGCATCCTCAATGGTGCGGACGCTATGACCGCGAACCTCGTTCGACTTAGGGTCGCCGATGCGTTGGACGAGCGGGGTCTGGGCTCCCCAGATTTGGCTCTCGGAACCGCGACACCGCCAGACGACGGGCTGTCGCTGGATGAGCTGGTGCAAACGGCTAGAAAGGAATTGGCATCAATGCATTCTCGGTTGATTGGGAGTCGGGCGCCGCGATAAGGTTAGACCCCACTTCTGGAGCCTAGTATGAGCGGAGCCGCTACTCCTCACTCACTGGAGCAATTTATCCAGTTGGGTCGCCTTGGCGATGCCCTCAAACGCCTCCACGATGGCAGTGACTGCGGGATCGTAGGAATCGACCGCGACCTCGTGGCCAGCGAAGTTAGTGCCCTTGCCGGCTTCTCTTCCGACGCCAAACGACTTGCCGAACGCGTCTCTGGATTGAAGGACGCATCCGTCGAACAGCGGCTCAGGGCTCGGATCGTCCTTGCCCAAGTTCGAATTGATGCGGGGCGGGCTCGCGAAGCGCACCAACAGCTTACAGAGATAGTCAACGACGCAGGCGTGGCCAAAGCCTGGCGTCTTCGTTGCTGGGCCGAGCTATGGTCCCTGACCGCCCTCGGTGATTTCGGCTCGGCCGGCGAGATCCGGGGGTTCCTGCGCCATCTGCGTCAACACGTCAATCAACTGGGCGATCCAGTTACTTCGATCGCCCTTCATCTGTTTGTGGCGGAGGCCGAGAGTCGTCGTGGCGTCATCGGCTCCTCTGTGCAACACGTGAGGATTGCGAGATCGCTACTTCAAACGTTTCCTAACTATTGGTTGGAAGCATTGGCAGCGATTGACGCGCTCTGCCTATCAGTGATGAGATCGGACCAAGAAACAGCGACGAGGGAGGAGAAGGTTGCGCTCAGGGCGGCCTATGAGGCCGGCGCAGAGAAGGCGAAGCTGGCGGTGATCTCCAATTCAGGTACGCTCGCAGTTGTAGTGGGAAATCTGGAGGTCGCGGAGAAACAATTCAAGGCGGCGCTACGTCTCTCTAAGGTCGCGCCGCGGTGGCGGCCATCAATCCTCGACGGATTGTGTCAGGTCGACCTCGCCCGGCGGGACTTCGAGGCCGCTCAGAATCGCCTTGAATCCCTGGCTGACAGTGAGGCTGACGCGCTGTCGTATCAAGTGCTGTGGCCTCGACTGACTCAAGTCCGAATCTCTCTCGCAAAGAACCAATTGACGGAGGCATTGCGCCAGTCCGAACATGCACTTATTGACGCGGGGCGCGTAGGCGATCAAGAGCTCATCATGCGCCTCCGGCTCCTTCATGCGGAGGCCTGCGGCCGCGCCGGCGACATTCCCGCCGCGGGGAAATCACTGCAGGCGGCAGCTCTTGGGCACAAGGACCCGTCGCTTGAATTGCTCGCCGAGTACTACCGTGTAAGTTCCCAACTACTGGCCGCCGACGGCGACCAGGCGGCGGCCGCTCCCGGCTTCGAGCGCGGGCGCCGGATCCTCACGGCCATCGGCCACACTCATGCGGCGAGCGATCTGCCGACCCTCGCGATGGTGCCTGAGGTACCCGCTGCGCATCCGGCCTCCGAGCGCTCAGACGTAACTACCGCCCGCGCTGCAGCGCTCTTCAACCAAGCGGCACGCGCCGACCTGCTCGGCGATGAGCTCACCGCGCTCCTCTTTCGCGTCGGCGCCGCCCGCGCCGTGGCCTGCGTCGCAACCACCGCCGACGGCTCGCCGCACCTGATCTGCTCGCGGGGCTGGAACGACACCGAGGCCCTCGCCGCGCTCGCCGTGACACCGCCGCTGCCGCGCCTCGAGCTGGGCACCTGGCGCGAACGACAATGGAGTCTCATCGTCGACGTCCCGCCCACGGTGACGGCCCGTACGGCGTTCGTTGCGGTCCGCACGCTCGCCGATTGCAGCCGCACCGTCGACATCTCGAGACGACAGGAACAGGAGAAGTCCGCGCTTTGGCAGATGGATCCCGTCGAAGATGCCACGCACGGTGTGTTCGCCTCTGAGGTGATGCTCGATCTGATCCGGACCATCCGCCGCGTGGCGCAGACGCCGGTGACAATCCTGCTGACGGGCGAAACCGGCACCGGCAAGGACATCCTCGCGCGCCTGATTCACGAGTGCTCTCCTCGCGCCGGCAAGCTGTTTGTGCCCTTCAACTGTACGGGCGTGCCGCGCGAGATGCTCGACAGCCAGCTCTTCGGCCATCGCCGCGGCGCGTTTACCGGCGCCCAGGAGCAGTCACCCGGCGTCATCCGCGCCACGCAGGGCGGCACGCTGTTCCTCGACGAGATCGGCGAGCTCGGTCCGGAACCGCAGGTAAAGCTGCTGCGCTTTCTCGAATCGAACGAGGTGCACCCGATCGGCGAGGCACACCCGGTGCAGGTCGACGTCCGCGTAGTCGCGGCGACGAATCGCGACGTCGAGTCCCTGGTGAAGGCGGGGATGTTCCGCGACGATCTGTACTACCGGCTGAACGTCGTGCGCCTCAAGGTGCCGCCGCTGCGCGAGCGACGCGAAGAGATCCCGATCATCGTCGATCACTACCTCACCCGCTTCGGGGCGGAGTTCAAGAAAGGCCAGCTCACGGCCTCCTCCGATGCGATGGAGTTTCTGTTGCTCCATCGCTGGCCGGGGAACGTGCGCCAGCTGGCCAACGAGCTGCGGCGGGCGGCCGCGATGGCCGAGCCCGACGCCGTCATTACACCCGCCCATCTGTCGCCCGACATCACAGCCGAGCGTCGCACACTGCCCTCCGCCGAGCGCGATCTGCTGCCGAGCGAAGTCATCGTCCAGCTCGATCAGCCGCTCGACGCCGCGACGGAGCATCTCGAGCGCGCGATGATTCAGCACGCGATGTCGCTTGCGAGCGGGCACATGGAGCGCGCCGCGCAGCTGCTCGGCCTGTCGCGTAAAGGGCTCTACCTGAAACGTCAGCGACTCGGCCTCGAGCCCGGCGCGCCCGTCTCTGTCGTCACCACGACCAGGACGAAGACGGCGCTCGAGGACGACTGCCTGCCGGATTAATTCCCCGGGTCCAGTTCGCTATTTGGCTCACCGCGCGCGCAGCGTGTGCGCGGCGGGGCGCCGGACACGCGTGAAGACGCCCTTCTGGTTCAGACCGCGCGGATGTTGCGGTATCGCGTCGGCCTCCGCTGGTAAACATTCACAGGGGTCGGGATCAATTTCACTCGCTATGGCTGGGCTTTCGAATTTCGCCGGACTGCGAAACGGATCGCGTAGTCTAAACCTCCGGGGAACGGGAGGACTCCGAGCTGACGTTTGATCGGCAATCGCGAGCGCCTGCCGCGCGTGCGGCGTGCTCGCAGGGAGACGCACCATGGATATGCGACAGAAGTACGACAAGGCGATTCAGGTAGCCAAGGGCCTGCACATGCAAGGCTCGGCCGAGGAGCGCAACGGCAAGCTGTATTTCACCGGCATGGTGAACTCCGAGGACGAGAAGAACCAGATCTGGAGTGCGATCAAGACGGTGCCAGACTGGCAGACGGACATCATCGCGGACCTGCGCGTGAGCGCCGCCGCTGCCGCGCCGGGCGCCGCGCCGAAGGCGCCCGCGTCGCAGACCTACACGGTCAAGCCGGGCGACTCGCTGAGCAAGATCGCGAAGGAGCATCTCGGCAACGGCAACCTCTACATGGAGATCTTCAACGCGAACAAGGACGTGCTGACGGATCCCGACAAGCTGAAGCCAGGGATGGTGCTGAAACTGCCCGTGGCCACCACGTAATCACGTGGGCGGTCGGTTCCCGCACGGCACGACTCATTCCGCCTCGGGAGCGCCGTTCCCGGCGCTCCCGGGGATTGCCGTGTCGATGGCCCTGCTCGTCTCGATCGTTCCCTCCGCGCAGGAGTCGGCCCTGGCCGTCACGTCCCGCGCACGCGCGACCACGCCCGGCGAGGTCGTGCGCCTCGATGTCCGTTCCAGCATCGATCTCGAGCGGCTCGGCGTGTCCGTGCCGTGGCATCCCGTCATCGCGTTCCGCACCGGGCCGCGCGAGTGGCGCGCGCTGGTTGGCATCGACGTGGACGTGGCGCCGGGCGAGTACGAAGCAAGGCTCGACGGCACCACTGCGGGCGGGGCGCATGTCTTCGCGTCCCAGGCGATTCATGTCGAGGCGAAGGAGTTTCCCACCCGCAACCTGCGCGTGGCGCCGCGGTTCGTCACGCCGCCCGCGAGCGCGCAGGCGCGGATCGATCGCGAGCGCAAGCTGCTCGGGCGCCTGTTCCGCGTGAACGCGCCGGAGGCGCGCTGGACCGAGCCGTTCGTCGTGCCGATCGCGGGCGCGGTGGTCTCGGGCTTTGGCGTCCGCAGCGTGTTCAACAACGAGCCGCGCGCGCCGCACGGCGGCGCCGACTTCGCGAGTCCCGAAGGCACGCCCGTCGCGGCGCCCGACGCAGGCGATGTGGTGCTGGCGACGGAGCTGTACTTCACGGGCAACACCGTGGTGATCGATCACGGCGTCGGCCTGCAGTCGCTGTTCGCGCACCTGTCGCGCACCGACGTACGCGAAGGCGATCGCGTCGCGCGCGGGCAGATCCTCGGCGCGGTCGGCGCCACGGGACGCGCGACGGGCCCGCACCTGCACTGGACCGTCCGCCTGAACGGCGCGCGCGTCGACCCGCTGTCGCTGATCTACGCTCTGGAGTAGAACGACAACTCCAGTTGACAGCCGTGTTCCGGATCGGAACAACACCCCCGACCGGGGACAGTCCCCCGTATGGTTTCGCTCGGTCTCCCGTCTGGTTTCGCTACAAGATGCGAGGCTTATAATCGACCGCATGCGGCGATCGATCGCGCTCAGGGCGGCGGGACTCGTGGCGATGGTCACGGCGTCGGCCGCCATGGGGCAGTCGCCGGCCGCGCCTCCTCCAAACACGCCCGTCATCGCGATCGAAACCGAAGCCGGCACGATTCGCGTCGAGCTCGACCCGCAGCACGCGCCGGCCACGGTCGCGAACTTCCTGCGCTACGTGAACGAGCACTTCTTCGACGGCACCGCGTTCTACCGCGCGGTGACGCTCGACAACCAGCCGACCAACCCGATCAAGATCGAAGTGATCCAGGGCGGCGCCAACGACTCGAAGCAGACCTACCCGCCGATCCCGCTCGAGCCCACGTCCGTCACCCGCATCAAGCACACCGACGGGACGATCTCGATGGCGCGCAACAGCCCGGACACCGCGACGAGCGAGTTCTTCATCTGCATCGGGGATCAGCCGGCGCTCGACGAAGGCGGGCTGAGAAATCCGGACGGCCGGGGCTTCGCCGCGTTCGGCCACGTCGTGGCGGGGATGGACGTGGTGCGGCGCATCCAGCACGCGCCGGTGCAGGGCCAGATGCTGACGCCGCCCGTCGTCATCACGCGCATGTCGCGCGTGCCGTAGCCGTCAGACCCCGCCGCGGATCCCCTCGGTCCAGGCCAGGGCCGCCTCGTAGTCCCTGAAAGCGCGCACTTCGACGGGCCCGGTGCTCGTCAGCGCCTCGCGCACGCGCGCCATCCCGAACGCCGCCGGCGAGGTCTCCGAGACGAGAATCGCCCACCGGGTCGCGCCAAGCTCGGCGCCGTGTTCCTGAATCCAGCCCGACGCGCGCTCAACTTCGACTCGCGTGGGCAGCTCCCGCAGCCCGCGGCGGTCTTCGAGGATGGCAAATCCCTTCGCGTAGGCAGGGTCCTCGAGCAGCGCGCTCAGAAACGCCTCCCACTCCTCCGCCCCGACGCGATCTCTCCGCGTGACGACGACGAGGGAGCGGTCCGGATGAATCTGGTAGGTCAACGGCATCGCGAACGCTTGTCCCCGCTATCGGACGCGCGGGACAACCTGGTAGAGCCGCAGAAAAACTTCCGTGCAACGGACGTTTGTCGCCCGTTGCACGGACGCGATGGCCGGCGCGACTACTTCGGTGGCGCAGGCGCTGGCTGGGGCGGATGGTTCAGCCGCTCGAGGCCGAACTTCGCGCCGCCGTTGTTCGGATCGATCGAGAGCGCGCGCTCGAGCTCGGCCTTTCCGCCGGCCACGTCGCCGGATTGTGCGAGCGCCATGC
>JBKPSY010000066.1:0-5771 GCA_046735235.1 Acidobacteriota bacterium | reverse complement strand
GGTGTGCGGCTTCAAAGCGGCCGATCTGCCGCGTCAGCGCGCCGGTGAACGCGCCTCGCTCCCGGCCGAACAACTCGCTCTCGATGAGCGCGCTCGGAATCGCCGCGCAGCTCACACGGATCATCTGGCGATGACCCCGCGGACTGAGCTCGTGAATGGCCTGGGCAAAGACGTCCTTGCCGACGCCAGTCTCTCCAAGCAGCAGCACGGTCGCCGGCGTCTGAGCCACCTGATCGATCTGGGTCAACGCCGGCCGGAGCGCTGGACCCTCGCAGACGATCAGCCGCGACATGCGTGCCATGGAGCCGCGCGGGCGCGACTGGACGGGCTCGTTCGACTCGTGCCCTCGAGTGCGCCTGCTCTCTTCGAGCGCGTGGGACGGCATCGGCGCCGCCTTGCGCGCCAGCGCCTGACCGAGCAGGCCCGAGACCACCCGGAGCTGCTCGATCGCCAGCGGGTGCCACGCCTGGTCGACGGCCTTCGAGCTGAAGGCGAGCGCGCCGCGAGCGAGCGCGTCGCCGCCTGACGCCTCGACCGGGATCACGGCCACCGACCGCATGCCCTGGCGCCGCAGTGTCTCGCCGGCGCCCGGTACGTCCTCGAGACGAGTGAAGCAGGCGGTGGCGCCGGGGGCCAGCTTCGTCGCGATCAAGAGGAGCGACGACAGCGCGGCGCTCGGCGATTGCGGCACCCGCGACCACGAGTAGGGCGGCGGAATGGCCTCATCGAGGGGCTTGTGCCAGAGAATCGCCTGGTCCAGCTTCAGGGCCTCGGCCACCTGACGCAGGCCGTCGACGATCGTGTCGTCGAGCATGAGGTCATCCACCGTCACGAGCCGGGCGGCCAGGTCCGCGATCACCTTCTGGACATGCAGTTGCGCCGCCGCGGCCTCGGCCTGCCGGCCCTCCCGCATCACGCGCTCGGTCACGTCGATCAACGACGCGAAGACGTGCGGGATGGCGGCGTCGACGGCGGTCTTCAGACTGATTTCGATCGGAACGACCGCGCCGTCGCTCCGTACTGCGGTTAGCGGCCGAGCGCCGCCGAGCGTACGCGTCTGCGGGCGCTCACAAAACCGGCTCCAGGATTCGCCGTCCAGCGCGATCGACAAGTCCGGCAGCAGATCGTCGATCTGTCGACCGGTGAGCAGCCCTGAACCGTGGAGGAAGAATCCATCGGCCACGCGATTCGAGGCGAGGATTTCTCCGGAGCCGCCGACGACCAGCATCGCGTTCGGCATGCTGTCGACGGCCAGTTGGAACGCGCGGTTGCTCGGGCGTTCGGTTGTGCGGAATGCCAGCGGCCCTGAAAAGCGACGCGCCGAGGTGGACTCGTCCTCCGGCGCTGTGCCAGTTCGATCGAACATGGTGTCTTCCCCGTTTGGTTAGTCGGCGCGCGGCCGGCGCGTGGCCGCGCGCAACGTGTCGGAAGGCGCCTCGCCGAAGGCCTGCCGATAGCTCGCCGCAAAGCGGCCTAACTCGAAGAACCCGTACGTCGCCGCGACGTGTGTCACGGTAATCGGGCCCCGACGCGCGTCACTCAGCTCGCGGCGTACCCCCTGTAGTCGTTCGGTCAGGAGGTACTGTTTCGGGCTCATGCCATGGACGCTGCGAAAGGCGTTGCGCAGTCCCCGCTCGCTCACGCCGGCCACACGGCACAGCGTGGAGATCGGGACGGCCGCGTCGGGATGCGCTCGCACGTAGGATTCCGCGCGCGCCACCACCAACCGGCGCGAGGGCGACGCCGTTGGCCAATTGAGGCTGGATGGGGAGTCTTCCACGCCGGCCACGTTACCGTCGGCCCTCGATCCGCGGAACTGGCAGAACTGACAGGTGCAAGGGAAAAGAGCGACAGGGCCGGTCTCTTTACTCCCCCGGGCGAATCTGCAACCATCTCAGTCCTCCATCCTACGAATGAGGGCACTGGCGCTACTCGTCTGGGCCGTGCTGGCCCCGACGTCCGCATTCGGTCAATCCGCCATTTCCGGCCTCGTTTCCAGCTCAGCAGGAGGCCCGATTTCAGGTGCAGCCGTTGAAGCCCGCAGCCCGGCGCTCATCGAGCAGGTCCGCAGCGCCGCCAGCGACACGTCCGGGCGCTATCGCCTCGAAGGCCTCCCACCGGGCACGTACAGCGTCCGCGTGTCGGCTCCGGGGCTCGTGGAGCGACGGTATGAAGGACTCGAAGTCAGGGCGGGCCTCACGGCAACGCTCGACGTGGAGTTGCTCGCCCCCGGCGCCGTGTCGGAAACCATCACAGTCACCGCCCGCTCGCCGGCCATCGACCTCGACAGCGCCGAGCGCCGCATCGCCCTTTCGGGGGACGTCGTAAAGGCGCTTCCGACGGCCCGCAGTTACAACGCGCTCGTCGTCCTCGTTCCGGGCGTCGTCACGAACAGCAACGACGTCGTGACGGGACCGGCCACGACGTCGTTTCCGATCCATGGCGGCAGGACCAACGAGGGACGCCTCTTGCTGGACGGTCTGACGATCGGAAGCCCGCCGTCCGGCAACTCGGCGACCATCGTCGTCCTCGACGTCGGCAGCGCCGAGGATGTCACGTTCACCACCGCCGGCGGGCTCGGCGAAGTCGAGACCGGCGGCGTCGTGATGAACGTCGTCTCGAAGAGCGGGGGCAACTCGCGCCACGGGTCGCTGTTCGCGAGCGGCACCGGCGGGTCCCTGCAATCGGACAACGTCACGCCCCTCTTGAAGAGCCAGGGCGTGACGCCGCAGGCGCCGCTCACTGACGTCTACGACTTCTCGGGCACCTTTGGCGGGCCGATCGCCGAGGATCGCCTCTGGTACTTCGTCAACGGCCACAGCGGGAGCAGCCGGCGCGACAGCACGAACGTCTACTACAACCTCGACGCCGGCGATTCGTCGAAGTGGTTGTATGCGCCCGACCCGTCGCGCCGCGAATATTCGGACCGCACCTTCGAGGATGGCGGAGGCCGGCTGACGTGGCAGATGACGCCGCGCCAGAAGATCAGCGCGCTCGTGAGCCTTCAGTCGTTGTGCCGCACGTGCACCGGCGCGACGCCCGGTCTCGCAGAGCCGCAGCGCGTGTCGCCCGAGGCGGTGGGCGTGCTCGGGCGGCCACTCTCCGTGACCCAGGTGACATGGTCCTCGCCGCGCACGAACCGGCTGCTCCTCGACGCCGGGTTCGGCAGCACGTACTTCGGGGTCGGCAACTTCGAGCGCGATCCCAACCCGACACGCGATCTGATTCGCGTCTCCGAGCAGTGCGCGAACGGATGCGCCGCCAACGGGAACATCCCCGGCCTGGTGTACCGATCGCAGGACTTCAGCGTGGCCTATGCCGGCTCCTACCTGTGGAAGGCGACGCTGTCGTACGTGACGGGCAGCCACAGCATGAAGGTCGGCTACCAGCACACGCTGATGACGGACGACCGGAGGTGGATGACCAACGACGAGAACCTGACGTACCGGCTGAACAACGGCGTGCCGAACCAGCTCACCGAGTCGATCTCGCCGTGGGTGAACAACGCGCGCGCTGCGTGGGATGGTGTCTTCGTCCAGGACCAGTGGACCCGCGGCCAGCTGACACTACAGGGCGCGTTGCGATTCGATCGGTCGTACAGCTGGTTCCCGCAGCAGACCGAAGGGCCCTCGCGCTTCCTTCCGAGCCCGATCGTCATTCCGGAGACGCGCGGCGTCGACAGCTACAAGGACGTGACGCCGAGGGTTGCCGCCGTGTATGACCTGTCGGGGCGCGGTCGCACCGTGCTCAAGGCCAGCCTCGGCAAGTATCTCGAGGGTGCTGGCGTCAGCGGCAACTATGCCAATGCCAACCCGACGCTGCGCCTGCCGCAGACGACGTCGGTCTTCGGGACGGCTGGAGTGACGCGCGCGTGGACCGACGCGAATCACAACTTCGTGCCCGATTGCGATCTGCTGAACCCGGCGGCGCAGGACCTGCGCGCCGGCGGCGGCGACCTCTGTGGCGTGATGTCGAACACCAGCTTCGGCCGGAACGTGCTGACGAACCAGTTCGATCCCGCGCTGCTGAACGGCTGGAACGTTCGACCCTCGGACTGGAATCTCGGGCTCTCGTTCCAGCAGCAGCTGGGTGCGCAATCGGCATTCGAGGTCGCATACACGCGGCGCTGGTTCCACGGGTTCTCGGTGGCCGACAACCTGGCCGTGGGGTCGTCGGACTTCACCGAGTTCAGCCTCACGGCTCCGCTCGATCCCCGCCTGCCGGGTGGCGGCGGTTACCTCGTTCCCGGTTTGTACGACGTGAACCCTGACAAGGCCGGCCAGTTGAACAACCTCGTCGCGGACTCGTCCAAGTCCGGCCAATGGACGCAGCACTACGACGGCCTCGACGTCACGCTGAACTTACGCGTCGGCGAGCGATTCGTGTTCGTTGGCGGCACGAGCCTGGGGCAGACCGTGTCCGACAACTGCGATGTCCGCGCGCGACTGCCGGAACTGGCCACGACCACGACCGGCACGAGTCCCTTTGGCGCGGGCCTTGCGAATTCAGCGGTGACGCCGGTGAGCCCGTATTGCCACGTGGCGTACGGCATCCTCACGCAATTCAACAGCCTGACGACGTATACCGTGCCGAAGATCGAGGTGCAAGCCTCGGCGACATTCCAGAGCACTCCAGGCGCGATGCTCGCGGCCAACTACGCCGCGCCGAATGCCGAGGTTGCTCCGTCGCTCGGCCGCAGCCTCTCTGGCAACGCGCCGAACGTCACCGTGAACTTGATCGCGCCCGGAACGCTGTACGGCGATCGCGTGAACCAGTTCGACCTGCGGGTCGGGAAGGTCCTGCGGTTCGGCCGGGTCCGGACCCTCGTGGCGCTCGACACGTACAACGTCCTGAACTCGAGCGCCGTGCTCGCCTACAACAGCTCGTTCGTGCCAGGTGGCACATGGCTGCAGCCGCTCTCCGTCCTCACGCCGCGGGTGTTCAAGGTGACGGCTCAGGTGGATTTTTAAGATGCGTCGTCTTTGCGCGCTCGCGTTCGCGCTCGCCGCATTCGATCCAGGCGTGCTGGCCGCGCCGCCGATGGCGGCCCGCCAAATGCAGATCCTGGTCCTGTATTCGACGCGCCGGGACGCGCAGATTGCGGTAGTGGGGGAGACCGAGCTGCCGAAAATTCTCGACCGGGGCCTCGAGGCGCGGCTCGACTACTACTCCGAGTACATCGATCGCGCTCGGTTTCCCGAGGCGGAATATCGCGCCGCGCTGCGTGACTTCCTGTACCTGAAATACAAGGATGTCCAGTTCGATGCCGTAGTCGCGATGAGCGACATCTCACTGGACTTTCTCGCCCAGAACCGTCAGGACCTCTTCGTCGGGACGCCGGTCGTCTTCTTCACGACCACGCGGGCCGAGCGTCCGTTCGGAAACTCGACCGGGTTCCGATCCCCGACCAACTATGCAGGGACGCTGATGCTGGCGGCTCGCCTGCAGCCCGGACTCTCGCACGTGTTCGTCGTGTCCGGGGCTGGTGCCGACAACCAGGCAGTCGGCGTCGCCGTCCGCACGCAACTCCGGCCGTACGAGTCGAAATTCCGGATCGAGTACTTGAGCGGGCTGGCAACGTCCGAGCTCGACACGCGGCTGGCGCACCTGCCGTCCAACTCGATGGTCTATTACACGGTGGTCGACAAGGATGGCGCGGGGCACGTCTTTCACCCCCTCGAATATCTGGACCACGTCACCGCAGTATCGAGTGCCCCCGTCTATACCTGGGTGGACTCGGGCCTGGGTCACGGCGTCGTCGGCGGCAGCGT
>JBKPSY010000065.1:0-37083 GCA_046735235.1 Acidobacteriota bacterium | reverse complement strand
CTGTAGCCGCGCCACCGGGCCTCAAAGGACACCTGGATTCTGGGATTTCAGCGATTCAGCTGTCGCTACTGCAGAAAGGCTCCAGAATTCACAACAGCTGACTCGATGTCAGCTTGGGACAATCCATTGAATCTCGGACTCCTGGTGTCTTTGAAGTCGCCGAAGGCAGTGTGACGCCGATCAGTCTTCGTCTGCCGTCGCCGTGCTCAACGTCCCGGAGGCCTTCTTCATCAAGTAGCTCTTGATGAACGGATCCAGGTCCCCGTCGAACACGCGGTTCACATCGCCAATCTGCTCCTTCGTCCGATGGTCCTTGACCATCTGGTACGGCTGCAGGACGTAGCTGCGAATCTGGTGGCCGAAGGCGATGTCCTTCTTCTCGCCGCTGATCTGTTCGAGCCTCGCCTGCTGCTCCTTCAGCCGCAGGTCGTAGAGGCGAGACTTCAGGACCTTCATCGCGGCATCCCGGTTCCGGTGCTGCGATCGCTCGTTCTGGCACGACACGACGATGCCTGTCGGCAAGTGCGTGAGGCGCACGGCCGAGTCCGTGACGTTGACGTGCTGGCCGCCGGCGCCGCTGGAGCGATACGTGTCGATGCGGAGGTCCTTCTCGGGAATGTCGATGTCGATGTCGTCCGGCAACTCCGGCCAGACGAACACCGATGCGAACGACGTGTGCCGCCGCTGCGCCTGATCGAACGGCGAGATGCGTACGAGCCGATGCACGCCGGCCTCGGCCGACAGCAGCCCGAATGCGTAGTCGCCGATCACCATCATCGTCGCGCTCTTGATCCCGGCCTCGTCGCCAGGCTGGTAGTCGATCAGATCGCGCTTGAATCCTCGGCGATCACACCAGCGCACGTACATCTTCAGCAGCATCTCGGCCCAGTCCTGCGACTCGGTGCCGCCAGCGCCTGGGTGGATGGTCACGATAGCGTTGACGCGGTCGTGCTCGCCGCCGAGCATCTTGCGCGTCTCGGCGAGCTCGACGTCGCGCTGGAAGTCGTCCAGACCCTTGAGGAGATCCGCGTCGACCGGCTCGCCCGCCTCGGCCCACTCGACGAGGACGCCGAGGTCGTCCGTGCGGCGAGACAGCGTCTCGGCGAGCGTCAGCTCGTCTTCGACGCGGCGGCGGCGCTGCAGCAGCTTCTGCGCCTCGGCCTGGTCCTTCCAGAAGTCCGGCTGGGAAACGCGGGACTCGATGCGATCCAATTCAGTGCGGGAGCGAGCGGGGTCAAAGATAGCTCCGCAGGTCGGAGGTCCGTTTCACCAGATCCTGGTAGCGCTTTACCTGCTCGTCGAGAACGAACGCCATCTCTCAAGCATATCAAACGCCGGCACGGCGGCCGCCAGCGCGCACTGGCAGCACGACGGCCACCAGCAGCGCCACCGAGAGCCACGCGACGACGTCGCCGGTCCGCGAGTAGATCGTGCGGTCGTCGAGCAGCCGCGCGTCAACGACCCAGGCGCCTTCGACGAAGAGATCCGAGGCGAGCCTCACCCGCCCGTACGGGTCCACCATGCCACTCACGCCGGTGTTGGCCGCGCGGACCAGGTATCGGCCCTCCTCGATCGCGCGCATCGACGCCATCGCGAAGTGCTGCCACGGCGCCGACGATCGCCCGAACCAGGCGTCGTTCGTGATCGTCGTCAGCAGCTGGCTGCCCGCGAGGACGCCGTCGCGGATGAGCGAGGGGTAGACGACTTCGTAGCAGATCGCGGTCGAGACCGAGCCGGCGGGGATCGGCAACGTGACGACCTCGGTGCCCGGCGAGAAGTCCGAGACAGCCTGAACCAGCGGCGCCGCGAAGAACAGCACGTCCTTCATCGGCACGTACTCGCCGAACGGCACGAGATGCACCTTGCGGTACACGCCACCCGTCGACCCGTCGCGTCCGACCATGAACGCGGCGTTGTAGATCTTCGGCGGCCCGCCGCGTGTTCGCTCCCAGAGATCCGACCCGACCAACAGCGAGATGCCGCTCTCGCGCGCGAGGCTGCGCAGCACCTCGGTCTCCGGATCGGGTCCAAAGTAGAACGGCGTCGCCGACTCGGGCCAGATCACGAGCTCGGCGCCCTGGCCGGCGGCCTGACGGGTCAAGCGGAGATACCGGCTGAAGATGTCGGCCGCGCGCGCCGGCTCCCATTTGTCGTCCTGCGGCACGTTGCCCTGAATCAGACCGACGCGCAGCGCCCGGCCCGCCGTTGTCAGTCGACCGTCAGAGAGGCGCCACTGGCCGAAGACGGCGACGACGGCGACGACGGCCACCGTCGCAGCCAGCGGCACCCAGCGCCTGGAGTCGCGCGCCAGCGTCGCGTGCGCGGCGGCGCTCGACACCATCGACACGAGCCACGACAGACCGAACACCCCGGTGACCGCCGCCAGCTGTGCAACAGGCAGCACGGTCACCTGGCTGTATCCGAGCAGCACCCATGGGAAGCCGCCGAAGATCGTGAGGCGGCCGTACTCGGTCGCCGTCCAGAGCGCGGGCGCGAGGAGCAACCCGCGCGATCCGAACTTCCGGGTCGCCACGTGCAGCGCCAGCGCGAAGAACGCAGGGAAGAGCGCGAGATAGGCGACGAGCAGCCCCGCGACAAGCCCGGCGAGCGGCAGGCTGAGCCCCCCGTACTGCGCCATGACGCCGCCGGTCCAGTAGATGGTGCCAGCGAAGTACACAACGCCCGTCATCAGGCCGAGCCCAAACGATCGCAGCGCGCCACGCCCTCGCTCGGGCGCGGCGTTGACGACGGCGATGAGAAGAGGGGTGAGGGCGATCCACGCCACGGCCGGATGCCCGTGGCGCGGGAAGCTGAGCGCGAAGAGCGCCCCCGAAAGCAGCGCTAGCGCGTAACCCAGGGGCTGAACTGCTCTTCCTTCTGGAGCCGGCTCGCAACCCGTTCGGCCTCGGCGCGCTCCGGGAAGCGGCCGACCTGCACGCGGTAGACCGGCGGCTTGCCCGGCAGCGGGTTGACGACGTACGCCGGATAGCCCTTGGCGGCCAGACGCTTCACGATGGCGTCAGCCTCGCCGCGATCGCGCAACGCCGTGATCTGCACGGCGAACCCACCCGATGCCACCGTGCCCGGCGCGGCTGGCGGCGCAATCTGCGCCGGCGCCTTGGACGCGCCGGCGTCGGCGTGTTCAGGCGGCGTGGGCCTTTCAACAGGTGCAGACTTCTGCGCCGCGGGCTTCTCGACGGCGACGGGCTTGGGCGCTGCGGCCACGGCAGCAGGCTTTGCCGGCTCCGTGGCTTTTCCGGCCGGCGTCAGCTTCGTGTCCTTCGGGGTCTTCTCGACGAGGGCGTTTTGCACGGCCTCGTCGTCGCGCGGATTCGGCGGCTCCGACGCAGGCAGCGGCCGGGCCGGAGGTGCCTGCGCCGGGCCGGTGGCCGACGCAGCCGGGCTTGTGGCGAGATCGCCGACGGCCGACGCGCCGTCGGCGCGGTCCGCCCGCACGCCGCGGCCGACCATCACGCCGCAGAGGAAGATCACGACCGACACGACGGTCGCCGCCATGAAGAGGAAGACCAGCTGCTTGCCGTTCAGCTGTATTTCGTGGAAGCCGTCGTCACTCATAAGTCATCGAACCAGGGGCCGCTGGACAGTGTAACCCCATTCGCGCGTCCGGCAGGGTCGAAGGAGGCGGCGCTGAAGCCCTGCCCCACGTACGACTTACGACGTCACGGACGGGCCTGGACGGGGGCCGCCTGCTTCAAGAGCTGCAGGGCCTCTTTGTAACCGGGTCTCAGCGCCAGGGCGCGCTCGGCCTCGGCGTGCGCGGCCGCGGCGTTCTTCTCGAGCATGTAGGCCTCGCCGAGGGATTCGTGCCCTTCGGCGGTCTCCTCGCTCCAGAGGGAGATCTTCAGCGCCTCGATGGCGTCGCGCGTCCGACCCGCGCGCAGGTGGATCCGTCCGACGAGCAGGTGCGCCTCGGCCTGGTAGGGCGAAAGGTAGATCGCGCGCCGCAGCTCAGTGAGCGCCGAGCGATCCTCTTCGCGCTCGTAAAACCGGCGTCCGCGATCGAGATGGAACGTCGCCATCTCGCGTTGCTCGCGCTGCTCGGTCGCAACCAGCGCAGAGTCGGCGCGGCCCGCCTCGGGACGCTGGACGAAGAGCGCGATGCGCTCGAGTCCTTTCGGCACAGCGGTCGCGCTCGGACCGGACTCCCCTTCTTCGTACCCCGCCGACAGCCGCCGGGCCAGCTCTCGTTCGCGCCCGCCCTCCGTGCCGGCGCCGGTCGCGTCGAGCGCGGCCGCGAGGACGAAATGCGCGTCGGCGTCGGCGGGATCCAGCCGGACGGCTTCCTTCAACCAGTACACCGACGCCTGGCCGTCCTGCTCCTGCCAATACGCGTAGCCGAGATTGAAGGTCGCGTCGGCCGACATCGTGTTCAGCTCGACGGCCTTGTGCAGGAAGTACGTGGCGCGTCCCTGCTGCGCCGTCGGCGTGCGCCGAAGCTGGATGACGCCAAGATTCGTCAGCAGTTCCGGGGCCGGCGCGGTCGCGTTCATCTGCTGCAGCCGCGCAAACGCGTCATCGAATCGCTTCAGGTTGATCTCGGCCAGCGCGGCCGCGAACTGGCCGTCGCGTCGAGACGGCGACGACTCGCCGATCGCCAGCGCTGCGGTGCGGGCCGCCTCGAAGTTGCCCACTTCGCTCTGCGTCGAGGCCAGTGCCAGGCGCGCGCGGTCGAAGGTCGGCGCCAGCGCGATGGCGTTCTGGAGATACGTGATCGCCGTCGGGGGCGTCTCCGCAAGCAGACCCTTCACGTAGCTCTCGTAGGCCGGCAGGGGCGGGTGCTGCTTCTCGACGACGTCGGTCGGCACGTTCGAGGACGGCACCAGGCGGCGCGCCGAGCGCTCGAGAATCGCGAGCATCTGCGTGAGCGGCCCGCGCTCGTCGAATGTCGCGGCCACGCGGCCGGTGTCGATTCGGATCGACTGCATGCCCACTGTCAGGACGTCGCCGTTGAGGACCGCGCTGCCCGTGACGACCGTGGACGCCCCGACGAGCTGCCCGATCTTGATGGCCGTGGCGCTCGTCAGCGCCGCGCGCGGCGGCACCTGGAGACGCTCGAGCGCCCGGATGCGTTCGTCCCGCGTAAGCACGCCGGCGCCCATCGCGTCGATGTCGTCGGTCAGGAGCATCGCGACGGCTTCCCCGAGCCACGCGGAACGCGCGTCGGCGGCCGCCGCGAAGGGCATCACGAGCGTCGGGCCCGAGAGACGCTGTTGGGCGGCGGCGGGAGAAACCGAAATCGCAAGCAGCGCGAAGAACGCGACGGCCGCGGCTCGCCTCATTGAAGCGCGCCCTCCGCGGCCGTGTCGGGCTGCAACTGCTCTGGCGCGGGACCGAGGTGGACGTCGACATGGCACACGCGATCGCCTTCCGCCTGGCACGACGTGACGGCAGCGGCCGCCTCGATTTCCAGCAGCCGGAGGACACGCGCGACCGCGGCGGCGTAGAACACGCAGAGCGGGCGCTCGGAGCGGCCGCGCACCGTGCAGAAGATCGAGCTGCGGATTTCCACTTCGCCGCGGCCCCGACGGACACGCGCCGTCGCGCGGCTGCCGCTGTAGGCCCGCTGCACCAGATTTCGAGCGACGCGCATGGCCAGCGTGCGGCGCAGGAAGTCCGGTGACGCCGAGATGAGGCGCCGATAGCCCGGCGGCAGCTCCTCGACGATCCAGTCCGCCGCGTATTCCCCCGCACGGCGCGTCACGCTGTCGTACGCGTCGCCCTCGGTGCGAAGGAATCCGAGCACCGCGGCCAGCGGCGCGAGACCGATCGTGCCGTTGCGCAGACCTTCGGCGTTCAGCCAGTTCTCGTAGAACTCGAGCCGATCCGGCAATTCGTCGGCGATGCCCTGATGGAGCGCCGCGACCAGCACGCGTCCGATTCCCGCATCCCTCATTTTTCTGATAAATTCAGAGGTTCGAAGCGCTGAAGCGACATGTGGAGTGCGGCCATCCTCGCCGGCGGGCGTGCGCGGCGCCTGGGCGGCCTGGACAAGAGCGCGCTCATCGTCGACGGCGTGGCCGTCATCGATCGCCAGCTGGCGATGCTTCGGGGACGTGCTCGGAACATCGTGCTCGTCGGCTTTCGTGGCCCTGGCCCTGCGCCGTGCCCGGTGGTCGACGACCTGACGCCGGGCGCTGGACCGCTTGGCGCGCTGGTCACGGCGCTGATGTCCGCCACGACCGACCGCGTGTTCGTGCTGGCGGGCGACATGCCGTTCGTGACCGCGCCATTTGTCGAGTACCTCGCGACCCTGGCGCACTCGGCGCGTGCGGTCGTCCCGGTAAGCGCCGGCCGGTGGCATCCGCTGTGCGCCATGTATGCACGCGACGCCGCCGCCGAGCTCTCAGCCGTGCTCGAGGCCGGCGAGCGAACTGTCGCGGCGGCGGTAGAACGCCTGCAGCCGCGCCTCGTCACCGGCGACGAGCTCGTGCCGTTCGATCGAGAGGGACGGCTGCTGGCAAACCTGAATACGCCCGACGATCTGGCGCGCTGGGGCGCGCGGGCGATCTGACCGCGCGACCGGTACGGCCGAAGCGTACCGCACGAGCCGAGACGAGTCAAACCACCACACGATGATTCTCCCTGTTCACGACGTCCTCCGCGCACGGCTGCAGGCGGTGCTCACGACCGAGTTCGGCCTGTCGCCCGGCGAGCTGCCACCCATCGTCATCGACTACCCGCCGAACCGCACGCTGGGCGACCTGGCGCTGCCGATTGCATTCGAGCTCGCGCGGCGCCTGCGAAAAGCGCCGCGCGTGATCGCGCAGGAGCTGGCCGCCGCGATCGGGCCGGTCGAGGGGCTGTCGCGCGTCGAGTCCACCGCGAGCGGATACCTCAATTGCTTCCTGAACCGGCCCGCCTTTCTTCGCGCGCGGCTCGCCAGGGGCGCGGCCGCGGCGACTCAGTCCGGCGAGGGCAAGACCATCGTCGAGCACACGGCCATCAACCCGAACAAGGCAGCCCACATCGGCCACATTCGGAACTCCGCGCTCGGCGACACGCTGGTCCGCGTGCTGCGGTTCCGCGGCGTCCCCGTCGAGGTGCAGAACTACATCGACGACACCGGCGTCCAGGTAGCCGACGTCGTCGTTGGCTTCCAACAGCTCGAGCACAAGCCGCTGGACGAGGTCCGGGCGCTCGCCGCGCAGCCGCGGTTCGACTTCTACTGCTGGGACCTCTACGCGCGCGTCACCGAGTGGTACGACCAGGACAAGGCGCATCTCGAGCTGCGCCAGAGTGCGCTGCACGACATCGAGCACGGCGGCAATGAGACCGCCGAGCTCGGCGCCCTCATCGCAAACGCCGTCGTCCACCGGCACCTGGAGACGATGAAGCGGCTGAACATCGAGTACGACTTGCTGACGTGGGAAGGCGACATCCTCCGCCTGAAGTTCTGGGCGCGCGCCTTCGAGATTCTCAAGCAGCAGGGCATCGTCTATCTGCAGACCGAAGGGCGGCTGAAGGGCTGCTGGGTGATGCGGATCGACGAGGACGCCGCGAGCCCGGAGGCTGAGTCGGCAACCGAAGACGGCGAAGCGGAGGATCGGGAAAAGGTCATCGTCCGGTCGAACGGCACGGTCACCTACGTTGGCAAGGACCTCGCGAACCAGTTCTGGAAGTTCGGTCTGCTGGGCATCGATTTCAAGTACCACCCGTTCGCCGTGCGCACGGACGGCGCCGCCACGTGGGCGACAACCAGCGATCCAGCCGCCGCGGTCGAACCGCATCCGTCGTTCGGCGCCGGGACGCGAACCTACAACGTCATCGACGTGCGGCAGTCGTACCTGCAGAAGCTGCTCAAACAGGCGCTCGCGGCGATGGGCCATACGCAGGAGGCCGAGCGGTCGATCCACTTCTCGTACGAGATGGTGGCGCTCTCGCATCAGACGGCCCGCGAGCTCGGGTACGAGACGTCGGAGGAGGACGCGAAGAAGCCGTTCGTCGAAGTGTCGGGCCGCAAGGGACTCGGCGTGAAGGCGGACGACTTGATAGACCGACTCGAACGCACGGCCGCGGAGGAAGTGGCCAAGCGCAACGACGACCTTTCGGCCGACGAGGTCGCACGCATCGGCCGGCAGATCGCGGTCGCCGCCGTGCGGTACTTCATGGTCAAGTACTCGCGCGGCAAGGTCATCGCGTTCGACATCGCCGAGGCGCTGAGCTTCGAGGGCGAGAGCGGGCCGTATCTCCAATACGCGGTCGTGCGCGCGAACAACATCTTCAGCAAGCTGGCCGAGCGGCTCTTGCTCAGCGACGACGCCGTTCGAACGCAGGTGGAGACTCTGTCAGCCGAGGCGCTGACGAGCGCGGAAGGCGACGAGGCCTGGAGCCTCATCCTCGAGGCCGCGCGGCTCGACGAGATCGTCGAGCAAGTCGTGCGGACGCTCGAGTTTTCGGTGCTGGCCAAGCACGCGTTCTCGCTCGCGCAAGGCTTCAACGCGTTCTATCATCGCGCCCCGATTCTGAACGAGGAGCGCGCCGACGTCCGCCTGTGGCGCGCCGCCGCCGTGGCGTACGTCCGGCTGCAGCTCACGCGCGCCCTCGACCTGATGGGCATCGACGTCCCGGTGCGGATGTAATGGCCGGCCCTCGCGTCGCCATCTCGCCGAACCGGAAGACTGCGGACTACGAGCGATCTGTCATCGAGGCCGGCGGAGACCCGCTCGTGGTCGATCTTGGCTCGGGCTCACCGGCGACGCTGCTGGACGGCGTCGCGGCGCTGCTGCTCACCGGCGGCGGCGACATCGATCCGGCGCTCTTCGGTGAGGATCGACATCCCGCGTTCCAGGAGGCCGAGCCGGGCCGTGACGCCGCGGAAATCGCGCTGGTGCTGCAGGCTCTTGCCACGGGTCTCCCGGTGCTCGCGATCTGCCGCGGCGTGCAGGTGCTCAACGTCGCGCTCGGCGGCTCCCTGATTCAGGACATCCCCAGCCAGCTTCCGCTGGCGCTCAACCATCGCGTGCCCGACCCGAAGAACGCGCTCGCGCACGACGCGCACGTCTCTGCCGGCACCAGGCTCGCGGCGCTGCTGGGCCTGGCCGACGACGGCGGCCGTATCTCCGTGAACAGCCGCCATCACCAGGCGCCGAAGCGAATCGGCGAAGGCTTGATCGTGAGCGCAGTGGCGGGGGATGCCGTCGTCGAGGCGCTCGAGCTGGCCGACCACCTGTTCTGCGTCGGCGTGCAGTGGCACCCCGAGAACTTCGTCGAGACCGGCGAGTTCCAATCGCTGTTCAACGGCCTGATCGACGCCGCGCGCCGCCGTATGTAGCGCAGGGCTTGAGCCTCAGCAGCCGCAGGCTGTAGCGCAGGGCTTCGGCCCTGCCTCCCCACCTGGTCATGAGCGCCTTCTCACTCGTCTCGCATGAGTCGCGAGGGATCGACGGCCAGAGCGCGCAGCGCCGGAATCAGAGATCCCGAGATCCCGATCAAGGCCATTGCCAGCACTGCGCCCGCCAGCACGGCGGGTGCGCTCGGATCCGCCTCATAAACCATCCTCCCCAGGAGCCGGCGCGCAAAGACACACGCCAGAAGCCCCAACGCCGATCCAACCCCGAGCAGCGCCGTGGATCGCCCGACCGCGGCGAACACGACTTGCCGCTCGCGCGCCCCCAGAGCCATGCGGATGCCCAGCTCCCTCACACGGCGGCTCACGTTGTGGGCAGCGGTGCCGAAGATGCCCGTCACCGCGAGCATCACGGCAAAGAATCCGATGACGCTCAGCGCGAACGCAGCCGCTCGGGCCGGGTAGAGCACGCCTTCCAGCGCCTCGGGCCAGGTCCGCAGCCTGACCGGCACGTTCGGCTCAACGCGGCCCAGCGTGTGGAGCAGCGCAGTAGCGATCTCCTTCGATGGCAGCGACGATCGCGCTACGATCACTGCGTCGCCCGGGTTTTGTGCGAGCGGCACGAAGACCGCCGCCTCGGGCGACTCCATCAGGTTGTAATACTTGCCGTCCTCGACCACGCCCACGACCTCCGCCGAATGCTCCCAAAGGACGAAGCGTTGCCCGATCGCGGGGGCATCGCCCCACATCGTCCGCGCGAACGTCTCGTTCACGATCGCCACGCGTGGCATCTCGTTCGTGTCATGCCAGGACACGTCCCGCCCCTCGAGGAGCCGCGTGCCCGCGGCTTTCAGGTATTCCGGCGACATCGGATACACGTGGCTCGCCAGCGCCTGGTTCTCCGGTGTGAACTCAGTCGTTCCGGGCCGATAGATCGGAATCACACGCCTCGGCCAGGTCATCGGCGTCTCACGCACGGCTCCCACTGCCGTCACACCCGGAATGCCCCGCACTGCTTCGATCATTTCCCTCTGCTTCTCCAGCGCCAGGTCCCCTTCAAGTTTGCCGAAGTCGACCGAGGCGAGCATCACGCCCTGCGGCTTGATGCCAGTGGACGCTCCATCGAGCGCGCGTCTCATGCCGCGCACGGCTACGAATGAGGCCGTAACCAGGAGCGCGCAAATAGCAATCTGCGCGACGAGCAAAAGGTCACGAAGAGAAAACCGACGGCGCGCCGCGTCGCCCACTCCGCGCTTCATCATCTGCAGCGGACTGCCCGCCCACGCCTGCGTTGCCGGCACCATCCCGATCAGCAGCGCGCCGGCCACGGTCAGCGCCAGACCGGCGAGATACACGCGGGGATCCGGGTCCAGATCCAGACGGTCATAGCCGGCGCCCAGAAATGCCGGCCTCCGGTTCAGCACGGCCACGAGCATGCGCGCACCCGCCAACCCCGCGGCGCCACCGATGAACGCGATGGCCAGAGCCTCCGTGAGCAGTTGCCGGGCCAGCCGCAGCCGGCCGGAGCCCAGGGCCACGCGCAGAGCCAGCTCCCGGCTGCGATCCGCCGCGCGGGCCGCAAAGGCGCTGGCCAGGTTCGCGCAGACGGCCGCCAGCAGCAGGAGCGCCAGCACGTTCACGCTGTAAAGAAATCGGCGAATGCCGTCACCGTCGTCTCCAAGCAGACCCGGGCGGATCAATCGCACCGAGACGGCCTTGTCCGTCTTCGGATACTCGTGCGCGAGCTGGGTCTTGACCGCGTTCAGGTCCGCCGTCGCCTGCTGCGGCGTCACGCCAGGTTTGAGCCGGCCGATCACCAGGACCGCTCGCTCGGTGCGGCTCTGCAGGTCCGGCCCGCCGCTGTCCACGATGGGGACCCAGTAGTCCGGCCACCAGAAACGCTCTGTGCCATGAAAGGCCGCCGTCGCCACGCCGATCACGGTGAATGGCTGATTGTTCAGCCTTACCGTCGTCCCGACAGCGCCGGGCTCGGCGTTGAATGCGCGTCGCCACAGGGCGTCGCTTAACACGACGTACGGCACCGAATTCGCGCCTCGCTCGTCCGCCGCGTGGAAGAGCCGTCCGATCTGGGGCTGCACCCCCAGCATGTCGAAGTAGTTGCCGGAGACGGCGATCCCGTGGAGCTTCGGAACCGTGTCACCCAGCCTGGCCTCGGAGTACGCCCAGACCCCGATCATGTCGCTGAAGCTGGTGTTTCGCTGGCGAAGATCCTGGAAGGCGGGATACGACGTCGTCAGGTTGCTTCCGCTCATTCGCGGCCCGTAGCGTATCTGGTACAGGCTCTCGGGGTCGCTCACTTCGAAGGGCCGCAGCACGACGGTGTCGAGCACCGCTAACACGAAGCCGTTCACTCCGATGGCCAGAGCAAGGGAGAGTCCGGCCACGAACGGGAATGCCGGAGTCTTTCGAAATCCGCGGAGCGCGTAGCGAACGTCCAGCAGCAGGTCTTGCATGAGTGACAGTCCTTCTTCGTCCTAGACCTTTCCCTATCCCCTATTCCCTCTTCTCTATTTCGTAGTTCTTACCGCAACATTTCCCCCATCGCCGTTCCCGCGTAGCCCGTCATCTCGAGGTACCCGCGCCCCGCGATTGGCTGTCCGCCGCGCGTGCCCTTCACGTCTACCGCTCCTTCCCAGTACTTCACTGCGGTCCGCGCGCCGACGATTTCCTGGGCGTCCAACACCGGAGTCACCGTCAGGTGCAGCGAATCTGCGGGCACCGACACGTGCCACTCGACGGGATAGCTGCCCCCACTGGCGGGCGACGTCCAGCGCCGGCCTGGCGTCAGCGTGAAGTCGCCGGCCATCAGCCGCCGGGGCGCGCTCCCCTTCGCGACCAGCGTGCCGCTCGACTGCGGATCCACCGAGCCGTCCGCGTGGCGCATCCGGAACGCCATCAGGTCGCTGCCGTCGCCCAGTTGCAGCGAGAGCCAGTCCCAGCCCTGCTGTGTCTTCTCGAGGAAGGTCGTGCCGAACTCGTGGTCCATCCAACTGCTGCCCTTGACCGCGAAGCGCTCGCCGTCCACGAAGATCGTGCCTTCAGTCGGCATCCGCGTGAGCGAGTAGTACTCCGTGGCGTTACCGGGCGTCGCCCCCTTCTGGCTGTAGCCGTGATCGCCGTTCAGGACGGCGGGCTTGTCCTCGAAGAGGTCGAGGTCGAGAGAGAACCTGTCGTCACGCGCCTGGAGCTTGTGCCGTCCGTAGACCAGATGGGCCTGCCAGTCGCCGTTCCAGACGCGATATTCGAACGTGCCCGCGCCGGCCGCGCCCACTCCTGCGCGACTCACGCGCTCGCCGAAGAGATACCGCTTGCCCTCGGCGTCCGTCACGGCGGCGTGCGCGATGAACACGTCCCGCACCGCGAGACGCGACGGGTTTACCGGCGCGAACTCCACGCCGACGCGGAAGAACGTGAGCTGATATCCGAAGCGCCGGCCGCGATCGCTCTCGACGTTGCCCGTGTAGTACCACCACTCGATCTTGTAGGCAGGGTGACTGACGTGGTCCGTAGGCACCGACAGCTTGTAGTCGGGTGAGGCCTGCTTCCAGACCTGCTCGGCCGCCATGGTCGTCGCCAGGACCACGAGAGTCGCCGTCATCCACGCGCGCGAGATGGTCAAATCGTCTCCAGTCGAGGCAGGCCTCAAGGCCTCGCTACACACCAAAGCAAGCCTGAAGGCCTGCGCTACACACCAGGGCAGGCCTCAAGGCCCGCGCTACACATCAGGGCCGCGAAGACCGTTACAGGTCCGAGAGCGTAGCAGACGAAGCCGCCCGCGCCGGATAAAGGCCGGCAAGTACCGACGCGGCCAGCAACACCGCCGAGGCCTGCGCGAGAAAGGCGACCGGCACGTGCCACTGGATCGTCCAGCCGAAGCTCTGCACGTTGATCACGTCAATCAGCAGAAGCGACAGCACGAAACCGAGCGGGATGCCCAGCGCCTGGCTCGCAACGCCGAGCAGCCCCGCTTCGATCATCACGGTCCGGCGGACCTGCACCGCATCAGCGCCGACCAGGCGCAGCAGGCGCAGCTCGCGCCGCCGCTCCATCACCAGCGTGATCATCGTGCCCGCGATGCCGAGCAGCGATACGAGGATGGCAATCGCCTCGAGACCGTAGGTAATCGCGAAGGTTCGATCGAAGATCCGCAAGACCTCTGACCGCAGCGACGCGTTCGTGTGGATGAACACGTGATGGGCCGAACCCAGCGACGCCAGGAGACGGTCGCGCGTGACGCCGGGATCGCGTCCGGGCTTCAGGTACACCGACAGTGCCGTCGGGCGCGCCTCGCCATAGGCGTTCGTGAACGTGCGACGATCCATCAGCACGACGCCACGGTCGGTCGAGTAGTCGTAGTAGACGGCGACCACAGGGAACGATCGGGGCCCCGATGGCGTGGGCAGCGTCACCTCGCTCCCGGGCCTCACGCCGAACCGCAGCGACAAGCTCTCGGAGACGACGACGGCATCGCGACCGAGCGACGCGCGCATGGCGGCGGTGGCATCGGCCGGCGCCTTGAAGACGAGCCGCCCCTTCGACAGCAGCACCGTCCAGTCGTCGGCGCCGACGACCACCAGGCGACCTCTGAACGGCACGTTGACGCTGCTCGCGCGGTCGACGAGGTCCACATCCCGGTCGGCGAGGATCGCCTGCTCGAGGGCTTCCGAGACGGTCGGCTGCACATCGAGCGTGGCCCGCCGGCCGGTGGCGACGAACAAATCCGCCTGCAAGGTCTGCCCGACCCAGTAAATTACCGTCTGCCGGAAGCTGCCGACCATCACCGCGATCGCGACCAGCATCGACACGCTCGTCGCGAGCGCCGCCACCGGCACCGCGACGCGGGGAATCGAGGCCGCGATCTGCGCCGCAGCCAGCCGGCCCTCGACGGCAAAGACCGGCCAGCGCACTGGCATGACGCGTCCCAGCACGAACAGCAGCAGCGGCGACACGCACGCGACGCCCATCACCGCGAGGATGCCCGCGACGAAGCCGAAAAGGGGCAAATCGCGCACGGGTCCCTGTCGTGCCGCTATTGCGGCCGCGGCAAAGAGGACGAGAGCGCTGATGACCGACCGCGGACGAGGACGCCGCCACCCGGCGCTCTGCGCCGTGGATGCGATTGCGTCGAGCGGGCTTACGCGGAACGCCTCGATCGCCGGCGCGAGCGCCGCCAGCGCCGAGAGCGGCAGCCCCAGCGCGAACGCGCTCGCGATGTCGGCCGCCGTCAGCCCCGGCACACGCACGGCATCGGTCACGTAGAGCGTTGACACCGTGCTGGCGGTGAGGTGGACGGCGCCTGTCGCCATGGCCCAGCCGAGCGCCGTGCCAACGGCGCAGCCAGCCGTCCCGAGCGCCATCGCCTCACCGATGAACAGGGCCAGCGTCGTGGTACGGCCCGCGCCCACCGCCCGCAGCATCCCGATTTCGGCCCGCCTCGACACCACCGACGCGGCCACGGTGTTGTAGACCAGAAACACGCCGACGAGCAGCGCCACGAGCGACAGCGCCGACAGGTTGAACTGGAACGACGCCAGCATCCGCTCGACCTGCGCGCCACGCCGCGCGGGGCGCTGCACCACCAGGCCAGCGGACAGCCGCTCGCTGATGACCGCTTCCGCTTCGTCCAGGCGCGACGGATCCTTCAGCCGGACGTCGATCCGATCGACGCGGCCGAGCCGATCGAAGGCCCACTGCGCCGCGGCAATGTCCATCAGGACGAAGTTGCCGTCGAGCACCTTCGCGGGGCCCTCGTTGGCGAGCACGCCCCGAATGACGAGTTGCCTCACGGTGTCGCCGAACACGAGGTCCAGGCGGCTGCCGATCGACAGTGCGTGCCTGGCCGCGAATGCCTCGGGCACAATCGCCGACGCCGGGTCGGTCAGCAGCCGCAGGAACTCATCGGCCGCCGGCTGACGCCCAGAGCTTGTGCGGAGCGTGTATTGCCGAAACGGCTGGTCCTGGAGGATGTCCACGCCAAGGACGTGCACTTCCTCTTGGCGACCGCTGCCCACGATCGCCGCGGCGTCGCCCTCGATGGCCGGGCTCACGTCGCCCCATTCTGCGAGCCAGCCGAGATCGGGCAACAGACGCTCGTCGATCCCTCGGCCGGAGCCCGTGATCTCGAGCGACGTACGTCCGGCCACGGTGTCGAGTGCCGAGCGAAAGCCGTCGATCGCGCTCTGGTTCGCCATTCTGACCGCGAGCACGACACCAATCCCAAGCGCGATCCCGAGCGTCGTCAAGACGGTCCTGAGCGGCTCCTGAACGAGGCGACGAACGATGAACCACCTAAAGAGCGGCACCTGATCTCCCGGCCGCGTCGGAAGGCGCCGCCCGCTCGACGCGGACGATCCGACCGTCGCGCATGTGGAGAACACGCGTCGCCGCGGCGGCGATGTCTGGCGCGTGAGTCGCGAGCACCAACGTCACGCCGAGCTCGCGATTCAGGTCGCTGAGCAGCGACAGCACGGCCGCGCCATTTGCCGAATCCAGGCTGCCTGTCGGCTCGTCGGCGACGACGAGACTGGGGTCGTGGACCAGGGCGCGCGCGATCGCGCCGCGCTGCAGTTCGCCGCCGGACAGCTGATCCGGATAGTGCGTCAGACGGTGGCCCAGTCCAACGCGAGTCGCGAGCGCGGCGGCGCGCTCCAACGCCGGTGCCGCAGATCGCCGGTCGAGCAGCAGCGGCAACGCGACGTTCTCGGCGAGCGTGAGTGTCGGCAGCAGGTTGAAGAACTGGAAGACGAAGCCGATGCGCGTGCGTCGCAGCAGGGTCAGGGCGGCGTCGGACAGGGATTCGAGCGGCTGACCAGCGATGGAAATCCGGCCATCGCTGGGGCGATCCATCGCGCCGCAGAGGTGCAGGAGCGTCGACTTGCCGCACCCCGAGGGGCCGACCACGGCGACGAACTCACCGGCCTCGATCTGGAAGCTGGCGCTGTCCACTGCCGTCACGGGGACGGCGCCAGTGGTGAACGTGCGTGTGAGGCGCTCGGCGATGATGAGCGGCGGCACCTAATGACCTGGGCAGGCCACTAAGCGAAGGCTTCGAGCACCTCGCGGATGCGCGAGACCAGCACCGTCGGGGTGAACGGCTTCTGCAGGAAGGCGACGCCCGCGTTGACCACGCCCCGGCGCACCATCGGGTGGTCGGTGTAGCCGGACATGTAGAGCACCTTGACGTCGGGCCGTCGCGCGACGAGCGCCTGCGCGAGCTCCGGTCCGCCCATGCGTGGCATCACGACATCGCTCAGGAGCAGATGAAGGGGCCCCTGATGACGCTCGGCCACTTTCAGGGCTTCCTCGCCGTTGGCGGCTTCGAGCACCGTGTACCCGTACTTTTCGAGGACCTCACGGGTCAGGCTGCGCACGCCGTCTTCGTCTTCGGCAACGAGGATCGTCTCAGTTCCGCGGAGGGAGAGGGCCGATGAGTTCATTCGGGAGGGAGGGTTTCTCAAAATATACGCGTCAGCAGCACAACGTCAATGGAATTGGCGCGCCATGCGTCTCATCGGGTGAACACCGCGAGCGTCTCGACATGCGCGGTCATCGGAAACAGATCGAAGATCTCGAGGGCGTCCAGCGCGAACGAGCCATCCGCCAGCTTCCTGCCGTCGCGAGCGAGCGTGGCGACGTCGCATGACAGATAGACGACCCGCGACGCCTTCGAGCTCGCCAGCGCCGCGCCGGCCTCGCGGGACAGCCCTGTCCGCGGTGGGTCCAGCAGCACCGTCTGATCATCGAGGCCCGGTGAGGCTGCCAGAAACCGTTCGACCTCCACGCCGTGCGGCACGGCGGCGCCAGCCAGCGGCGCGGCGTTCGCCTTGAGGTCGGCGAAGCTGAGCCGATCGCTCTCGACCAGGTTGACGGAGCCGCGGCCCGCGGCCGCATGCGCCAGGCCGAAGAGCCCGCAGCCGGCGTACAGGTCGACGAGCGGCCCCGGCGGAATCGCGACGAGGATGCGATCGACGAGCGTCTGCAGCAGATAACGGTTGCCCTGGAAGAACGCGCCGACCTGCCGGATCACCCGCAGCGTGCCCCCTCCGGGAACGTCCAGATTGTCCGCAACCGTCAGCTCGCCGCGGCTCGCCAGGACGCGGCCTCGTCTTGACACCGCCACCCCCGTGACTCCTTCGATCGCCAGCACGTCGTCCCAGCGGCCAGACTCGCGCTCTTCGGGATCGAGCTCGATCTGGACTGCACGGCCCGTGCCGGGAATGTCTTCGCTGAGGTCCAGTTGGCGTGCCGTGTTGACCTTGCCGTCGCGCAGCGCGCGGCTGACACCAGCAAGCGGCACGCCGGCGCCCTCGTGCAGCTGCCCGCTCGACATCGGGTCGCACAGGTCGTGCGACGCTTGCCGGTAGAAGCCGACCTGTCCCCCGTCGACGTGCAGCCGGGCGCGCATCCGATAACCGCGCTCCGGCGACGCGTGCAGCCGCACGTCGGCTGGCAACGCGAGTTTCGCGATTCGTGAGAACGCGTCTTCGACGAGATCCCGCTTGAGCGCCAACTGGCGGTCGTACGCGATGTGCGCGTAGTCGTTGCCGCCGCAGACGCGATCGGCTCCGTCGGCTCGACGGTCGGGTGACCGGACATCGACGGACTCCGCACGCGCGAACACCACGCCGCCGCGGACGAACTCGACGCGCGCCGTCACGTGCTCGCCGGGAATCGTGCCAGACACGAACACGATCTGGCCGTCGAGGCGCGCCAGCATGCGGCCGCCGGCCGCCGGCTTCTCGACGTCGAGCACGATGAGATCCCCAGGTGCCGGCATGTCAGATCTCCGCGAGCGCCGGCAGGCCGAGCCTGGCGCGCAACGCACGATCGACGGCGGACGCGATCGCCTGGCGCCACGCAGCCGCCGGCATGCGCTCGGCAAACGGCTCGAGGTCGGCCGCAGCCTGTGCTTCCAGTTCTGCCAGAACGGTCGCGTCGACGTGAGAGCGTGCGGCGTCCATGAGGCGTCGATCGACGTCGGCGAGGTGGTTCGTCAGCGCCTCACGCGCGGGGCCGCGCGTCGTCCGCGCGGCCGCGACCAGCAGATCGAGCTCGGCGACGAACGCGGCGATCACATCTGACGGAATCGGAGGCGTCGCGCCGCCACGAAGCATCGTCAGGCGCGCCACGGCGCGTTCGAGTGTCGTCGCCAGGCTGTCGCGGCCCTTCGGCTTCGACTCGACGTGCGAGGCGACCGACAGACCGGCCGTCACGCCGACGGCGCGCCGCCAGGCGTCGAAGGCCTCGAGCACGTCGGGCTCGCAGTGGTCGATGTGCAGCGGGCGGCGCCGCGGACCCTTCGCGTAGTACCTCTCGAAACGCCGGTCGATGCCGGCATACGCCACCTTCAACGGCACACCCTGCTCGGCCCAGCTTCTGACGCGCTCGAACGACGGGCCGACGATGCGAATGAGGTGGCCGTCGTTCTTGCGCGTGAGGTAGGACTCGATCTCCCGGCAGTACTCGTCCGGCGTCACAACCAGGTCACCTCGCCGGCCACGATGCGTTCGGTGACGCCGGCCGCGCGCACGAGCAACGCGCCCTCGGGGTCGACACCCGCCGTGACGCCGCGGCGCGTGCCGTCCTCCCCTTGCCACTCGACCGTCGAACCGGACGCGCCGACGGCGAGCGCGCGCCAGCGGGCCACGACCTCCGCGGTCCGACCGGCGCGCAGCCGGCCGAGCCACGCCGCGAAGCGGCGCAGGAGCGCCACCAGCACCGCCCCACGATCGACGTCGCGTCCGAGCTCGTCTTCGAGCGACGTCGCGCGGGCGCTGATCTCCGAAGGAAACGCGGCACGTCCCACGTTGATGCCGAAGCCGACGACGACGTAGGTGAGCTGACCGGCGTCGGTGCGCGCTTCGGCGAGGATCCCGCCCAGTTTTCGCGATCCGCGAACGGCGCCGGCCGGCGCCATCACGAGATCGTTCGGCCACTTGATCGATACAGGGAGTCCCGACGCGGCGTGCAGGCCTTCCGCGAGTGCGACGCCGGTGGCCAGCGTCAGCCAGCGTGGCCAGTCGACGTCCGCGGCGCGGCCGGCTCCCCGGACGATCACCGAGACGTACAGCCCTGACGCCGGCGGCGAGAACCACGAGTGCCCGCCGCGTCCGCGGCCGGCAGTCTGCGTGTCGGCGATGACAATCGTTCCGTCCGGGCTGCCGCGCTCCGCCAGCCGGCCGGCCAGATCATTGGTCGATGTGGCGATGGGAAAGTAGATCAGCTCGGCACCGAGCGGCGACAGCTCGCCCGCCGCGAGCGCGCGCTCGAGCGGCGCCGCCAGGTCGACGGCGAGCGCGGCCGGGCGGTCGACTTCGTTCACTGCGCGGCTCCGAGCGGCTCGATTTCGAACGAGATGTCGGCGGCCTGCACCGAGTGCGTGAGCGCGCCCATCGACACGAAGTCGGCGCCGGTGGTGGCCAGCTCCGGCAGTCGTGCAATCGTCACGTTGCCGGAGATCTCTGTTTTGGCGCGCCCGGCAATGCGTTCCACCGCGGCCCGGATCTGCGGGGTGGACAGGTTGTCGAGCAACACGATGTCGGCGCCGGCGTCGGCCGCTTCCGCCGCCTGCGCGACGGTCTGCGCTTCGATCTCGATCGGCAGGCCCGGCGATCGCCGGCGTGCGGCGTCCACGGCTTTCGTGACGCCGCCGGCAAGGCGAACGTGGTTGTCTTTGATCAGCACGAGGTCGTACAGCCCGAAGCGGTGATTGCGGCCGCCGCCCACACGCACGGCGTATTTCTCCAGCGCGCGCAGCGTCGGCGTCGTCTTGCGCGTGTCGAGGACGGCGATGCGGCCTCCGGCCGCGTCCACCGCCGCGCGAGTCGCCGTGGCGATGCCGCAGAGGCGCTGCAGCAGGTTCAGCGCGGTGCGTTCTGCCGTCAGCAAGGCGGCGGCTGGGCCGTTCACGACGGCCAGCACCGTGCCGGACTCGACGCGGTCGCCGTCCTGGACGAGCGGTTCGATCGCGAGCGGCCGTTCCGCGGCGACCGCCTTGAACGCCGCGAACGCGACGTCGAGACCGGCGACAACGAGCCGCGATTTCGCGACGAGAACCCCATGGCCGAGCGCGTCCGGCGCAACCGTGGCCTCCGTCGTCACGTCGCCGGCGCCGATGTCCTCGTCGAGCGCGCGGCGGACCAGCCCTTCGTAGTCCGACGGTTTCAGCGTCGCAGCGGCGCTCATGAAGCCGCAGGGCCCTGCCCTGAGCCTGTCGAATGGGCTGCCGCGGTCGGCTCCGGACCTGCCAGGGTCACTTCGACGCTGAAGGCATCGGCCGCCTCGATGACGAGCTGCTCGACGAATCCCGACGACCGCAGGTCGGCCTCCGCCGTCTGGAGCGCTCGGAGGTTGTCGGCCGTGTCGCGCACGACCAGCCGCGCGACGGGCGTCGAGAGCTTCCGCTTGGCCTCGGACTTCGTCTTGCGGACCTCACCGAGCACCAGCGCGGCGCGCTCGAGCGCAGCGGCCGCACGGTCGTCGGCGCCGCCAATGAGATCGAGCAGCTCTGATGCTTCGGGCCAGGCCGCGCGGTGCACCGATCCTTCCTGCCACCACGACCAGACTTCCTCGGTGACGAACGGCAGGAACGGCGCGAACAACCGCAGCAGCACCGACAGCGCGGCCACGAGCGCGGTGTTTGCCGAACCCGCCGGCTCGGGTCCGCTGGCGCCGTACCGCCGCGACTTCACCAGCTCCAAGTAGTCGTCGCAGAACGACCAGAACCAGCGCTCGGTGCGTTCGAGCACCGTCGCGTACTGGCAATCGTCGAGAAGCGCCGTGCACTCGCTCACCAGCGCTGCCAGGCTCGTCAGCATGGCGCGATCGACGGGCACGGCGACGGGCCCGCGCGGCTCGGCCTGCGCCAGCGTGAACCGCGACGCGTTGAGCAGCTTCATCGCGAGCCGCCGGCCGACCTTCATCTGCCCGGCGTCGAAGGCGGTGTCCATGCCTGGCCGTCCGCTCGCGGCCCAGTAACGCACGCCGTCGCTGCCGTGCTCCTCGAGCAGCGCCATCGGCGTGACGACGTTGCCCTTCGACTTGGACATCTTCTTTCGATCGGGGTCGAGCACCCAGCCCGAGATCGTCGTCGTCTTCCACGGCAGCGAGTCGTGCTCGTAGTGCGCGCGCGCGACGGTGTAGAACAGCCACGTGCGGATGATCTCGTGCGCCTGTGGACGCAGGTCCATCGGGAACACGCGACGGAACAGATCGGGGTCGTCTTCCCACCCGCCGACGATCTGCGGGCTGAGCGACGAGGTGGCCCACGTGTCCATCACGTCGGGATCGCCGGCAAATCCGCCCGGCTGGTCGCGCTGCTCCGCGCGATAGCCTGGCGGCACGTCGCTCGACGGGTCGATGGGCAGCTGCGCCTCTTCGGGGACAATCGGCGTCGAGTACTGGATCGAGCCGTCGGCGGCGATCGGATACCACACCGGGAACGGCACGCCGAAAAAGCGCTGGCGGCTCACGCACCAGTCGCCTGTCAGGCCATCCACCCAGTTCTGGTAGCGCGACTCCATGAACGGCGGATACCAGGTCAGCTCATGGCCCCGCGCCTTGAGCGCCTCGCGCGATTCGACGGTCTTGATGAACCACTGGCGGCTCGTGACGATCTCCAGGGGCCGATCGCCCTTCTCGTAGAACTTCACCGGGTGCGTGATCGCCCGGATGTCGCCGATCAGATCGCCGCTCGCCTTGAGCTGTTCCACGATTTTCGCGCGCGCCTTGTTGGTCGGCAGGCCCGCGATCTCGTTGTAGGCCGCCTGTGCCGCGTCCGGCGCGTCGGATTCCCAGCCGGCGCTTCCCCACGTCACGTTGCGCAGCCGGCCGTCGGGTTGGATGACGGCGCGCACCGGCAGCGACAGCTCGCGCCACCAGATCACGTCGGTGACGTCGCCGAACGTGCAGATCATCGCGGCGCCGGTGCCCTTTTCCGGATTCGCCAGCGGATGCGGCCGGATCGGCACGCGCGCCTTGAAGAGGGGCGTGATGACGTCCGTCCCGAACAGATCGCGATACCGCGCATCGTCCGGATGCGCCACCAGCGCGACGCACGCCGGCAGCAGTTCGGGACGCGTCGTGTCGATGTCGATCGCGCCACCGTCGGCCTTCGTGAATCGGATCTTGTGGTACGCGCCCGGGACTTCACGGTCCTCGAGCTCAGCCTGCGCCACCGCCGTGCGGAAGTCGATGTCCCACAGCGTCGGCGCCTCGAGCCGATAGGCGATGCCGCGCTCCAGCAGTCGGAGGAACGCGCGCTGCGACACGCGCTGCGACTTGCGTCCGACGGTGGAGTACGTCATCCGCCAGTCGACCGACAGGCCCAGGTACTTCCAGAGCGCCTCGAACGCCTTTTCGTCCTCTGCGGTGAGGCGCTCGCAGAGCTCCACGAAACTGCGCCGCGAGACCGAGATCGGATGCTTGCCCGGAGTTTCTGGCGGCACGAACGAGGGGTCGTACGGCAGCGACGGATCGCATCGGACGCCGAAGTAGTTCTGCACGCGCCGCTCGGTCGGCAGGCCGTTGTCGTCCCACCCCATCGGGTAGAAGACGGCCCGGCCGCGCATGCGGTGATACCGCGCGAGGATGTCGGTGTGCGTGTACGAGAAGACGTGGCCGACGTGCAGCGACCCGCTCACCGTCGGCGGCGGCGTATCAATCGAATAGACGTTGGCGCGTTCGGCGGATCGATCGAAGCGATACGTGCCGCCCTGGTCCCAGCGGGCGAGCCATTTCTGCTCTAGCCCTTCGAGGGCAGGCTTTTCGGGCAGGGCTATGGAGGGCCGGAGCGGCGCGGTCATAACTTCTCATGGTACACGAGAGAGACGTTGCTGTCGGGTCCTTGGAGGCTTCGCACTCGGGTCCTTGGAGACTTCGCACTCGGGTCCTTGGAGACTTCACTGTCGGGTCCTTCGGAGCTTCGCGGTCGGGTCCTGGGAACTGACGCTCATGGGTCCTCCGGACTCACGCTGAAGGGTCCTTGGGCGCTTCGCGGTCGGGTCCTAGGAGACTTCGCTGTCGTGTCCTGCTGGCGTGAGTCATGCTGAAGAACATGGCATGACCATCATCCGAAAACACGAGCAACTCATCGTATGGCAACTGGGACAACAGATTAGCCAGCGTGTAGCGGAGATCCTGAGTCGATCTCCGGCGCGATCGAATCGCAACTATTGCAGCGAGCTCCAGGAGGCGGCGGATGCAATTTCAGCGAACATCGCCGAGGGATTCGATCGTTATCGGCTGCCGCAGTTCCGATACTTCCTCGAGATCGCCAACGGCTCGCTGGGAGAAACGGCGACCCGAGTGCGCCAGGGATTTGCCAGGAGCCTCTTCAGCGAGCGCGATTTCAACGAGCTGATGTTGCTCTGCCGCCGCACTCGAAAATTGCTGGCGCCGTTGATTGTCAGCGTAAAGGCACAGGGTCAGGGAAGTGCGAACCGGTCAACTCGAGCAAGGCCCCGACGCCGTCAATCCTCGAAGGACCCTACAGGGTAGGTTCCAAGGACCCGTCAGCATCAGTTCCGAGGACCCGACGGCGTAAGTTCTGAAGGACCCGACCGCGTCAGTTCCCAAGGACCCGACAGCGTAAGTTCTGAAGGCCCCGACCGCGTCAGTTCCCAAGGACCCGACAGCGTAAGTTCCGAAGGACCCGACCGCGTCAGTTCCCAAGGACCCGACAGCGTAAGTTCTGAAGGACCCGACCGCGTCAGTTCCCAAGGACCCGACAGCGTAAGTTCCGAAGGACCCGACCGCGTCAGTTCCCAAGGACCCGACAGCGAAGTTCTGAAGGACCCGTCAGCGTCAGTTCCCAGGACCCGACAGCGTAAGTTCCGAAGGACCCGGCCGCGTCAGTTCCTGATACCAGCCTTTATGCGGTCGATCTCCTCGCGCACGAGCCGCTCGGCCGTCCGCGACACGATCTCCGCAGCGAGCTGACGGACCGCGCTGTCACCCAGCCGTTCGACGACACGTCGGGCGACGCGATCGACGAGCTCGGCGTCGGCGCCGGTTGCGGGTGGCTCGAGGGCAGAGGCGGGCAGCTCACCCTGCTCCACGGCCAGCATGGTCTCGAATCGATCCGCCAGGCTGTGGGCGGGCGACGGCGCGGCGGACTGCTGTGTCGCGGTGGGCTGCGGATCTGCGGCTGCTTCCTGCGGCGGCGGTGGTGGCGCCGGCGGACGTGACGCTGGCCCGGCCTGCTCGCGCGGCTCGAGGGGGACGTTCAGGTTCGCGAAGGCTCGGTCGAGACGTTCGAAGTAATCGTCCACGCTCGGCGCCTTCTCCGGCTTCGCCTCGGCGGAATGGGCCGCCAGGGCCTCGGCCGCCGAAAGTGTTTCGACCTGTCCCGCGGGGGGCGGGCTGGCGGGAGGCGCCGCGGTGCCGGCCAGCAGCGCACGCACCTTCGTCACGAGCACCTGCGGCTCGAAGGGCTTGGCGAGCACCGCCGACGCGCCGCACGCGGTGACCCTGGCCGGGTCGGCGTGATCGAAGGCGCCGGTCAGGAGCAGGACCGGGACCTTGGGGCGCCCCAGCCGGTCGCGCAGAAACTCTGCCACCTGGTAGCCGTCCTTGCCCGGCATCCCCACGTCGGCCAGCACGACGTCGAACGCTTCCGCCGAGAGCTTCGCAATCGCCGCGTCGCCGTCACCGACCGCGACGACGGTGATGTCCTCGTCGGCGAAGGTCAGCTCGATGACTTTCTGGATCGTGACGCTGTCGTCGGCCAGCAGCAGCCGGTGGGCCATGTTGGACCGCAGTATACAGCGACGAACGACGAGCGATGAATGACGAGCTGAAGCGTGGATCGACGGGCGCGGAACACACGGCACCAGCACAGAACATCGAGGTCACGCGACGAGCGGCGAGCGCGTTCTTCCTGCCTGCGCTCCGGTCCGTCGATTTCGTTCGTCGTTCGTCGTTCCGCGCCCTCAGCTTGCCGTTCGTCGTTCCACGCCCCGAGCTCGGTGCTCGTCCATCGGCGCTTCAGCTAGTCACCCTCACTCGTCGCTCGTTGCTGCCGGGCGTGGTCCTGGACAAAGCGGACAATGTCCTGCATCGGCGTCCCAGGCAGGAAAATGCCCTCGATGCCGATGGCCTTCAGGCGCGGGATGTCGACGTCGGGGATGATGCCTCCGATCACGACCAGCACGTCGTCGAGGCCCTGCTCCTTGAGCAGCTCCATCACGCGGGGGCAGATGTGGTTGTGCGCGCCGGAGAGGATCGACAGGCCGATGACGTCGGCGTCTTCCTGCAGCGCGGCGGACACGATCTGCTCGGGAGTCTGCCTCAGGCCGGTGTAGATGACTTCCATGCCGGCGTCACGCAGCGCGCGGGCGATGACCTTCGCGCCACGATCGTGGCCGTCGAGGCCGGGCTTCGCAATCACAACGCGGATTTTTGACATCTCAGACTCGGCGGGGCTGAAGCCCCGGCCTGCGGCTATTCCTATTTCCTATTCCTATTTCGTATTCCCTATTTCTCCCGTCCTCTATATCACCGCCTCTTCCGTCCACTCTCCCCACACCTCGCGCAGCACATCGCACATTTCGCCGAGGGTGGCATACGCGCGGACGGCATCGAGGATTGGCGGCATCAGGTTGTCCGATCCAGCCGCTGCGCGGCGCATCGCCTCGAGCGCTTGGCTGACCTGGTGCGGGTCGCGGCGGGCCTTGACGTCGACCATCCGTGCCAGCTGCTGCTCACCGGCGGACTCGTCGATGTAGAGGATCGAGACCGGCGGCTCGTCGGTGGCCACGAACCCGTTCACGCCGACGATGATCTGCTGGCGCTGTTCGACGGCTTGCTGGAAGCGGTACGCGCTGTCAGCGATCTCGCGCTGCGGGAACCCCCGCTCGATGGCGGCCACCATGCCGCCCATCGCGTCGATGCGATCGAAGTACGCCAACGCCTCACGCTCCAGGTCCGACGTCAGCGTTTCGAGGAAGTACGATCCGCCGAGCGGATCGACCACGTCGGCGACGCCGCTCTCGTGCGCGATGATCTGCTGCGTCCTGAGCGCGAGCGTCGCGGCGTCCTCGGTCGGCAGTGCCAGGGCTTCGTCCAGCGAGTTCGTGTGCAGCGAGTTCGTCCCGCCGAGCACCGCGGAGAGCGCCTGCAGGGCCGTGCGCACGACGTTGTTGTACGGCTGCTGCGCGGTCAACGACACGCCGGCCGTCTGCGTGTGGAACCTCAGCTTCCACGAGCGCTCGGACGTCGCGTGGAACTGATCTTTCATCACGCGCGCCCAGATGCGCCTGGCGGCGCGGTACTTCGCGATCTCCTCGAAGAAGTCGGAATGCGCGTTGAAGAAGAACGACATTCGCGGCGCGAACTCGTCGACGTCGAGACCGGCGTCGATGCCGGCCTTCACGTACTCGATCCCGTCACGCAGCGTGAACGCCAGCTCCTGCGCCGCCGTGGCGCCGGCTTCGCGGATGTGATACCCGCTCACCGAGATGGTGTTCCAGCGCGGCACTTCGCGCGCGGAGTACGCGAACACGTCCGTGATGAGGCGCATCGACGGGCGGGGCGGGTAGATGTACTCCTTCTGCGCGATGAACTCCTTGAGGATGTCGTTCTGAATCGTTCCCGACAGCACCTGCCATGACACGCCCTGCCGTTCGGCCACGACGAGATACATCGCGAACACCATCGCCGCCGGCGAGTTGATGGTCATCGACGTCGTGACCTCGGCGAGCGGGATGCCGGCGAAGAGCGACTCCATGTCGGCGAGCGACACCACCGATACACCGCACTTCCCCACTTCGCCCGCAGCGAGCGGATGGTCGGGGTCGCGGCCCATCAAGGTCGGCAGATCGAAGGCGACGCTCAGGCCGGTGCCGCCGGCCGCGAGCAGGTGGCGATACCGGCGGTTCGTCTCGTCCGGGGTGCCGAATCCGGCGAACTGCCGCATCGTCCAGAGCTTGCCGCGGTAGCCGGACTCGTGGATGCCACGTGTGTACGGGAAGGTGCCGGGATCCGCGAGGTCGTTGGCGTAGTCGAGGTCGGCGACGGCGTCGGGGCCGTAGAGCGGCTCGATGGGACGCAGGGAGATCGTCTTGAAGGCCGAGGCGCGGCCTGAGGTCGGAGTGATGATTTGATTAGCGCCGGTTTTCATCCGGAAGCCCAGTATACGTCACGACGCGAGGCAGCCTGTCCGTTCAACCTTCCTGATATCAGGCAGTTGCGGCCGTAGCCCGGCGGCTTGACGCCCTCGCCGCCCGGCGCTACGCTCAGTCGTTTGCGCAGTGTCGGCGATCGCCGGCCTGCGCGCGTCATCTTACTTCGGCGCCGGCGTCGGGCCGGCCGCGGAGGCCAGTCCATGGCGGGGCACGACACCATCTTCGGCGCGATGCTGCAGGAGTTCGACAGCGCCGCGCGGATCCTCAACCTCGAGCCCGGCATCTGGAAGATCCTGACGGCGCCCAAGCGCCAGATCACCGTCTCGTGCCCCATCCAGATGGACAACGGCGAGATCGAGGTCTTCACCGGCTACCGCGTCCAGTACAACATCAGCCTCGGGCCCGCGAAGGGCGGCATCCGCTACCACCCCGACGTCTCGCTGGACGAGGTCACCGCACTGGCCGCGTGGATGACGTGGAAATGCGCGGTGTCGCAGATCCCGTTCGGCGGCGGCAAAGGCGGCGTCATCTGCGACCCGACGCGCATGTCGCGCCGCGAGCTCGAAGCGCTGACGCGCCGGTACGTCGCCGAGATCATCGACGCAATCGGGCCCGACAAGGACGTGCCCGCGCCGGACGTCAACACGAACGAGCAGATCATGGCGTGGTTCATGGACACCTACTCCATGCACGTCGGCCGCACGGAGACCGCCGTCGTCACGGGCAAGCCGGTGGTGCTCGGCGGATCCCTGGGCCGGCGCGAGGCGACGGGCCGCGGCGTGATGATCTGCACGCGCGAGACGGCCAAGCACCTCGAGATCGACATGCGCGGCGCGACGGTAGCCGTCCAGGGCTTCGGCAATGTCGGCTCGGTGTCGGCCGACCTGATCTCGAAGCTCGCGGCGAAGATCGTCGCCGTGACCGACTGGAAGGGCGGCGTCTACAACGCGGCGGGCCTCGACATCCCGAAGCTGATCGACTGGACGCGGGAACACAAGACGGTGGACGGCTTTCCCGGGGCCGAGCCGCTGACCAACGAGCAGATCTTCACGCTCGACGTCGACTTCCTCATTCCCGCCGCGCTCGAGAATCAGATCACCGTCGAGAACGCCCGCGACATCAAGGCCACCGCGATCGTGGAAGGCGCCAACGGCCCGACGACGCCAGACGCGCACAGGATTCTCCACGAGAAGGGTGTCTTCGTGGTGCCCGACATCCTGGCCAACGGCGGAGGCGTCACCGGCTCGTACTTCGAGTGGGTGCAGAACCGGCACGGCTACTACTGGACCGAGGCCGAAGTGAACCGCCAGCTCGAAGAGAAGATGGTGGAGGCGTACAACGCCGTCCTGAAGATGTCGCTCCGCCACAAGACCGACATGCGCACGGCCGCCTACGTCGTCGCGATCGATCGCGTCGCGACGGTGACACGGCTCCGCGGCATGTACGCGTAGGCAGCTACGCCGACATCAAACCCTTTTCGTCCTTCGGTGCCACATAGACCGGCGTGCCCGGTTTGAGGCCCAGCTCGCGGTAGCGCTCCTGCGAGAGATCCACCCGCACGATCGCGCCCCACTCGCTTTCAAGCTCCACACGCACGATCGGCCCGGCCGGATTCACGCTCAGCACGGCCGCGCGGAACTGGCGTGAGTCCGTCCATCCGAGGCTGATGTCGAGCAGGTGCGGACGGACGAAGACGCGCGTCGGCGCCGCGGCGTGCTGACGGTCGGTCGGGGCGTCGAGCGACGGCGCGCCGATGTAGGTGCGGCCGTCTTCCGTGCGGCAGTGGAAGATGTTCACGTCGCCGAGGAACTCGACGACGAAGGCGGTAGACGGGCTGTGGTAGACAGCCTCGGGCGTGCCGACCTGCTCGACGCGGCCCTGGTGCATGATCACGACTCGGTCCGACAGCTCCAGCGCCTCTTCCTGATCGTGCGTGACGAACAGCGTCGTCACGTGGAGCCGCTCGTGCAGCGCGCGGAGCCAGCGCCGCAGATCCTTCCGCACTCTCGCGTCAAGCGCGCCGAACGGCTCGTCGAGGAGCAGGATCTTCGGCTCCACGGCGAGGGCGCGCGCGAGCGCCACGCGCTGCCGCTGGCCGCCGGACAGCTGCGACGGGTACCGCTCCGCCAGCGTCTCGAGCTGGACGAGGCGCAGCAGTTCCTGGACCCGATCCCTGATGCCCTGTTTCGAAAGGCGAACTTTCGCCGGCTGCACTCGCAGTCCGAACGCGACGTTCTCGAAGACGCTCAGATGACGGAAGAGCGCATAGTGCTGGAATACGAAGCCGACGCCCCGCTCGGCGGCGCGGCTGCGCGTGACGTCCCTGCCGGCCAGCAGGATCGACCCGCGATCTGGCGTCTCGAGCCCGGCGATCATCCTGAGCAGCGTCGTCTTGCCGGATCCGGACGGGCCTAGAAGGCCGACGAGCTCGCCAGACGCCACCTGCAGGCTGACGTCATCGGCCGCCTGAAACGTGCCGAATCGCTTCGACAGGTGCTGAACTTCGATGCTCATCGCGGCTGCGCCATCCTCCATTCGACCGCGCGGCGCAGGCCCAGGCTCAACAGCGCGAACAGGCTGAGCACCGACGCCACTGCGAATGCCGCGGCGAACTGATATTCGTTGTACAGAATCTCCACGTGCAGCGGTGCCGTGTTCGTCAGGCCGCGGATGTGGCCCGAGACCACCGACACGGCGCCGAATTCTCCCACGGCACGCGCCGTGAGGAGTACGACGCCGTGCATCAGGCCCCAGGAAATCTGCGGCAGCGTCACGCGCCAGAACAGCTGGACGCCGCTCGCGCCTAGGGCCACGGCCGCCTCCTCCGCGTCGGCCCCCTGCTCCTCCATCACCGGGATCAGCTCGCGCGCCACGAACGGGAACGTGACGAACAGCGTCGCGAGCATGATGCCAGGGATCGCGAAGATGATCGTGATGTCGTGCGCCTCGAGCCATGGGCCGAGCGCGCCCTGGGCGCCGAAGAGCAGCACGAAGATGAGACCGGAAATCACTGGCGACACGGCAAACGGCAGGTCGATCAACGTGACGAGCAGCTGGCGTCCCGGAAACCGGAAGCGCGCGATGGCCCACGCTGCCGCGATGCCGAATGTCATGTTCAGCGGCACGCACAGCCCGGCCACGACGGCGGTCAGCCACAGCGCGCGCCGCGCTTCCGGCTCGGAGATCGACGCCCAGTAGACCTCGAACCCCTTGGCAAGGGCCTCGGCGAAGACCGCGACGAGCGGCATCACGAGGCACACGCCAAGAAACGCCAGCGCAAGGCCGATGAGGCCCCACCGGACCAGGCGCGCTTTCATCAGGCCCCCTCCACGCCGTTGCGCCGGCGCAGCCAGGCCTGCGTCATGTTGATCGCGAGCAACAGCACGAACGACAGGCCGAGCATGACCGTCGCGAGCGCCGTCGCGCCGCGATAGTCGTACTGCTCCAGCTTCGTCATGATGAGCAGCGTCGTGACCTCGGTCTTGAGCGGCAGGTTGCCCGAGATGAACACGACCGACCCGTACTCGCCGAGCGCCCTGGCGAAGGCAAGAGTGGTCCCGGTGACGAGGGCAGGAAGAATCGCTGGAAAAATCACTTTCCAGAACGTCTGCGCCCGCGTCGCCCCGAGGCTCGCCGCCGCCTCTTCGACCTCAGGCTCGAGATCCTGGAGGACGGGCTGCACGGTGCGGACGACGAACGGGAGGCCGATGAAGATGAGCGCGACCGTGATTCCGAGCGGCGTGAACGCGACCTTGAGCCCCGCGCGCTCGAGCGGCGCGCCCAGCCACCCGTTGCCGGCGTAGAGCGCCGTCAACGCGATGCCGGCGACCGCCGTCGGCAGCGCCAGCGGCAGATCGACGATCGCATCGACGATCCGGTGGCCGGGGAACGGATAGCGCACCAGCACCCAGGCTACGAGCAGGCCGAACACGGCGTTGACGCCCGCGGCGGTGGCCGACGTCCCGAGCGTCAACGCATACGACGCCACGGCGCGCGGACCGCTCACGATGTGCCAGTACTGGGCCCAGGTGAGCTGTGCGCTCTTCAGGAAGAGCCCGGCCAGCGGGATCAGCACCATGAAGCTCAGATAGAGCAGCGTGAAGCTGAGCGCCGGCCGAAACCCCGGAAGCGTGCGCGCGGACATTGATTCTTCGTCGACCCCAGACTACGGACTAAGACGATGGAGCGCTGACAGCTGCCCGCTGCCAACCGCCTGCTACTACGATCCAGGTTCGTAGATCTTGTCGAATACGCCGCCGTCGGCAAAGTGCGTCTGCTGGGCCTTCGTCCAGCCTCCGAACACCTCGTCGATCGTAAACGTCGGCATCTTCGGGAACACGGACGCGAACTTCGCGAGGACGTCGGCCTGGCGCGGGCGGTAGAAGTGCTTCGCGCCGATCTCCTGCCCCTCCGGCGAATAGAGGAACTCGAGATACGCCTGCGCGACCTTCCGCGTGCCGCGCTTGTCCACGACCTTGTCGACGACGCTCACCGGCGGCTCGGCCAGGATGCTGACCGACGGCACGACGATCTCGAACTGGTCCTTCCCGAGCTTCTCGGTCGCGAGCAGCGCTTCGTTCTCCCACGCGATCAGCACATCGCCGATTCCCCGCTGGACGAAGGTCGTCGTCGCGCCGCGTGCCCCCGAGTCGAGCACGGGCACGTTCTTGTACAGCTTCGTGACGAAATCCTGCGCCTTGTCGTCGCCGCCGTACTTCTTCGTCGCGTATCCCCACGCCGCCAGGTAGTTCCACCGCGCGCCGCCGGAGGTCTTCGGGTTTGGCGTCACGACGGAGACGCCTGTGCGCACGAGGTCATCCCAATCACGAATGTGCTTGGGGTTTCCCTTCCGGACGAGCAACACGATGGTGGACGTATACGGCGTCGAGTTGTTTGGGAGCCGTTTCTGCCAGTCGGGCGGGATCAGCTTGCCGATCCGGCTCAGCGCGTCCACGTCGTACGCCAGCGCCAGCGTCACGACGTCGGCCTGCAATCCGTCGATGACCGCGCGCGCCTGCTTGCCGGAGCCGCCGTGCGACTGGTTGATGGTGACGGCCTGGCCCGTCTTCGCCTGCCACGCCTTCGCGAAGGCGGCGTTGATGTCCTGATAGAGCTCACGGGTCGGGTCGTACGACGCGTTGAGCAGCGTCACGGCGTTCTGGGCGCGCGCCGGACTCGCGATCGCGACCAGCGCCGCAGCAACGAGGGAGAGCAGTGATCGATGCATGATGAGTCGCCCTTTAGAAGGCAAACTGCACGCGCGTGAAGACGCCGCGCTCAGCCGGCCGATCGCCGCCATTGGGGGCGCCGCCGTCGAAGGTGATGTTTTCGTACAGGCCCGTGAGCTTCACGAACCTGTTCAGGAACCAGTTGACGCCCACGACCGAGTCGTTCGCGGTCTTGGCCGCGACGGACGGGTTCGCATAGAACGGAAACGCGGAGTCGTCCACCACGAGCTGGCTGAATCGGGCCGTCAGCTCGAATCCGCCCCATCCGCCGTTCGATCGATCGAAGTTGCGCCGGGGCGACACGATGCCCCGGTAGGATTCCTTCTCGCCGGTCAGCGCCCACTGCCCGGAGATCTGCCAGGCCGTTGCCTGCACGTCGGCTCGAGTCGTCCCGCGCCGGACACGCTGGCTGCTCACGTAGTACTCGGTGAGGAACCCGACCGATCCGACGTAGTAGTACGCCTGAGGACCGACGCGCCAGTGGCGCCCATCGGCCAGCGACGTTCCGTCTGCCGTGCCGTCAGAGCGATAGCGGAACGACGTCTGCTGAGCAGCCGTCTTGTACGTCGGCAGGTTCGGCTGCGTCAGGCTGCCGCGCTGGCTGCCGTCGGTGGCCGCCACACCCAATCCGAGCTGCTTGAACGTGTCGCTCTTCGACGTCTTGAACGGCAGGAAGAACACGCGGCCTTCGAAGTCCTTGCCGCTGTGGTCGTCGATGTCGGTGCTGGCGCCATCGACGACGGCGTTGAATATTCCGACCTGGTATGCGATGCGCTCGGACGCGAGGTCGCCGAACGCCATGACGCCGAGGTCGCGATTCGGCGCGATGTTGGTCGGCGCGCCTCGCTCGACGAACGTCATCTCGGTCGCCGACTCGAGTCGTTCGAGACCGAACGGCCCCTTGAACTTGCCGGCGCGCACCTTGAGCCACGGCACGAACTTCAGGTCCGCATACGCGTCCTGCAACACGGTCGTGCCGCCGGCGAAGTCGGGCATCAGCTTGAAGTCGAACAGCTTGAACGCGGTCGCCTCGAGCACCGGACGCACGCGGCGGAGCACGAAGTTGGTCGGGCCGCTCGTGCCGTCGCCGTCGCCGACGAATCGGCTGTCGGCCTGCACGTAGCCGCGGAATTTCAGCTGGAAGTCGCCGTCCGCTGACCTCACCGCGTAGCCTTCACGTCCGGCAACGACCGTCGGCGTGACCTTGGCCTTGTCGGTCGCCTGCTCCTTTTCGATCTCGAGCTTCCGCTGCAGGACGCGCAGCTGCTGGTCGAGCTCGTCGATTCGTGCCGCGAGCTCGTCGACGAGCTTCGCGGTATCGCTCGTCGGGACGACGGCAGCCGCGGTGATGGGTTGTGGCGACGGCTGCTGCGCAGCAGCGGCGGTCGCGGTGAACAGAGTCATCAGCAGTCCGGCGGCCGTCCGCCGGAGCGTGGTCGTGCGCATGTCGGTTGTCCTCGTCGCATGAACACCTCCGGTGGTCCGGTCGGTTGTCTGTGGTCTCAAGTCAGGTGCATGGGCCCATCAGTCCATGGGTGCATAGGCAAGAGCTCGCTCGCCCATGCCCCATGCCCCTATGGACCTATGGCCCTATGGCCCATGGCCCTATGGACCTATGGCCCTATGGCCCTATCTGTTCCTGTATCCGTCCGTGCCCTGCCCTGTGGCATCGAGCCGGACCTTCTCCGTGCGCACCACCTGGACCACGCGGGAATCGTGAATCACGACCTCCACGGATCCGAACTTGATGCCGCGCACGGCTTCGAGAATTTCGCGTTCGACGGGCTGCGTAATCGCGCTCATCGGAAGCTCCGATCTAGGTGGCGCATTCTCCATCCATCACCTCCGGCGAGAACGCCGTGACCTCGCCGAGGTCGATGAAGTCTTCAGCCACTGCCGTCTCTTCGGTCAGCGGCTCCAGGTCGGCGATGGCAGCCTTCACTTCCGGCAGCCCGACGCGCTGGAAGAACGCCGTCGGACTTTCGTCCTGCCGGCGATCCTGTTGATACAGCCCGATCAGCCGTTCGAGTGCGATCGGCGCACGGCGGGCTGGAATCTTCGCCGCGAGCCGTCCGAACGTGACGCCATCGGCCGTCGGACCACCACCGACGAGCACGAAATACTGAGGCACGGCCCTCCCGCCGAGCTTCCGGATGCTGCCTTGGAAGCCAACCCCGGCGATGTGGTGCTGGCCGCACCCGTTCGGACACCCGCTCATCTTCACCACCAGCCCGCGCGCGGACTCCGCGAGATCCGGGCGTGCGGCGAGCGCGTCGTGCAGCGTGCGCCCGAGCCCGCGCGATTGAGTCACCGCGAGCTTGCACGACTCGGCGCCTGGACAGCTCGTGACGTTGGTCGGCAGGCCGGCCTCGGCCCGCTGCAGACCGGCCGCCGCCAGCCGCGCGTGGAACGCTTCGAGATCCGCGACGCGAATCCATCGCAGGATCAGGTCCTGATCGATCGTGAGGCGCGCCGTGCCGTCGCCGTAGGCCAGCGCCAGCTCCGCGACGACGCGCAGCTGCTCGGAGGTGAGGTCTCCGAGCGGCAGCGTGATGGTAGCGGCGACGTAGCCGTCCTGCTTCTGACGCGTGACGTTGTGCCGCTGCCACTCCACGAACTGGTCGTTCGTCACGAGCAGCGCCGGTCGCGGCTCCGGGTGGATGCCCGGGCCCGAGGTCCCCTGCGCCGTGACGCGCGTGGCCAGCGACTCGGTCGAAGGCGGTGCAGACCTCGCCCAGTCGGGCGCCTGCTCGACCGGCGGTTGCTCCGGGTCGAACGGCAGCGAGGGCGCGCCGGCCGCGATCACGTCGGCCAACTGGCGCTCGTACTCGGCCTGGAAGCCCTCCCAGCCAATCGACTTGATCAGGAACTTCATCCGGTTCCTGGCCTTGTGCTGGAAGTCACCCAGCTTGTGAAACACGCGGACGATCGCCTCGGCCGACGCCAGCATGTCGGCCACCGGCAGGAACTCGTGCAGCGGCGCCGCCGACCGGCACATCGTCGCCGTGCCGCCGCCGGCGGCCACGCGGAACCCGCGCACGATCTTGCCGTGTTCGTCGGTGCGCGTGAGCGCGCGCCAGCCGATGTCGTGGATCGCGGTGAGCGCGTGGTCCTCGAGGCAGCCTTCGAAGGCGATCTTGAACTTCCTCGGCAACACGCTGCTCAGCGGATGACGCAGGAAATACCGCGTCAGCGCCTCCGCATAGGGGGTGACGTCGAAGACCTCCTCCGCGGAGACGCCGGCCCACGGGCACGCCGTGATGTTCCGCACCGAGTTGCCGCACGCTTCGCGCGTCGTGAGCCCCTCATTCGCGAGCCGCTGCATGACCGGCTCGGCATCGTGGAGCTTCACGAAGTGCAGCTGGATGTTCTGCCTCGTGGTCACGTGGGCGAAGCCGCGCGCGTATTGCTCCGAGACGTCGGCCAGCGCCAACAGCTGCCGTTCGGTGAGCACGCCCTGCGGGATCTTGATGCGCATCATCTGCGCGTCGTCGGGTTGTCGCTGCCCGTACGTGCCCCGCAGGAGCCGGAACACCCGCCACTGATCCGGGCCGATCTCGCCGCGCTCGAACTTTCCGAGCGTGTCGGCGAACTCGTCGATATCCGACTGCTTGGCAAACGAAACGCGGGCCCGGCCCAGCGTCGTGGTGTCGTCCATGGCTGACATCGCCCTACCCTCGTGAGTGCCGCGAGATCTCGCGGCCCTGAACTGCAACGGTGTCCACGATGCCGCCGATGAGCGTGGACAACGCAACGACCTCGCCAATCACTATCGTCCCCGGACGCTCGTCGTCTACCGGCGCGATGGACAGGGCGTCGAGTTGTCCCGTCCAGGCGCACGCGCCGTCCTGGCCTGCGGCCGACACGATTGCGGCCGGCGTCGATCGCGGCCAGCCGCGCTCGATCAGCCGCGCTGCAATCTGGCCGCGCGTCGTCAGACCCATCAACACGACGAGCGTTGCCGCCCGCGGTGCGAGGCTGTCGATGACCGGCGCGTAGCCGGCCTCGGCGTGGCCCGACACAATCACGACGCCCGTGCTGACGCCCCGGTGCGTGACCGGAATGCCGGCCAGCGCCGGCGCGGCAAGCGCGGAGCTGACACCCGGCACGACATCCACTGGAATGCCTGCCGCGCGAAGCACGAGCGCCTCTTCCCCGCCGCGCCCGAATACGAACGGATCGCCCCCCTTCAACCGCACCACGCGCTGGCCCCGCGAGGCGGCGCGCACCAGCAGGCGGTTGATCGCCTCCTGGGAGATGGCGTGGCGTCCGTGACGCTTGCCGACGTGGATGCGGGTGGCGCGACGCGCGATATTCACGATTGCCGCCGGCACGAGCGCGTCGTAGAGGACGAGATCGGCCTGCCGCAGGAGCGAGACCGCCCGCCGCGTAAGGAGGCCTGGAT
>JBKPSY010000064.1:0-8647 GCA_046735235.1 Acidobacteriota bacterium | reverse complement strand
CGTCCGCCCGGCGTGGCGAGCGTTCGTTCGCCACATCGAACACACGACGGCCGCGGGCCTGTCGGCCGCCGACGCCCGGGTCGCTCGCCAGATTCACGACAACGGCGTGACCTACAACGTCTACGCCGACGCGAACGGGCCGTCGCGCCCGTGGGGCCTCGACGTGCTGCCCCTGATCGTGCCCGCGGCCGAATGGGATCCGCTCGCGGCGGGGCTCGCGCAACGGGCGCGGCTGCTCAACGCGATCCTCGCCGACGTGTACGGGCCGCAGCAGTTGATCGCCGACGGCTCGCTGCCGCCCGCGCTCGTCTTCGGCCATCCGGGATTCCTCCGGCCGGCGCACGGGATCGTGCCGCCCGGCGGCTGCTTCCTCCATCAGGTCGCCTTCGATCTCGCCCGCGGTCCCGACGGCGGCTGGCGCGTCGTCGGCACGCGCTGTCAGGCGCCATCTGGGGCCGGCTACGCGCTCGAGAACCGCGTCACGATTGCGCGGCTGTTCCCCGAGGCGTTTCGCGATCTTCGCGTCCACATGCTCGCGTCGTTCTTCCGGACGCTGCAGGAGACCCTGCTCGCCTGGTCGCCCTCGGACGGTGAGGTGCCGCATATCGCGCTGCTGACGCCGGGGCCGTACAACGAAACGTATTTCGAGCACGCCTACCTGGCGCGGTATCTCGGCTTCACGCTCGTCGAGGGCAGCGACCTCACGGTGCGGGACGATCGCGTCTTCCTCAAGACCGTGAAAGGTCTCGAGCCGGTGCACGGGATCCTGCGCCGCCTCGACGACGACTTCTGCGATCCGATGGAGCTTCGCAACGACTCGGCGCTCGGCGTGCCCGGTCTCGTACAAGCGTGCCGCGCCGGCCGCGTGCTCGTGGCCAACGCGCTCGGCGTGGGAGTGCTCGAATCTCCGGCGCTGCTGGCGTTTCTTCCAGGCATCTGCGAGCGACTCTTCGGCGAGCCGCTCAGCCTGCCGTCGATTGCGACCTGGTGGTGCGGCGAGCGTGCCGCGCTCGAGGCCATCGCTCCCGATCTGGGCGGCCGCATCCTCAAGCCGGCGTTTCCGCAGACGCCGCTCGAGCCCGTGTTCCTCGACCGCGCGGATCCTGACGCTTGTGCCGAGTGGGCTGCGCGCCTGCGCAGCGCGCCGGACGACTTCGTAGTCGAGGAGTACGTGCCGCTGTCGCACGCGCCCTCGTGGGACGGCGACCACCTGCAGAGCCGCGGATTGATGCTGCGCGTGTTCCTGGTCGCGGACGGCCGCGGCGAGTACCGCGTCATGCCGGGTGGGCTGGCGCGCATTGCCGGCAGCGATCGGCAAGTCGTCTCGAATCAGCGCGGCGGCCGCAGCAAGGACACGTGGGTCCTCTCGGACGCGCCGGTCCCGCGCTTCTCGATGCTCCGCGGTCCGCTGGGCAAAGACGACGTCGTCCAGAGCTCGCGGATCGTGTCGAGCCGCTCGGCGGAGCACATCTTCTGGCTGGGACGCTATGCCGAGCGCAGCGAGAACAGCGCGCGGCTGCTGCGTGCCGTGCTCACCCGCCTGCCGTACGCCGACTCGCTGATGGCCGACGGATCCCCTGTCGTGCGCGCGTGCGTGCGCCACGGGCTGCTGCCTGGCGATCGCCCCTGGGGCGACGATGCGGCGGCCGATCTGGCGGAGCTCGAAGCGCTGCTGCTGGCTGGCCTTGCCGATCCCGAGGCGCCGTACGGGCTGCCCGGCACGGTGCGCCAGACCGTGCGCGCCGCCAGCGCCGTGCGCGATCGTCTTTCGTCCGACAACTGGCGGCTCCTGAGCCGGCTGGCCGGTGACATCGACGACGCACCCGTCGGCAATCTCGCCGAGACGCTCGAGTTCCTCGACCGCGTCATCATCGATCTGGTCGCTGTGGGGGGCCTCGAGACCGCCCACATGACGCGCGATGACGGCTGGCGGTTTCTGAGCCTGGGGCGCCATCTGGAGCGGCTGCTCTACATCGCGACGACCGTCGGCGAGGTCGCGGCGTCTGGACGCGGCGGCGATCCGCTGCTGCTCGAATGGCTTCTCGATTTGTCCGACAGTCTCATCACGTACCGCGCGCGCTACATGCGGCATCCCGAGGAGCTCGCCGTCGGGCACTTGCTGACTGCCGAACCCGGGAACCCGCGGGCCGCATCGTTTCAGCTGGCGCGGCTCGCCAAGCACGCGCGCGATCTGCCGGGCGGCGGGCTTGCCGATCACGCGGCCGCGCTCACACGGGCGGCCGCGGCCTGGGAGCGGGCCGACGAGGGCCAGCGGCAGCTGTTTGCGGAGCGCGATTCGCTGGAGCAGCGTCTGGCCGAAAGCGAATCGCTCGCGCTGGCGCTGTCGAACGCCATCACGCTGCGCTACTTCAGTCACGTCTACGAGCTGCAGACGTCGATACTTTGAATAACAGACTTCAGACTACGCACTACAGACTACGACTGGCGCGGCTGAAGCCGCGCCCTACTGGACCAAAGGACCCGACGAGCGCAGCACTCAGGACCCGACGAGCGATGCACCAGAGGACCCGACGTTCGAAGGACCCAGGACCCGACAGCGTCAATTCCAAAGGACCCGATGGTCGAAGGACCCAGGACCCGACAGCGTCAGTTCCAAAGGACCCGATGGTCGAAGGACCCAGGACCCGACAGCGTCAGTTCCAAAGGGACCCGACGTTCGAAGGACCCAGGACCCGACAGCGTCAGTTCCCAGGACCGACACCAATTAGACGCGCATGGTCACCTACCGCATAGAGCACACGACGCGTTACGAGTACGGCGCGCTGGTATCGACGTCGCAGCACGTGGCGTGCCTGCAGCCGCGCACGCTGCCGGGCCAGCGGCTCGACGCCTGGGGCCTGGCGATCGATCCGCCGCCGACCCGCGTCGCGGCGCGGGAAGACTACTTCGGAAACACGTTGCACTACGTGACGCTGATGACGCCGCACGACGAGCTGCGGGTGTCGAGCCAGTCGACGGTCGACGTGTCGCCGCGCAAGCCGGTGGATCCCCCTGAGACTGAAGCGTGGGAGGTTGTCCGGAGCCGCCTCGAGTACCGAGTGGGGCAGGGCTTGAGCCCTGCGGCGGATGCTGCGGCGCAATTCGCCTACGCGTCGCCATACGTCGCGCACGATCCGCGGATGGCTGAGTACGCCGCGCCGGCGTTTGCGCCCGGCACGCCGATTCTGGAGGCGACGCTGGCGTTGATGCACCGCATCCGCCAGGACTTCACGTTCGACGCGACTGCCACCACCGTGACCACGCCAGTCACCAAGGTGCTCGCGGAGCGACGAGGCGTGTGCCAGGACTTCGCGCACCTCCAGATCGCTTGCGTGCGGTCGCTCGGGCTGGCCGCCAGGTACGTGAGCGGGTACCTGCTCACCGACCCGCCGCCCGGACAGCCGCGCCTGCTTGGCGCCGACGCCTCGCATGCGTGGGTCTCCGTGTTCTGCCCGCCAGTCGGCTGGGTGGACGTCGACCCCACCAACGACGTGCTCGCCGATGACCGGCACGTGACCGTCGCATGGGGCCGCGACTACGGCGACGTGAGCCCACTGCGCGGCGTGATCCTCGGCGGCGGCCAGCATGCCCTGCACGTCGGCGTCAGCGTTGTCCCGGTGACCGCGTAGAGGCGCATTCGCTATTTCCTTGTTCCCTATTCCCTATTCCCTATTTTCCTCCGGCGGTATCATCGTCCCGTCAGCACAGGAGAGACCATACATGATGCGCAGGGGAGTGGTGTCGTGGCTTGCCGCGGCGATCGTGACGATGTGGGCGGCGGGCGCGGCGGCGCAGGCGCCGGCGAAATCCGCCGAGACCGCGAAGACCACCTGGTATTTCTACACGGTGGCCTGGGGACACCAGGATGAGTTCCTGGACCTCTTCGCCAGGAATCATTACCCGCTGCTGAAGGCGCTCGAGGCGGCCGGCCACTACACGCGGGTCCGCACGTACGTGCCGACGTACCACGGCGACGGGCGCGCGGACTGGACGTTCGCCGTCGAGCTGGTCGAGCCGGCCAATCCGCCGCAGGTGGACGAACAGGCGCTGATGAAGAAGCTCTTTCCGGATCAGGAAAAGTACAAGCGTGAGGAACAGCGGCGCTTCGAAATCCTCGTCGCGCACTGGGACGTGCCCTTGAATGTCGTCGACCTCGGAAAGCCCTGACCCCGGTCGGCTCGCCGCGTTCGGCTGGTCGCCTGCCGTGGCGTCGGCCTTCGAGCCGTTTCGCGCGGACGGCGTCGAGCCGGCCCGCGTCGCGGTCGCCTTCGGCGCGACGTTCCGCGTGATCGCGCACGACGGCGAGATGCTCGCGGATCTGACAGGACGCCTGCGGCACCAGGCCGAGGGCCGGCGTGACTTGCCTGCCGTCGGCGACTGGATCGCGCTCAAGCGATCGACGATCGAAGGCGGCCGTTCGACGATTCAGGGCATCCTACCCAGGACGAGCGTGTTCTCGCGCAAGGTGGCGGGCGAGACGACGGTCGAGCAGATCGTGGCCGCCAACGTGGACGTCGCGTTCCTGATGATGTCGCTCGATCACGATTTCAACCCGCGCCGGATCGAGCGCTACCTCGCCATGACCTGGCAGAGCGGCGCACGTCCGGTGATCCTGTTGAACAAGGCCGACGTGGCCGAGGCGCTGGACGATAAAGTGCAGGAGATGGCTGGCGTCGCCACCGGCGTGGCCGTGCACGTGATTAGCGCCCGCGACGGGCGCGGCATGGAGGCGCTGTCGCGGTATCTCACCTCGGGTCAGACGATCGCGGTGCTCGGATCGTCCGGAGTCGGCAAGTCGACGCTGATCAACTGGCTGCTCGGTGAGGATCGGCTGCGCACACAGGAAGTCCGCGCGAGCGACTCGCGCGGGCGGCATACGACCACCCATCGCGAGCTGGTGCCGCTGGCGGGCGGAGCCGTGCTCGTGGACACGCCCGGCATGCGCGAGCTGCAGCTGTGGTCCGCCGACTCCGGCCTCGAGGAGGCCTTCGACGACATCGCTGCGCTCGCCGCTTCCTGCTCCTTCACGGATTGCGGGCACGACACCGAACCGCGCTGCGCGGTGAAGGCTGCCGTGGCCGACGGCCGCCTGACCGCGGAGCGCCTCGAGAACTACCACAAGCTCGGGCGCGAGCAGGCGATGCTGGCCGCCCGCCAGGACGGCCTGGCGCAGCACCTCGAGAAGAAGAAGACGCGCACGCAGTTCCGCGCCTTCCGGCGCCAGTTGCAGAACAAGGCAAAGGATCGTTCGTGAGCCAGCCGAACGCGGCGCCGCGAGCGCGTCCCACCCGCGTGCAGCTCCTCGTCACCTGCCTCGTCGACAGTTTCTTTCCGGACGTGGGCTTTTCTGTCGTCGCGGTGCTCGAACGTCTGGGCCTCCAGGTGGAGGTGCCTGCCGGGCAGACGTGCTGCGGCCAGCCCGCCTTCAACTCCGGCTCCTGGGACGACGCGCGCGCGATGGCGCGCCACCTGATCGACGTGTTCGGCGACGGCGACCTCCCGGTGATCGTGCCGTCCGGATCGTGCGGCGACATGGTGATTCATCAGGCGCCCGATTTGCTGCGCGACGATCCGGCATACGGGCCGCGCGCCACGGCGCTCGCCGCGCGCACGCACGAGTTCACGCAGTTCGTCGTGGACGTGCTTGGCGTGACCGACGTCAGCGCCACGGCCAGTGGGCGCGTCGCCTATCACCCCGCGTGCCACGGGCTCCGGGGTCTCGGCCTCGATCGGCAGCCGAAGCAGCTGCTCGATGGCGTGACGGGCATCGAGCGCTGTCCGCTCGACGACGAGGAGACGTGCTGCGGCTTCGGCGGGCTCTTCGCGGTGAAGATGAGCGAGATCTCCGGCAGCCTGCTCGATCGGAAGATCGCCGCGATCGAGCGAAGCGGCGCCGACACCGTCGTCGCCACGGACGTGAGCTGCCTGATGCACATCGGCGGCGGCCTCCACCGTCAGGGAAAGGCGGTGCAGGTGAAGCATCTCGCGGAACTACTGGCGCGGCCTGATCGACCCAACCGACCTGATCGACCCGCTGGACCCGCAGGACCCGGTCGACCCGGCGACGCGTCATGACTTCTCCCGCCACGTTCTACGACCGCGTTGACGCCGCGCTGAAGGACCGCGCGCTCGGCGCCGCGATGTCGCGCGCAACGACGACGCTGATGGCCGGCCGGCGGCGCGGGTTCGAGGGCTTCACCCACGCAGACGCCGTGCGCGATCACGCGCGTGCCATTCGGGCGCACACGGTGGCGCGCCTCGGCGACTACCTGCGTCAGTTCGAGGCCGCCGTCACCGCGCGCGGCGGGCACGTCCACTGGGCCGAGACGGCCGAGCAGGCCGTGGCGATCGTCGCCGGCATCGCGCAGGAGCATGGCTGCCGCACGGCCGTGAAGTCGAAGTCGATGGTGAGCGAGGAGATCGAGCTGAACGACGCACTCGCGAAGGCCGGCGTCGACGTCCTCGAGACCGATCTTGGCGAGTTCATCGTCCAGATCGACCGCGATCATCCGTCGCACATCGTCGCGCCCATCATTCACAAGAGCAAGGAGCAGGTCGCCGAGTCGTTTCGCACGAAGCTTGGCGCGGCGGATGATGACCTGAAGGACGTGCCGAGCATGACCGCGTTCGCGCGGCGCACGCTGCGCGCCGGCTTCCTGAAGGCCGACATGGGGATCTCGGGCGGCAACTTCGGCGTCGCCGAGACCGGCAGCCTCTGCATCGTCACCAACGAAGGCAACGGGCGATTGACGACGACGCTGCCCCGCGTGCACGTGGCGCTGATGGGGATCGAGCGGCTCGTGCCGACGCTGGCCGATCTCGGGGTGATGCTGCAGATCCTCGGCCGCAGCGCGATGGGGCAGAAGCTGACGGTCTACACGAACATCATTTCAGGGCCGAGGCGGGGCGAGGGGGGCGAGAGCGATGGGCCCGAGCATTTTCATATTGTGCTCGTGGACAACGGGCGGAGCCGTCTGCTCGGCGGAGAGCTCGCCGAGATCCTCTACTGCATTCGCTGCGGCGCGTGCCTGAACGCCTGTCCCGTCTACCAGCAGATCGGCGGCCACGCGTACGGCAGCGTCTATCCGGGCCCGGTCGGCGCGGTGCTGACGCCGGGCCTGCGCGGCCTTGCGGAGTGGAGCGACCTGCCGCAGGCGAGCAGCCTCTGCGGCGCGTGCCGCGAGGTATGTCCCGTCCGCATCGACATCCCGCGGATGCTGCTGTCGCTGCGCGATCGATCCACTAAAGAGGGCGAGACGCCGTCGTGGGTGACGGCCGGGCTCTGGCTGCTTCGGTATGTGGCGGAGCGACCGCGGCTGTTCCGGGTTGCACAACGGGCGGCTCGCCTGGCGTCACGGGCGGCGGCGCGCGACGGCTGGGTCCGCTTCGTGCCCGGTCATCTGGCCCGGTGGACGGATCACCGAGACTTCCCGGCGCTGGCGCCGCGGAGCTTCATGGATCGCTGGGAGGCGCGGTCGCGATGACCGACGGCCGCTTCAACGTCCTCGCGTCGATCGACCGGCAGATTCGCCTGGGCGGGCTGCCGCCGGCGGCGCGGCTCGAGCATCCCGGCCCGCCGGCTGTCAGCGATGTCGCCGGCGATCTCGTGGCGAGATTCGAAGCCGAGGCCGCCGCGCTTGCCGTGACGGTGCATCGCACGCGCGGCGACGCCGCGGCCATCGACACGGTGATTGGCCTCTTGCGCGAGCGCCACGCGTCGCACGTGCTCGCGTGGGACGCCGAGTGGCTCAACTGCCCTGGCCTGTCGGCCGCGATTGCCGCGGCTGGCATCACCGTCGAGTCGTGCTGGCTGCCGCCGGATTCAGAGGCACGCAAGGTGCGGCTGGCGGCGCTCGATCCCGTGCCGGTGGGCCTGACAGGGGCAGTGGCGGGTCTGGCCGACACCGGGTCGCTCGCGGTCATCAGCGCACCGGGCCGCGGGCGCATGGCGTCACTGCTGCCGCCGGCGCACATCGCCGTCCTGCGCGCGGAGCAGATCGTGCCGTCGCTGTCGCATTTCCTCGCGTCGCATCCGGACGCGGCCGACGCCGGCAGCAACCTCGTGTTCATCACCGGCCCGAGCCGCACCGGCGACATCGAGATGACCCTCAGCCGGGGTGTTCACGGCCCAGGAGTTGTTCATGTTGTTCTCGTCGAGGGATCGTAGGGCCGGACTTCAGTCCGGCCTCGCCCCCTTAGCCCTCCTCGCCCTCTTCGCCCCGTCCTGCGGCGACGGACAGCCCGCCACGTCGCGATCGGCTTCACCGACCTCCACGGCTGCCACGCCCTCATCGACATCGAGCGCAGCGACGCTGGACGGCACCGGTTACACGCTGACTGGCGAGGTGACCTGCGAGCACGCGGATGACGGCTCGATCTACGACGTGCCCGCGGCCATGTGGCACGCGACGCTGAAGGCCGACGCCGCGACGGTGTCGTACGTCAACGTGACGATCTGGCAGTTCAAGCAGGGCGGCCCGGACCAGTTCTCGCTCGGCCTGCAGGCTGGCGGCGCCTTCCATCACGCCTCGACGATCAAGGGCGCCACGCTCGTCGGCAGCGGCACGGCCAGCGTCGAGCGCGCGGAGACGACCTCGCTGCACGTCAAGGGGGCTGACGAGAAGGGAGTCGCGTTCGACGTCACGCT